>NZ_FRXO01000004.1:0-300000 GCF_900148505.1 Pseudoxanthobacter soli DSM 19599 | reverse complement strand
CTGCGGCCGGGCGATATCCTGAAGGTCAGGGCCGAGCGCATGTCGTCCAACGGCTATGCGATCACCATCACCGGCGACAATTACGACGCGCGCGGGTTGATCCAGCAGCTCAAGAAGGGCTGGCAGGACAAGTCGTCCCAGGCCGCCGGCAAGGTGCCTCTGAAGATCGATGCCAAGGTCGCGCGCATCGTCGGCTTCGGCAGCGCGTCCCTGAACAATGTGGAGCTGAAGGCGTCGCTGACCGGCGATACGGTGTCGAAGCTCGATCTCACCGGAGTGACCGGCGCCGGCGGGGCCGGCGTCGCCGTCAAGATCGCGCCGGGCGATTCCGGTAGCATGCTGACCGCGTCGACGGGCGACACCGGGCAGGTGCTCCGCTTCCTCGATCTCTACAAGCGCCTGATCGGCGGCAATGGTCAGATCCGCGCGCGCATGACCGACGCAGGTACAGCCGGCGCCACCACGGTGACGTCGTTCAGCGTCGATCAGGATCCCGGTCTGCAGGAGATGGTGGCGACGGCGGCGAAGAAGACCGCGGAGAAGGCCGCCGGACAGCGGGTTCAGGCGCCGCCGGATGCCGCCTCCCGGTTCGAGAGCCTCGACATCACCTTCCGCGTCAACGGCTCCGTGCTGCAGATCATCGACGCGGTGCTGCGCGGGGAATCGTCGGGCGGCAGCGCCAACGGCACGCTCAACCTCACGACCCAGCAGCTCTCGCTGGCCGGCACCTTCATTCCGATCTTCGCGATCAACAATCTGTTCGGCCGCATCCCGATCATCGGCGAGATTCTGGGCGGCGGCCGTGACGGCGGGCTGATCGGCGTGACGTTCAAGCTGGAAGGGCCGCTGGCGAATCCGACGCTCAGCTACAATCCGATCTCGGGCGTCACGCCGGGCATCCTGAGGCGCATCTTCGAATATAACTGACGCGCCGGCTGCGTCCGCCAGAAGCGCCGCTCAGTCCACCGGGACGGCCTTGCCCGCCGGGAGCCGGTGGGCGAGAGCACGCGCGAGCGCGACGAACCCCGCGACGGGAATGTTCTCCGCCCGCTCTGTCGGCGGCAGGCCGGCCTCTTCCAGAAGCGGCTCGGTCTCGACGCCGAGGCTGCGCAGGCTGGCCCGCAGCATCTTGCGCCGCTGGCCGAACGCCGCGGCGGTCACCCGGCTCAGCAGGCGGCCGTCGCAGGCGAGCGGCTCGGCCCTCGGTTCGAGGTGCACCACCGACGAGGTCACCTTCGGCGGCGGCGTGAAGGCGCTCGCCGCCACGTCGAACAGGATGGAGGCTTCCGTGCGCCACCCGGCGAGCACGCCGAGCCGGCCATAGGCGTCGTCGTCCGGTCCGGCGACGATCCGCTCGGCGACCTCGCGCTGGAACATCAGCGTCAGTCCGTGCCACCAGGGCGGCCATGGCTCGGTCTCCAGCCACTGCACGAGCAGCGCGGTGCCGACATTGTAGGGAAGGTTGGCGACAACCTGCACATTGTCGCCCTCCCGGTATCCCGGGGCCGCGGCGACGAGGGCCGGGATGTTGCAGGCGAGGGCATCCCCCGAAACGACGGTGAGCCGGCCTGGATAACGCGCGGCGATCTCCGCGAGGGCCGGCAGGCAGCGCTCGTCGCGCTCGATGGCGACGACATGGCGCGCGCCCAGTGCGAGCAGGGCGCGCGTCAGGCCGCCCGGCCCCGGGCCGACCTCGACGACGGTCGCGGCCGACAGATCGCCCGCGCCGCGCGCGACGCGCGCCGTCAGGTTGAGGTCGAGCAGGAAGTTCTGGCCGAGCGACTTGCGCGCCGCCAGCCCATGGGTGGCGATCACGTCGCGAAGCGGCGGAAGGTCGTCGATGGCAGCCACGATCAGGCCGCTCCGACGGCGATGGTCGCCGTCATCAGCGGTACTCGATGACGGCGTTCCGCTCGAGATCGCGCAGATAGCGCCGGGCGGCGATATTGCCCTGCTCGTTGGTCAGTTCGGTCTTGATCGAGGCCCGCGCGGCGGCGTCGCTGTCGATCTCGCGCCGGCTACACACGGCGATCATCTCGATCCCGGACGGACCCGGCTGGGCCGGGCCGAGCTTGCCGACGCCGATGCCGTCGAGAACCTGGGTCATCTGCGCCGGCATGTCGGACTGCAGCTTCTTGCCGAGCGGCTTCACGACCACGGCCGAAAGGCCCTTTGCGAAGGCAAGCCCCTGCTCGCAGGAGCTGAAGCGCTGCCGAAGCTGCTCGGCCTCGCGCTGCCGCGCCGCCTTCTGGCCGGCGCTCGCGTTCGCCGGCACCACGAACACGACCTGGCTGAGGTCGTATTCCACGGTCTTGTGGGCGTTGGCGTCCTTTTCCTGGCCCTTGGCGCCGAGCGCGGCGATCACGTCCTGATCGGAAACGCCGCCGGAGCCGCGGAACTTCATGCGCACGACCTGGGACCACGCAATCTGCGCGCGCAGCCGCGACTTCAGCTCTGCCGCGCTGCTGCCGGCCTGGGACAGCACCTGCCCGAGCTGGGCCGGGGTGAGCTTCACGCGCTGGGCGATGGAGGCGAACGCCTGGTCGACCTCGCGGTCGGAGACGTTGATCCTCAGCCGGCGCGCCTCCTGCATCTGCAGGCGCTCCTGGATCAGTTCCTGGGTCGCGAGCTGGACCGGGTTCGGCGGCCGCGCCGTCAGCTTCAGCAGGGCGGCGCGCTGGCTGATGTCGTAGCTGGTGATCGGCAGGTCGTTGACGACCACCTTGATGGTGGTCTGGGCCGCAGCCGGCGCAGCATTTGCCGCGACCCCGAACGCCAGGGCGCAAGCCAAGGCATACGCCACTCTCCTTGCGGTCACGGATCGTGCTCCTGTCATATCGTCTCGTCTGCGATCCGAAGCCCTTCCGGACGGGATCGACGGCGATCCCGGGCGGAGGAAGGGCTCGATCCTCCCGAAGTCGGGCTTGATCCCTCCGGCCGCTCGGCCGTCCGAAAGGTTGCCCGGTGAATCCTGCCATCAAACCTGCCGAACACCAGCGGAGGGCTGTGGCAAAAGCAAGGCAGGCCTAGGCATGCGCCGTGACAGGCCTTCGATTCCCACGATTGTCCGGCCATCCCGCGCTCAGGCGGGACAGCCGGCTCACGATCCGGAACCCGCTCACTCCCCGCCGACGGAACTCGAATAGGACAGATCGCCGAGCGTGCGGAAGCCCACCCGAAGATAGGCCGTGCGATCGACCGGCATACCGCTGGCGCCGGAGCGATCCTCCATCAGCGACAGCGACAGGCTCAGGCTCTCGCCGTCATAGGCGATCCCGAAACCGTCAGCCACCACGTCACGTCCGAGAATGTCGTACCGGATCGAGCCGAACGTCCGCCACTCGTCGATGATCCGCAGGCTCGCGGAGGTGTGAATTTCCTCCCGGTCGTCGTCGATGCCGAGACCCGGCTGGCGGCCGAGGAACGCGTAGGTCACCTGGGTCGTCAGGGGCCCGGACGTGCCGCTCGCCGCGACTTCGGCGCGGTTCATCGAGAAGTTCTCGTTGTCGAGGCGGATGCGGCCGCCGAAACGCATGCCCTGCTGCGTATCGAACGCCAGCCGCGCGACATAGTCCGACGCGTTGGTTTCGAGGCCCGAATCGTCGGTCGAATCGAGAATGTCCGGAATCGCGAACGAGTTCTCGCCGGCGAGCAGGAACGAGCGGCCGAACATGCCGGTCAGCGCGCCGTAGCCGTTGGTCTGCAGGGTGTATTGCAGGCCCACGTTCGCACGGGTGCCGCCTTCCACACGGTCGAAGCCGGAGAACTTGTCCCACTCGAACAGCGTCGTATCGTCGAACACGATGCTCTGGGCGTCTTCGTTCGGCAGCTTGCCGATATATTGCTCGTTCGGGCGCGCGATGATCTGGCCGACCGGCTCAATGACCTGATTGCCGAACGAGGCCGCGATCAGCCAGGGATAGCGATATTCGAAGCCGATCGCCGGCATCGCGCGGGCGGCGACCGAATTGTTCGCGAGCTGGGTGACGGCCGGATCGACATCCTGCAGCGAATAGACGTCCGCCTGGAGATAGGTGAACGGCGTGTAGATCTGGCCGAGGGAATCGGTGAACTGGCGGCGCCACTGAAGGTAGGCGGTGTATCGCGAGAACGTGCCCGAAACGCCGCGGAACCGGGTGACGAGATCGTCGCCCTGCGCCACCGTGAACGCGTCCGTCATGTCGCGGTTGAGCGACGTCAGGTTGGACTTCCACGATAGCTCGCCGCCGGCGACGGAGTCGTTGAACACGCCGTTATAATCCATCACCGGGTGGACGATGGATTGCTTTTCCTGCTGGTAGGTGCCGTAGGGCGTGAACGGCTCCGGCGGATCGATCGTCGCCAGATCCATGTTCTGCTGGAGAACGCGGAAGGCGTATCCGCGGAGATCGAAGTAGTTCCTGTCACCCACGCCCTGCAGGAAGAGCTGGTTCAGGATTTCCGTGCCGCTGACGGTGCTGGTGACTGGCTGACCGTAATCGGCCACATAGGTGGGATCGGACGACCAGCCGAGATTCCAGCCCCAGTTCCACTGCGGGTTGATCCAGTACTTGCCGTTCGACGAAATCATGCCGCGGGCGTCGCCGTTGCCCGAGGTGCCGTCGAACGCCGAGGGATCCTTCTGGAAGATGCCGGAGGCGTAGATGTTGTATTCGCCGTCGAGGCTGCGCTGGCGCCATTCGACGTCGCCCAGCAGGCCCTGCGTCGTCAGCGGCGTCAGGGCGACGGTCAGGTCGTAGTTCGGCGCAAGCGCCCAGAAATAGGGAATGCGCGCGCCCGTGCCGATATTCGAGCCGTTCACGAGCGTCGGCAGCAGGAAGCCGGTCTTGCGGCGCACGGTCGGGTCGGGCTGCGACAGATACGGCGAATAGAGCACCGGCACGCCCCAGATATCGAGGGTCGCGTCGCGGTAGTAGAGCATCTGCGCATTCTTGTCGTGCGTGATCGTCTGCGCCGAGATCTGCCACACCGGGGCGGATTTCGGATCGTCGGCACACGTCTGGCAGGCGGTGTAGATCGCCTTCTTGAACACCGTCGTCTCGCCGCCGGTCCGGGTCGCCTGTTCGGCGGCGATGCGGGTGCGCTGGGACGTATCCGCGCGCACGGCCGTCATCACGCCGTCCTTGAGGTCGGTCGTGCCGGTCAGGGTCTTGGCGGTCACCACGTTGCCGTCGGTCTCGGTCAGGCGCACGCCGCCCTCGGCCTGCATCCGGTCGGCCTTCTGGTTGACCTGAACATGCTGGGCATAAAGCGTATTGCCCTCGTAATAGACCTCGACATTGCCGGACGCGGAGACGTCTCCGGTCTTGTTGTTGTAGTCGGCCTGGTCGGCCTCGAGAAGGATGCGGGAGTTCGGATCCGCTTGTTGCGCAGTATCGCCGGGGGCAACCAGGTTGAACTGGGCCCACGCCGGTTCCGTTGCAAAGAGGACGAGCAGCAACGCCGTCGCGCCTTTGAGGGCGCTCCGCAATAGCCTACCGCCGTCCGTAACCGGGTTCGGCCGCGGGCGGGTCATCCATCCTCCTTGTGCAAGAGAACCGTGACACCCAGGAGGGTGGCGACGATTCCCGGCGCCCAGGCCGCAATCGCGGGGGCAACGATACCGACGTTTCCGAGATCACGAGCCATTTCAGTGGCTACATAAAGCACGAACCCCGCCGCCACGCCACTTGCCACCAGCCGTCCGGTTCCGCCGAAGCGAGATACCCTTAACGAAACGGTTGCGGCGATCAGCACCATGGAGGCTAGGAAAACCGGCAAAGAAATCAGCGTCTGAAGCTGAAGACGATAGGGATAGGCCGCCACGCCGGCCCGCTCGGCCCTGTCGATCAGCTCGCGGAGTTGCCAGAAAGACACGGCATCCGGCTGGGCGATCTGATCCATGATCTCCTCGGCCTTGATGCGCGTCGGAAACTCGAGGCTCGCCACATGGGTCGGCGCACTGTCAGGGATGCTGGAGGTGACGCCGTGCAGGTTCCAGTAGCCGGGTTCCAGCGTTCCACTGTCGGCCTCGATACGCTCCTTGAACTCGCCGCTACGATCGAAGGCGAAGATGGTGACGCCGTTGATCGTGTGCCCCTGATTCGCCACGCGGCGGGCGTGGAGCACCGACTCGCCCTGGTCGCTGCGCTGGCGGACCCAGACCTGCTGCGTCGTCTGCAGCATGATGAGCTGTTCACGGCCGAACAACTCGACGCTCAGCAGGTCGGCCCGGTCCTTGAGCCAAGCAGAAATCGGATTGTAGACCGTCGTCGCGAGGCAGCCGATGATCAGCGTCACGATGATCGGAGGCAGCATGAACTGCCAGATCGAGACGCCGGCTGCCCGGATGACAACCAGCTCTGAGCGCCGGGTGAGGCCGACGAAGGCCGCCATCGAGCCGAACAGGGTGGCGAAGGGCAGGATGCGCTCGGTGAGCGATGGCGTCCGCATCACCGAAAGCAACGCCGCCTGGGCGACGCTGAAGCCCTCCTCGTCGCCGATGCGGCGCATCAGCTCGAAGAAGTCGACGATGAAGACCAGAACCGCGCCGATCAGGAAGATGCCGAGGATCCAGCGGCTGAACCGCTTGGAGAGATAGAAGAAGAGTGTCCGCCCGATCATCGCCCCGTCCTCATGCTTCGCGGGGCGAGCCGACCAGCCGCTCGGCGATCCGGCCGAACGTGGCGGCGATGCGGTCGCAACCGCGGGCGATGGGGGCGGGCAGTTGCAGCTGCGCGTCGGACAGAAGCAGCGCGAGCGCGAGCCCGATGGTGCCGAGCGGCACGCCGTACATGAAGAACACGCCTACGGGCGATCGAATCGCGAGCGTCGTCGCCCCGAAACCGGCGAGCCGCACGAGGCCGACCACAACGATGGCCCCGAGCACGGCGAACGAACGGCCCTGGCGCGTCGTCCGCGGCTCCCCGAGGAACACGAAAACCACGAGCGCGAAGGCGAGGGGATAGAGCGGCTGGCTCAGCCGGTCGTTCAGTTCCGAGCGTAGCCGTCCGAAGTTCTCCGAGTCCTCGTCCTTGCCCGCCGTGCTGGTCGCAAGATCGAACGTCGAGCGCTCGCTCGGGCGGAAGACCGGTGCCGCCGCAACCGGCGTCATGGACGACAGGTCGAAAGCGTAAGTGTCGAAGCGGACGATGGACAGGGCGCCGTCCGCGGTCCGGCGCTGGATCGTGCCGTCCTTCATCACCAGGAGGGTACGGTTCAGGGCGCTGACGATCTCGCCGTCCTTGGCGATATAGGTCATCGCCTTGTCGGGATCGCGCTCGTCGGACAGCACGAGACCCTTGATCACGCCGCCACCGGTGCGGTCGCGGATGTGGAAGGTCAGCCCCGGCTCCATCTCGATGAAGCGGCCGGGCTTGATGATCGAGGCGACGACATCGACCTGCACGTCGTTGAGCGCGAGGCGGACGAACTGAAGGCCGAGCGGCGCCGCCCACATCGAGAGAAACGCGGCGAACAGACCGACGGCGATGCCGAGCATGAGGATCGGCTTCAGCACCAGCCAGCGCGACGTGCCGGCCGCGTGCATCGCAATAAGTTCGCTATCCGCACTGAGATTGGACAGCACGACGACGACCGCGATGACGATGGCGAACGGCGCAATCAGCAGAACCAGGAAAGGGACGGCGAGCAGGGTGATTTCGAGGAAAACGCCGATGGCCTGGCCCTTGGCGGTGATCAGATCGAGCTGGCGAAGCGCCTGGGTCACCCAGACGACGCTCGCCAGCACGGCGAGCGCGGCTATGAAAGCCCCCGCTGCCCGCCGGAAAATATATCGACCGATCAATCCCATACGCTCGTACGCTCGCCTACTGATAAGGGCCGCCCGCCGGCCCGGCCTCCGTCTACCCCGTCGATGCTCCGTTCAGTATGCGAACTGCCTGCGCGCAGGCAACCGATGACCCTGCATTTTCCCGGGCATGGAACCGCACAAGGAATGAACGCCCGATGAAAATAAGCTGTCCTTGGTTAAAAATAAGGTGCGGTGCGATCGCTGTGGGCGGCACGTGGTCGCGGCGGCCGGCGAGGCGGCAGGCCGGGGAGGTGGTGCCGGGACGCGGCCGTCGGCTCGCTCGGGCGCATGGCTCGGTGCTTGCCGTCTGCCCGGCAAAGGCCCATGTTTCCCGTGGCCCACCCGACTGGCGGATGGCATCCCAGCCCCTTCCGCCTGCCAGAAAATTCCGAAGGAAGATCGATCATGGCGCCTCTGCCGACCATTGCCTTTGCCACGCCGTCCCTGCCCGCGAAGGGAACCGCGGTGGTGTTCACGGACGATAGCGGTACGTTCGGCGGCATTGCGGCGGAACTCGACCGGGTTTCGGGCGGCGCCCTCGGAAAGGCGCTGGCGGCCGCACATTTCAAGCCCACGCGTTTTGCGGCGCTCGATGTTCTTGCGCCGGCCGGACTGTCGGTCGACCGCGTCCTTGTCGTGTCGATCGGCGCCAGCGATGCCCCCGAACTCGACTGGCTGCGCCTCGGCGGCACCGTCATGGGCAAGGTGGGAGAGACGAAGGCGACGGACGTGACCGTCCTGGCGGACACGGCGGGCGGGACGGCGGTCTCTGCCGCGCAGGCGGCCGACATCGCCTTCGGAGTGCTGCTGCGGGCCTACACGTTCGATCGCTACAAGTCGCGCCGGGCCGAGGATGCGGCGCCGCTGGAGCGCTCCGTCGTCCTCGCGGCGGCGGATGCCGCGGCCGCCGAGGCCGCATGGTCGGTGCGCAAGCCGGTCGCCGATGGCGTCGTGCTCGCGCGCGATCTCGTCAACGAGCCGGCAAACGTGCTCGGCACGGAGGAATTCGCCTCGCGCGCCGCAGCCCTCACGGCCCTCGGCCTTTCGGTGGAGGTTCTCGGCGAGACGGAAATGCGGCAGGAGCGCATGGCGGCGCTGCTGGGCGTCGCACAGGGCTCGCGGCGGCCGCCGCGTCTCGTGATCCTGAAATGGGAAGGCGGCCCGCTCGGAGAGGCGCCCCTGCTGTTCGTCGGCAAGGGCGTCGTGTTCGATTCGGGCGGCATCTCCATCAAGCCGGCGGCCAGCATGGAGGACATGAAGGGCGACATGGGCGGCGCGGCGGCCGTGACCGGCCTGATGGCCGCGCTTGCCGGCCGCAAGGCGAAGGTGAACGCCGTCGGCGTGCTCGGCCTCGTTGAGAACATGCCGGACGGCAACGCCCAGCGGCCGGGCGATATCGTCACCGCGCGGTCCGGCACCACCATCGAGGTGATCAACACCGACGCGGAAGGCCGGCTCGTGCTCGCCGATGCGCTGCATTACGCCATCGAGCGCTTCAAGCCGAAGTTCGCCATCGACCTCGCCACCCTGACCGGAGCGATCATGGTCGCGCTCGGCAGCCATCACGCCGGCCTGTTCGCGACCGACGACGCCCTTGCGGACGCGCTCGCGAAGGCCGGGGCGGAGACAGGCGAACGGGTCTGGCGGATGCCGCTCGGCGCCGACTACGACAAGATGATCGAATCGAAGTTCGCCGACATCAAGAACACCGGCGGCCGTTATGGCGGCTCCATCACCGCCGCCCAGTTCCTGAAGCGATTCGTCGGCAACACGCCCTGGGTCCATCTCGACATCGCCGGCACCGCGCTCGGCTCGCCCGCGACCGAGATCAACCGCTCGTGGAGTTCCGGCTGGGGCGTTCGCCTGCTCGACCGGCTCGTCGCCGACGTCTACGAAACGAAGTAGACGCGCCGGCGGTCGGCTGAGGCGAGGGGTCGAGCATGACGGAAGTGCTATTCTATCATCTGGAGCGACAGGGCCTCGAGGCGGTGCTGCCCACCCTCGTCGAGAAGTGCCTGGAGCGGTCGTGGCGCGTCGTCGTGCAGGCCGGCTCCAGGGAGCGTCGCGACGCGCTCGATTCGCTTCTATGGACCTACCGGGACGATTCGTTCCTGCCTCATGGCACCTCGGCGGACGGACCGGGGGAAGACCAGCCGGTCTTCCTCACGGCGGAGGACGACAACCCCAACGGCGCGACCGTCCGCTTCCTCGTAGACCGGGCGGCTCCGGGCGACATCGCTCCCTACCAGCGGGTCGTGTTCCTTTTCGACGGCAACGATCCCGATGCTCTCAAGGAGGCGCGCGACCAGTGGAGGGCGGTCAAGGCGGAAGGTCATGACCTGACCTACTGGCAGCAATCTCCGGCCGGCCGTTGGGAGCGAAAGGCGTAGACGGTCACGCCGAAGCGGCGATGGCGACGCGACCGTCCCGCACGGTCGCGACGAGATCGGCGATGCCGGCGACGTCTCCCGGTGTATGGATCGACATGAGCACCGTAAGGCGCTTATGAGCGCGCAAATGATCGACCAAAGCGATCATATCGGCGCGCAACTCGGGGTCGAGAGCGCCGAACGGTTCATCAAGAAGCATCAGCGGCTTGTCGCGGACGAGCGCCCGGGCGAGCGCGACGCGCTGCCGCTGACCGCCGGAGAGTTCGCCGGGCTTGCGGCGCTCGAACCCGGCGAGATCGACCTCGGCGAGCGCCCGCGAAATCCGCTCCCCGTCGGCCGCGCCGAGCTTCAGCCCCGGATCGATGCCGAGCCCGACATTGGCTGCGGCATCGAGATGCGGGAACAGGTTGTGCTCCTGAAACAGGATCGAGAGCGGACGGGCGGCCGGCGGCAGGCCGGTGATGTCGCGCCCGTCGAAACGGACCGCGCCGGAGATGACACGTCCAAAGCCGGCAATGGCGTGGAGCAGCGTCGTCTTGCCCCCGCCGGATGGTCCGACGACGGCGCACAGTGCCCCCGGCGGCACCGTCAGGTCGTAATGGGTGGAAAAGGCGCTCCGGGGGCCGAAATCGACGGAAAGGGCCTCAATCTCGAGCATTGCGGGTCTCCGTCGAAAGCAGCGCGGCCAGGAACAGGAGGAACGCGACGGCCGCGAGCAGCAGCGCGACCGACGCGGCCTCGTCCATGCGGTAGGCCCCGAGGCGCTGGTAAATCAGCAGCGGCAGCGTGACGATCCCCCCGGCGCCGAAGAACGCGGCGACCCCGAGATCGCCGAGCGACAACACCGCGGCGGTCGCGAACGCCATCGCCATCGGCCGGGCAACCAGCGGACCGTCCACCAGACGCAGGCGGTTCCATCCGCTGATTCCGAGGCTGTCGGCGAGGCGCCCGTAGCGCTCGGCGGCGACCGTCAGCGGCGGCTCGATCAGGCGCATGGCGAAGGGCAGGGCCATCAGCGCGTTGACGAGCACGATCATCGGGATCCCGAGCGCGAACGGGTCCGCAAAGCGCCTCGCCACCACGAACAGTCCCGCGGCGAGCGTGAATGGCGGCATCAGCAGGATGGCGATGCCGGCCGAGTCGACCAGCGCGGCGAGCCGGCTTCGTCCGGCGGCGAGGCGCAAGCGGCGCGCGAGCGTGGCGAGGCCGAGCGCGAGCGAAACCGAGAGCAGGGCCGCCGGCAAGGCGATGGCGAAGCTCGTCGCCAGCGCGGAGAGCGTGGACGGCGCGGCGAGAGTGCCGAGCGCGGGGATACCTGAAACGACGACCGCCGCGATCGGGAGCAGGACGAGCCCGCCAACGATGACAAGCACCACCGCATCGAGCAGCGCGAGCGCGCGGGATCCGGTATCGCCGCGCGACTCATGCCAGCCGGACGTCACGATTTCAGGCAGGCGGCGTTCCATCCTGAACACCGGAGCGACGAGCGCGAGGCAGACGGCGATCTGGACACCGGCCAGCGCGGCGGCGCGCGGGAAATCGGCATCGAACCTCAGGGCTTCATAGATCGCGACTTCGAGGGTCGCGGCGCCCGGCCCGCCGCCGAGCGCCAGCACCAGGGCGAAGCTCGTGAAGCAGAGCAGGAAGATCAGGGCGGCAAGCGAAGGCGTCTCCCGCATCAGCACCGGCCGGTCGATCAGCCGGAACATGGCGAGCGGCGACATGCCGAGGTGGGTCGCGAGGCGCCAGTGCTCGGCCGGAACGGCTTCGATGGCGGCGAGGAACACCCGGGCCGCCAGCGGCGCGTTGAAGAACACATGGCCGATCAGGATGCCCGGAAGGCCGTAGAGCCAGCTTCCCGGCTGCCAGCCGAGCGCGCCGAGAATCGCGCCGAGCCAGCCGGCGCGGCCGAACACCGCGACGACGCCGAACACCACCACCACCGGCGGCAGCACGACCGCGAGGTTCAGGATCGCCAGCAGAACCCGCCGGCCCGGAAACCGGCTGCGCCGGGCGAGAGCCAGCGCCAGCGCCGCGCCGAGCGCAAGCGACAGCACCGTTGAAAGCGTCGCCTGCATCAGCGTGAAGCGGACGATGTCGCTGACATAGCCCCACGGCAGCGACGGCAGGTCGCCCCCGGCCGCTGAGATGAGGCCGACGATCGCCGACGCCATGATGCCGATCACGACGGCCAGCGCCGCGATACCGGGCAGCAGCATCACGCCGGCGCCGCGGATTCGGACGGCACGGGCTGTCATGGGGCGACCGGACGGGCCGGAAATGGGCAGAGCGCCGCGTTCACTGACCCATCGCCGTCAGCCAGCCGTCGAGCCAAGTGCGCCGCTTCGCCGCCACCTCGGCGGGGTCGGGCAGGAAGCTCTTGGTCGGCTTCGGCAGGTCCTTGAAGGAGGCCGGCAACCCGCCTTCTTGAAGTTTCGCCGGATACATCCAGTTGGTTTCCGGAATGGCGGACTGGAAGGCAGGCGTCAGCATGAAGGCGAGGAAGGACTTCGCCAGATCCGGCTGACGGGAGCTTGCGACGACGGCTGCGGTCTCGACCTGCAGCACGTGGCCTTCGGGGAAGATCGCGGCTTTGTATTTGTCGGTCTTGTCCGCGGAGATGTGGTAGGCCGGAGAGGTCTGATAGCTCAGCACCATGTCGGCCTCGCCCTTCAGGAACAGGCCGTAGGCTTCCGACCAGCCCTTGGTGACGGTGACGATCTTCGGCTTCAGCTGCTTCCAGACGTCGTCGGCCTTGTCGCCGTAGATCGCCCGGACCCACAGCAGCAGCCCGAGGCCCGGCGAAGACGTGCGCGGGTCCTCGATCACGAGCGACGGAGCGTTCGGCGCGGTGAGATCAGCGAAACTCTTGGGCGGATTTTTCAGCTTTTCGGAATCGTAGACGAACGCGAACCAGCCCCAGTCGAACGGAACGAACGTGTCGTCCGTCCAGGGCACCGGAAGGTCGAGGCCGGAAACGGCGAGGCCAGACGGGGCGAACAGCCCGGTCTTGCGGGCTTCGTCGGCCATGTTGGTATCGAGGCCGAGCACGACGTCGGCCTTCGTCGAAGCGCCTTCGAGCTTGAGGCGCGTCAGCATCGCGCCCGCATCCTCGATCGCCACCCATTCAAGGGTGCAGCCGCAGGTTTCCTCGAAACGCTTCTTCACGATCGGCCCCGGCCCCCATTCGGCGGCGAAGCTGTCGTAGGTGTAGACCGTGAGCGTCGGCTTCTCCGCTGCGGCGGCCTCGCTCGCGAGAGGCAGGGCGGAGGCGAAGGCGCCGAGGGCGAGAGAGCCCGCAAGAGCGGCGCTGATGAAGCGGCGTGTGAGCATAGACGTTCATCCTGCTGGCAAAACGGGCAAATCTGGCTCGTTCGGCGCATCGGCCAATCCGTCGGCACGGCGTCACGACGATTGGTCGTTCGGCCGAGGCGACAGTTGGCGCGATGAGGGGATGGGCGTGTCAACGCCGTCATCTCGATCCCTCCGCCGGTACGATCCGGATCAGGTTCGACGGGTTGGCTTGCACGCCTCTCAGCCCATTCGGGCACCCCGCGAGACAAGGTCGACGTTAGCCACCGCCCGGCGCGGATGCAATCGGTTTGGTGCGGACGGAAGGTGGGCGCGACACCGGGCTGCGTTCGCCGCCGCCCGGCATCGGCTGGTGAAGAGAGGCCGGCGGCCCGAAGCGCCCTCTCGTTCCATACGGCCCTACGGTCAGCGGGCATGTCGTCATCTCGCCGTATCGCGCCGTTCGTATGGAAAAGGAGGGAACCCCACCGCCTTGCAATCATGACGGGACGGGTTTAAGCCCGGAACATTCAGCATTTCCGGGGCGTTCTGTCCGGAAGTCGCCATCTGACGTTCTCCCGACCCCGCCTGCCTCGTTCACTCCCGAAAGCGAGAGACGTACCCCCGTGGAAATCTTCACCGGATTGTTCGAGCCTGCGGCTTTGACCGCTCTGGTGCAGGTGCTGCTGATCGACGTGGTGCTTGCGGGCGACAATGCCGTCGTCGTCGGCCTCGCCGCAGCGGGGTTGCCACGCGAGCAGCGCCTCAAGGTCATCCTGGTCGGCATTCTTGCCGCGACGGCTCTGCGCATCGTGTTCGCCTCCATCGCCGTGCACCTGCTTGCCGTCATCGGCCTGCTGCTGGCGGGCGGCATTCTGCTGCTCTGGGTGTGCTGGAAGATGTGGCGCGAGATCCGCGCCGACCACGAGGCGGAAAAGGCCGCGATCGCCGACGACGCGGAGGCGGAGGAGACGGTCGTCTTCGCCGGCAAGGGCAAGGAGGGCGGGAAGCCCCGGAAGACCTTCGGCCAGGCCGTGACGCAGATCATCGTCGCCGACGTTTCGATGTCGCTCGACAACGTGCTCGCCGTCGCCGGGGCCGCTCGCGAGCATCCGGGCGTGCTGATCATCGGCCTTGCGCTGTCTGTGGCGCTGATGGGGCTCGCGGCTTCGCTGATCGCCTCGATGCTGTCCCGCTTCCGCTGGATTTCCTATGTCGGCCTCGCCATCGTCCTCTACATCGCGCTCAAGATGATTTACGAAGGCTCGCTCGAGGTTCTCCAGCATCTGCCTGCGGTGACCTGAGGGCTCATCGCCGGCCGCGAGGGGACGCGCATCAGGCGCTTTCCCGCTCGCTCACGAGCGCGCGGGCGGCGTTCTCCCGGGCGAGGATACGTTCCGCATCGAGGCTGCGGATGGGTACTGCGCGGTTCGAGGGCACCTCTCCGGCGAGTTGCAGCGCGAGATAGCGTCCACAGCACACCCGCAGGAACGAGGCAAAGTTCTCGATCTCGCCCTCGCTCGCCAGCTCGTCATAGAGCCGGGAGACGAGCTGTCCGAGCGACAGCCCGTCGCGACGGGCGATCTCTTCCAGCGTCGTCCAGTAGAAGTCCTCAAGGCGAATGCTTGTGGAAACGCCGCTGAGGCGTATCGAGCGCGTGCGATTGCGCCACAGAGCTGGATCGGCTCCGACGAACAGACGGCACATGGCGTTCCATCCTCCCGGCTCTTGCTTTTCGGGCGATGATAGCACGCCGCGGGCCGGTCCGCCCGCCGTTCCTGTCCGGCGGGCGGATGCGGCGTTTGTCAGGCGGCGGCGAGCACCTTGTCGGCGTGCTCGATGTGCGTGCCGAGAACGGTGAGGAACTGGCCGATCCACGCCGGATGCGCCGGCCACGCAGGAGCCGTGACGAGATTGCCGTCCGTCACCGCGCCGTCGATGGCGATATCGGCATAGGTGCCGCCGGCGAGTTCCACTTCCGGGCGGCAGGCCGGGTAGGCCGAGCAGGTGCGACCTTCCAGCACCTTCGCCGCAGCGAGCAGTTGCGGGCCATGGCAGATGGCGGCGACGGGCTTGCCTGCGTCGAAGAAATGGCGCACCGCGGCGATCACCCCGGCGTCGAGGCGGAGATATTCCGGTGCCCGCCCGCCCGGGATGACAAGCGCGTCGTAGTCCTCGAGCGTGATGTCGGAAAACGTTGCGTTCAGCGTGAAGCGGTGACCGGGCTTCTCGCTATAGGTCTGCTGGCCTTCGAAATCGTGGATGGCGGTCGCGACCCAGTCGCCCTTCTTCTTGCCCGGGCAGACGGCATCGACCTTGTGGCCGACGGCGAGCAACGCCTGGAACGGCACCATGGTCTCATAGTCTTCGGTGAAATCGCCGACGATCATCAGAATGCGCTTGGCAGCCATCTCGCGTCTCCTTGTTCTTGGCACGCCTCGCTCGGGCCGCGCCTGGAACGCAGGCCGGCGGGCGCGTCTCTCTAGGGTGACGACTATACCATCCGAGATCGGCGGGGCGGGTGTTAGCCCGTTGTTGCGGGAGCGCTGCCACTGGACCGCAGCCTCGCAAGGCCCTATTCCAGAAGCGAATTGAACGATGACAGGAGCGCGCCGCCGCCACTCCCTCGCGGGGATGCGGCTGCCGGCGACGTTCCGCGAACCCGAGTGGGAGGGGACAGGGCAATGCCCGATTTCGCGTCGCCGGATTTCCTGAAATCGCATATCCGCCAGTGCCTCGATTTCTATTTCCCCGTTGCGATCGACCGGGAAAAGGGTGGCTTCTTCAACGCCTTCCTGATCGACGGCACCATCTACGACCGCGAGACCAAGCATCTCGTCGGCATGTCGCGCATGACCTACAACGCTGCGATCGGGTTCGAGCTTTTCGGCGACGAGATGCTGCGCGATGCCGTGCGCCACGGGCTGAACTTCCTGGAAACGGTCCTTCGCGACCCTGTTTCGCGCGGCTACGGGTGGGTCGCGAAGTGCGATACCGTCGCCGATCCCTCGCTCAAGGCCTATGGCCACGCCTTCGTGCTGCTGGCCCATGCCACCGCCGCCCGCAAGATCGTGCCTGATGCCTGCCTGCGCGATGTCGCGGCGCTGATCGAGTCCCGCTTCATCGAGGGGCCGCAACAACTCGCCATCGAGGGTTTCGATGCCGGCTGGACGAACCCGGACAGCTATCGCGGCCAGAACGCCAACATGCACCTGTGCGAGGCGATGATCGCCGCCTATGAGGCAACCGGAAGCCGGCCGTTCCTCGACCGTGCGATCCACATCGCCAACAAGATCGCCATCGAGTTTCCCGCGGCTCACGGCGGCTTCATTCACGAGCACTTCACGTCCGACTGGGCGGTGGACCCGGATGCCGCGAAGCGCGCCAACGACCATACCTTCCGGCCGGAAGGCTTCCAGCCCGGCCATCATGCCGAATGGGCGAAGCTGCTGCTGACGCTCTACCGGCTCACGGGGGAAGACCGCTTCAAGACGCGGGCGGCCGAGATCTTCGACCTCGCCGTCACGCCGTTCTGGGACGAGGATCGGGGCGGTTTCTATTACACGTTCGACGAGAATCTCGTTCCGATCGACCGCGACAAATATCACTGGCTGCCGTCCGAATCCTTCTCGGCCGCCTATCTGCTCTACAAGGCCACGGGCGAACAGCGTTATCTCGACTGGTACGAGAAGATATGGTCCTGGACTTGGGAGTACATGGTCGATCGCGAGCGCGGCGGCTGGTACCTTCGCGTCGACGAGAACAATCGGCGCTACGACGAGCCGAAGAGCCCGCCGGTGAAGGCGGACTATCATGCGATCTCGAACTGCTTCGAGGTCTTGAGGGCGCAGGGTCACGCGGCCTGAGCCCTGACGGGACGGCCGGCAACGAAGCCAAGGATGCAAGTCATGACCGACTGGACGCTCGGCTGGGACCGGGGCCACATCGCGGTGCGGCCGACCGGGGCGATGATGGCGCCGGTGGAGATCGTGCTCGACGACGGCCGCAAGGTGTTCCCGTTCAAGGTCGCGCCCTGGGCCGACGAGCGGTTCGAGCCGCCGGTCGGGCCGCTGTTGCAGGGGCTACGTGGCGACTGGACCTGCCTGCCGTTCGGGCTTCCTGGCAAGCCGCGCACGGACCTGCTCCCCGACTGGATGACGGGTGTGAACCGCGATCTCGCCTCGCCGGACGCCTACGGCCACGGCGCGGTCGCGAACGAGCCCTGGGTGCTCGATTCGTGCTCGCCGGACCATCTGGCCTGCCACTTCGACTTTCCCGAGGAGATGCCGATCGAGCGCGTCTCGCGTGCGATCCACGTTCTGCCGGGTGAGGCGATGATCTCGGTGGTGGTGGAGATCACGGCGCGGCGATCGTGCGAGATGCCGTGGGGACTGCACCCGACCTTCGCGCTGCCTGAGGAGCCCGGCGCCTTCGAGATCGGGTTCGAGGGCCCGGTCCGCGTGTTCACTTATCCGGGTGAGTTCGAGAAGGGCGTGTCGCGCGCGGCCCACGGTCAAGTGGTGCCGGGCCTCGATGCCGTGCCGATGATGGACGGCTCCACGCTGTCTTTCGCCCGGCTGCCGCTCGACCGCGATGCCGAGGAACTGCTGATTGCGGCCGACCATGGCGGGCGGGTGATCCTCACCAACCATGCCGAGCGCTATCGTACCATCCTGGACTGGGACGCCGCCGTGCTGCCCGGGCTGCTGCTCTGGGTTTCCAATCGCGGGCGCAAGTTCGCGCCGTGGAACGGGCGCTTCCTCGGCCTCGGCGTGGAGCCGATCTCCGCCGCATTCGACCTCGGCTATGCCCACGGGCTCAATCCGGCATCGCCGCTGCGTGCCGCCGGCGTCGGCACCGCAACGCGCTTCGCGCCCGGCGCCCCGCTGAAGACGAGCTACAGCTTCCGCTTCGAGGCGCTCTGACGGAAGGATGGGCGGGACTTTACCCGCCCGTCGCCTTTCAGGCCACGGTCTCGGGCAGAAGCATCGTCCCGGTCTCGCGCAACCGCACGTGCCAGGACAGCGCCTCCTCAATGATATGAGGGGTTTGTCCGCCACGCTTGAGAGCACGCTCGAAGTAATCCTCGAGCGCTCCGCGATAGGACGGGTGCACGCAGTTGGCGATGATCTCGCGCGCGCGCTCCCGCGGGGCCAGCCCGCGCAGGTCGGCGATGCCAACCTCGGTGACGATGACGTCGACATCGTGCTCATTATGGTCGACGTGGCTGACCATCGGCACCACGCTCGAGATGCGGCCGTCCTTGGCGATGGACTTGGTGACGAACACCGACAGCGAGGCGTTACGGGCGAAATCGCCCGAGCCGCCGATGCCGTTCATCATGTGCGTGCCGCCGACATGCGTGGAATTGACGTTGCCGTAGAGATCGACCTCCAGCGCCGTGTTGATGCAGATGAGGCCGAGACGTCGCACCACCTCAGGATGGTTGCTGATCTCCTGCGGCCGCAGCACCAGCCGGTTCTTGTAGTGCGAGATGTTGGGGATCACGGCGCGATATTTCGCTTCCGACAGCGTGATCGATGAACCGGACGCGAAGTTGAGCTTGCCGGCATCGATCAGGTCGAAAGTGCTGTCCTGCAGCACTTCGGAATACATCGTGAGGTCGTGAAACGGGGAATCGATGAAGCCGTGCAGCACGGCGTTCGCGACCGAGCCGATGCCCGCCTGCAGCGGCGGAAGCGAATGGGTCAGCCGCCCGAGCTCGACCTCGCGCTCCAGCAGCCCGATGAGATGGCGGGCGATCGCCCGGGTATCCTCGTCCGGTGCCTGAACCGAGGCGGAGCTGTCGAGCTTCTCCGTCATCACGATGGCCACGATCTTGTCGGGGTCGATCGGGATGAACGGCAGGCCGACGCGCTGGTCCGGTGCCATCACGGGAATCGGCTGGCGGGTCGGACGGCGGGTCGGGATGTAGATGTCGTGCAGGCCTTCGAGTTCCGGCGGCTGGGAAGTGTTGATCTCGACGATGACCTTCTCGGCGAGGATGGCGAACGTTGCCGAGTTGCCGACGGACGTCGTCGGCACGATGCCGCCGTCGGCTGTGATCGCGACCGCCTCCACCACCGCGACGTCGATCGGCCCGAGCGTGCGGGCGCGCAGCATCTCCACCGTTTCGGAGAGATGCTGGTCGACGAACATGACCTCGCCGGCGTTGATCGCCTTGCGCAGCGAAGGATCGGCCTGGAAGGGCAGGCGGCGCGAAAGTACGTGGGCCTCGGCGAGGGTCTTGTCGAGGTCGTTGCCGAGCGAGGCGCCGGTGATCAGAGTGATCTTGAGCGGATCGGTCTTGGCGCGCTGGGCCAGCGCCATCGGTACCGCCTTCGCCTCGCCCGCGCGGGTGAAGCCGCTCATCCCGACCGTCATGCCGTCGCGGATGTAGCGGGCAGCCTCCTCGGCGGTCACGACGCGGTCGAGAAGCGAGGCGCGGCGAATCCGGGTCGTGGGCATGGCGTTTCCTCGTGCGGGCGGCATGGCGGCAGATTTTCTGTCCGGGGGTGACGAACGGGAATAGCGCGCCGTGAGATGCGCCGGAATTCGCCTTTCGGAGCAGACGCCCGATTTAACACGGATCCGTTTCCAGCCGCTGCGCTGGATCAAGTTTCAAGAGGCGTCGTCGCGCAGGCAGGTCGTCGCGGGCGATGCTCCGGCTCGCTGCGAGCGCTCCTGATTGCCCAATTTGAAGGCATTTTCGGCAGTCGGCAGGATGCTGGCGGGCGTGAGCGTCGAAGTCGATTCCACAAGTTCATGGAAAATCACATGCTGTCGGAATTGTATACATGACGACAGGCGTGAAACTTGCATACAATCCGGGAATCCTCCACCGCAAGCCCGGGAGCCGCCATGGCCGATCTCGACTTCGACCTGGTTCGCCTGCACGCCGCCTATGCCGCCGGTCTCAGCCCCGTGGAGGTGATCGAACAGGTATTCAAGCGCCTCGCCGAGGCGGATGATCCGGGGATCTTCATCGCGATTCATGACCGTGAGACTCTCATGGCCATGGCGCGGGCGCTGCCGCCGTTCGATGCCGAACGTTATCCGCTGTGGGGCGTGCCGTTCGCGATCAAGGACAATATCGATCTCGCCGGGCTGCCGACGACGGCGGCGTGCCCGGCCTTCGCCTATCGGCCGGAGCGCTCGGCGACGGTCGTGGAACGGCTCGTCGCGGCGGGCGCGCTGCCGGTTGGCAAGACCAATCTCGACCAGTTCGCGACCGGACTCGTCGGCGTGCGTACGCCCTATCCCGTGCCGCTGAACCCGTTCGACCCGGCCGTCGTGCCGGGCGGCTCGTCCTCCGGGTCTGGCGTGGCCGTCGCCCGCGGCATCGTCAGCTTCGCCCTCGGCACCGATACCGCCGGATCCGGCCGCGTGCCGGCCGCGCTCAACAACGTGGTCGGGCTGAAACCGAGCCTGGGGCTGCTGTCGACGCGCGGCGTGGTACCCGCATGCCGCACGCTCGACTGCGTTTCGGTATTTGCCCTGACGGTCGCGGATGCAGTCGCTATCACCTCCGTCGCTGCCGGCTACGATGCCGATGATCCGTTCTCGCGGCCGGTGCCGTTCCAACCGGAAGTTCTCACGCGCCCTTCGGTCAGGCTCGGGGTTCCGGATGCGGCGAGCCGGCGCTTCTTCGGCGACGTGAACGCGGAGGCCGCGTTCGACGCCTCGCTTGCCCTGGCGGAAGACGCCGGTGCGCGGCTCGTACCGGTCGACATGTCGCCGCTGTTTGCCGTCGCCTCGCTGCTCTATGACGGGCCATGGGTGGCGGAGCGCTATGCCGGCGCCCGGGATTTCCTCAGTTCCGACATCGAAGCCCTGCTGCCGGTGACGCGACGGATCATCTCCGGTGCCGGGCGGTTCTCGGCGGTGGATGCCTTCGTCGGCCGCTATCGCCTCGCGGCACTTGCTCGCGAGGCCGCTCCGCTCTGGCAGGAGATCGATGCGCTGATGGTGCCCTCGATTCCCGGCATCGCCACGATCGCGGAGCTGGAGACCGATCCCATCGGGCCGAACAGCAGGCTCGGCACCTACACCAACTTCGTGAACCTGCTCGATCTCTGCGCGCTCGCGGTGCCCGGGCCATTCCGCGGCGATGGCCTGCCGGCCGGCGTCACCCTGATCGCGCCCGCCGGTCGCGACGGTTTCCTCGCGCCGCTCGGCGCCGCGCTCCATGCCCGGGCAGCGACTCCGCTCGGCGCCACCGGCCGGCCGCAGCCGGATAGCCCGGCCGGCAGGACGTTGGCGCCGGCGGCCGCTGCGCCGGCATCTGCCGTCTCTGCGTCCGGGCCGTTGATCGAACTCGGTGTCGTCGGCGCACACCTCTCGGGCATGCCGCTCAACGGTGAACTCACGTCGCGCGGGGGCCAGTTCGTGCGCGGGACGCACACCGGACCGCACTACCGGCTCTATGCTCTGGCGCGGCAGGGACAGGGTGCGCAGCGCCCGGGCCTGCTGCGTGTCGGCCCGGAGGAGGGCGAGGAGATCGCTCTCGAGATCTGGGCGCTGCCGCCGGCAGGATTTGCGGACTTCGTGGCGAAGGTGCCGGCGCCGCTCACCATCGGCTCCGTACGTCTGGCGGACGGCAGCGCCGTCCCCGGCTTCCTGTGCGAGGCGATCGGGGTGCACGGCGCGCTCGACATCACCGGGTTCGGCGGCTGGCGCGCCTATGTCCAGGCCACGACCGACGCATGACCACGAGCAAGATATGTCCCGGGGCGGTGCAGCCCGGGGCATTGCCGGCCTGCCGGACCTGCTCCGACGGCCGTGCCCGCCGAGGTGTCAGAGCGCCTCGGCGTAGCGGTCGAAGCTGTTCTTCACGATGCCGATGTGGGCGCGCATTTCCTGCTGCGCGGTGAGGCGGTCGCCGCGCAGGATCGCCTGCACCACCCGATCGTGTTCTTCATAGGATTCGCCGAGCCGGCCGATTGTGCGGAACTGGGCCCGGCGGAACGGCGTGAGGCGCGAGCGGGTCGCGAAGGTCAATTCCGCGAGATAGTCGTTGTGGGCGCCGCGATAGAGCGTGCCGTGGAAGACCTCGTTCAGTTCGGCATAGCGCAACTGATCGCCGGCGGCGACGAGATCGCAGAGGGCGCGGTGGACGCTTTCGAGTTCGCGCCGCTCGGCCGCCGTCATGTTCTGCGCGGCGAGGCCGGCGCAAACGGCTTCCAGTTCCGCCATCGCCACGAACATCTCCATCAGCCGCTCTTCGGACAGCCTGGTGACGACGGCGCCTCGGTGGGGGCGCAGCTCGACGAGGCCGCTCGAGGAAAGCTGGCGAAGCGCCTCCCGCACCGGCGTGCGCGACACGCCGAACCGGGTGGCGATACCGATCTCGTCGAGTGCCGTGCCCGGCGAGAGCACGCCGCGGACGATCTCGTCGGCAAGCTGAAGCCGCAGATCCTCCGCGCGCGTCCGCCGCGGTTTGACAGATGCGGCGCCGCGGAGGGGCACCGTGCCGGCCTCGCCGCTCGAACCGGATTCGGGCGAATCGGATGATGGCATGGGATCCGTTCTCGTACGTGCCGAAGGCGGTTGCCGTGCGGATGACCGGGAGGAGCCCGCAGCCCCGTCAAATCCCTCTCCGGTTTCACTTGAACGCGGCCGGCAGGATTGTCAATCGACCCTGTCAACTGCCCACGGTAGCGGGATCGTCGATTGCGCTGACATGCGCCGCGACGATTTTCCAGCCATCCGGAAACCTCACCCATGTCTGGCTCTGGCGGCCGAGACGGCCGGTCGCGCTTTCACGCCGATAGAGCGTCGAGGCGACGCCGTAGTCCCGGCCGAACGTGGTGATGACGGTACGCTCCAGCTTGCGGCCGAGAAACAGCGGCGACCGGCGTGCCCGGAATGCCGCGATCTCCGCGAAGCCATAGAGGTTCTCGTTCTCGCCGTAACGGATGGTCGACGACGCATCGAAGAAGAGGGCGTCGAGCGTCGCGACGTCGTTGGTGACGAGGGCGGCCTCATACCGTGCGAACACGGCTTCGAGGTCGCTCTTCACCTCGGGAATGTCGATTTCAACGGCGGACGAAGGCGCAGACGGCAAGACGATCACTCCGGTACAGGCCGGCCGCGTGGCCGGCGAAACGCTTCATTCCGGCGAGCCCGCATCCGCACCGGCGCGGTTCCGCTCGATCCGGCGTCGCAGGTCGGTCAGGAAGGGAATCGAGGCATACTGGTCCGGCTGGACCTCCTCCCAGGCGACGCCGCCCGGCTGGGTGAACGCGGTGCGGGTTTCGATCAGTTCCACGTCCGTGGCGATGATGTCGAGCGCGGAATCGTGGGGCATCATCGGCAACAGATCGTCCGCGACGACCTGGCAGGAATGAACCGTCGTCGCAATGGGAGCCGCGGGACCGAGCTTGCCGAGTTCCCGGAATATGCCGAGTTCGAGATCGGCAAAGCCGCCGCCTTTGCCCGTCCGGCCACCGGCGCGGCTCACGGCCACGCAGCCGACAACGACGAAATCGAGCATCTCCATGTCCTCGAACTGGACGGGCTCGCCGACCTGCAGGAAACCCTGGGAGGTCGCGGCGAACTCGAACTGGATGCCAGCCCCGGCAAGCGCGGCCGGATCGAGGCGCACGAACGGCAGGCCTTCAACGAGTTCCGGCACGGGAGCATAGACGATCTTGCCGTCGTAAAGCGCCCGCAGGCGAACAGGGATCTGCGGCGGATCGGGATTGCACTTCACGACCCGGGCGTTCTGCCACGCCGGCAGCCGGGAGAGGCGAAGGGCCGCCATGTCCGCGCCGACGAAATTGGGGATGCGGCTTTCAACCGGGCCTACATCGATCCCGAGCGCGACCATGCGCGCCCAAACTTCACTCCTGAGCGTGTCCTTCTCGCCGTTGCGGCCTGCCCAGCGCGCGACGCGTTCGCGGCCGTCTGTCATGTCTTGCCCCGGAACTGCCGCGCGACGGGCGCACGTGCCACGCCCGTCTCTTGCAGGCTGTGGGCGATCCGCAGCGCGATATCCTCCCGCCAGGCCGGCGCGATCACCTGAACGGCGATCGGCAGACCCTCGTCACCCTGCGGCCATACCGGAACCGCCGCGACCGGCAGGCCGACGAAACTGATCGGCTGGGTGAAGATGCCGATGTTCGGCCGCGCCGGCAGCTCCACGCCGCCGAGCGTGATGGTGGCGGTTCCCGAACGAAGGGCGGCAAACGGCGTCGCCGGCGCGATCAGCGCATCCACGCTCTCGAAGATGCGGGCCATCGAGGCCTTGAACCAGGAGCGGAAGCGGTGAGCCGCAACATACCACGGCGTCGGCACCATCGCCCCGGAGAGGAAGCGGTCGCGGGTCGCGGGGTCGAAGTCGCCCGCCCGCTTCCGCAGGCGGTCGAGATGCACCGTGGCCGATTCCGCCGTGGTGATGACATAGGCTGCGGCACGGGCGCGGTGCGCCTCCGGCACGTCGACGACGCGGTCGACTGAGAGCGCATCGGCGACGATCTTCATCGCCGCCTCGGCGTCCGGCCCGAGGCGTTCGGTGAAGTAGCCGCCGGCGCGGGCGATCCGCAGGTCGCCGAGGCCCAAGTCCAGCGTGTCGCGTGTCGCAATGGCCGGGCGACGCGCCAGCGACGTATCGCCGTCATCCCAACCCTGCAGGAGATCGAAGATCAGCGCGAGGTCCCGGGCGGAACGGGCGAACGGACCGAGATGATCGAGGCTCGGCGTAAACGGGAAGGTGCCGGAGCGGCTGAGGCGACCGAAAGTCGGCTTCAGGCCGAGCAGACCGCAAAAGGAGGATGGCACGCGGATCGAGCCATTGGTGTCGGAGCCGAGCGAGAACGAAGACAGGCCCGCGGCCACCGCCGTTCCCGATCCGCCGGAGGAGCCGCCGGACATGCGGTCGAGATCGTGCGGGTTGCGCGCGTTGCCATCATGGACGTTTTCACCTGTGAAGTCATAGGCATATTCGCCCATATTCACAGCACCTGTGAGGATTGCTCCGGCCGCCTTCGCTCGCGACACGAGCGGGCCGTCTGCTGTTGCCGGCGGATGATCGCGATTGATGCGCGAGCCCGCGCGCGTGGTGACGCCCTCGATATCGAACAGGTTCTTGACCGAGTACGGCACCCCGGCGAGCGGCAATGTCCGGCCCCGGGCGATGGCAGCATCCACGCTGTCGGCTTCCGAGAGCGCCCGGGCGGCCGTGACATCGGTGAAGGCATTGACGACGGGATTTGCGGCCGCGATCCGCGCGAGCGCGGCTTCGGCGACCACCCGCGCGCTGACGCGCCTTCCGTTGACCGCGTCGGCGATGGCACCGGCCGGCCCATCGAGCAACGCGGTCACGGGTTCGAGGCCGGAGCCTCCGGGCGCACTCTGGTCCATCGCGGTCTCACTCCAACGCGGCGGCAAGCAAAAACGTGAACGTAGCGGGTATACTCAGGCTTCGAACGCGAAGGCGGGCTCGACGTGATCATCAAGCGGGAAGGCCGTGATAAGCGCGGCCTGGGTGGCGGTCACCCTCATGTTGGCGGCCACGCCAACCTGCCATTCAGGCGCGATCGTCAGGCCGAGGACGCCGGTCATGTGGGCGACGTGGGCCTCGGCGTCGAACGGGGCGGTGGCTTCAGGCGCTGAGGGCATCGGGCATCCGTCGGGCGACGGCCTCTTTCAGGGCGGCGAGGGGAGCGGTCCAGCCGACGATGCCGCCCTGGGCGCGGATCATGTCGAGCGTCGCCGCCTTGAAGGCTGGAAAGTAGCTCTCCGTGGCGTCCTCGACCAGCAGGCACTCGTATCCTCGGTCGTTCGCTTCGCGCATGGTGGTCTGCACGCACACTTCCGTCGTCACGCCGGCGATTACAAGGTGAGTGATGCCGTGATCGGCAAGCAGCACCCCAAGGTGCGTGCCGTAGAACGAGCCCTTGCCGGGCTTGTCGATCACCGGCTCGCTCGGCAGCGCGGCGCAGGCCTCGACGAGGCCGTGGCCGGGCTCGCCGTGGATGAGGATGCGGCCCATCGGGCCGGGATCGCCGATGCGCAGCGACGGTGCTCCCCGCTCGCGCTTGGCGGGCGGACAATCGGAGAGATCCGGCTTGTGGCCTTCGCGGGTGTGGATCACCAGCCAGCCGCGTGACCGGAACAGGCCGATCAGGTCCGCGACCGTGGGGACGATGGCCTGCAGCAGCCCGACATCGTTGCCGAGGGTCTCGCCGAACCCGCCGGGTTCGATGAAATCGCGCTGCATGTCGATGACGATCAGGGCGGTCCGGGCCGGATCGAAGCTGTAGGCGAACGGCTGCGCATCGACGGTGATGGGGGCGGTCATGATGTCTTTCCTGTCGGCTGTGTTCAATGCCCGGCCATGGCGCGCCCGATGGAGGTGCGGTCGGCCTCGGCGATCGGGACCACATAGTCGATGCGGCCGCCGGACATGACGGCGACACGGTCGGCGAGCTCGAGGATCTCGTCGAGATCCTCGGAGACCAGCAGGACCGCGGCACCGCGGTTGCGCTGGTCCATGATCTGGGACCGGATCTCCGAGACGGAGGCGAAGTCGAGACCGAAGCAGGGATTGGCGACGATCAGCACCTCGACATCGCCGGAAAGCTCGCGGGCAAGGATCGCGCGCTGGACGTTTCCGCCGGAGAGGTTCTGGATCGGCTCGTCCGGCGAGGGCGTCTTCACGCGGTAGGAGGCGATCAGTTCGCGAGCCTTCGAGCGCATGACCTTCGGCGACAGCCACCAGCCGAGCGAGGCGATCGGCGGCTTGTCGAAGGAGCGGAAGGCAATGTTCTCCGCAACCGTCATCTGCGGGACGGCGGCGTTCTTCAGCGGCTCCTCGGGCAGGCCGAACACCTTGTAGCCGTCCATCTGCTCGCGCACCGGCTCGTAGGCCTTGCCGTGGATGAACAGCCGGCCGTCTTCGAGGGGCCGCTGGCCGGACAGTGTCTCCACCAGCTCCGACTGGCCGTTGCCGGAGACGCCGGCGATGCCGACGATCTCACCGGCCTTGATCTTGAGGCTGACGCCATCGACTGCGGGCAGGCCGCCGTCGTTGAGCGCGAACAGGCCGGCGAGTTCGAGCACCGTTGCCGCGCCCTCGAACGGCTTGCGGGCGGCGCGCTCGCGGATCCGGGTGTCGCCGATCATCATGCGGCTCATCTCGTCGACAGAGAGCGACTTGACCGCGCCCTTTCCGGCGAGCCGGCCGCGGCGCAGCACCGTCACATCGTCAGCGTAGGCGGTGACCTCGCGGAACTTGTGGCTGATCATCAGGATCGTTAGTTCGCCGGCGGTCGCCATGCCGCGCAGCAGGCCGAGCACCTCATCGGCCTCGCCCGGCGTCAGGACGGAGGTCGGCTCGTCGAGGATCAGGAAGCGCTGGTCGAGATAGAGCTGCTTCAGGATTTCGAGCTTCTGCTTCTCGCCGGCCGACAGCGAGGCGACCGGTACGTCGAGCGGAACCCGAAACGGCATCCGGTCGAGAAAGCCGGCGAGGGCCTTCATCTCGGCGCGCCAATCGATCACCGCAGGTGGATCGGCGCGGGAGATGACGAGGTTCTCGGCCGCCGTCAGCGAGGGCACCAGGGTGAAATGCTGGTAGACCATGCCGATGCCGAGCGCGTGGGCGTCGCGCGGCGAGGCGATGGTGACCGGTGCCCCGTCGACATAAACCTGCCCCTTCGTCGGCTGGTAGAAGCCCATGATGCACTTGACGAGGGTCGACTTCCCGGCGCCGTTCTCGCCGAGCAAGGTGTGGATCGTGCCCGGCCGGACATCGAGCGACACGTCGTCGAGCGCGACGAGGGGACCGAAGACCTTGGTCATGCCGGCGGTCGAGAGGCCGATTGCGGCGCGCGGCGCCGGGGCGAGGGCAGCAGCGGTCGCGCTCATGACAGCACCTCGAGAAGGCGGGAGGACGAGGCGACGGCGCCGAACACGCCGCCCTGCTTCTGGATCATGGAGATCGCCGCGGCATGGTTGGCGGGGTCTGTCGCCGCGCAGCAATCCTCGAGCAGCAGGCATTCGAAGCCGCGGTCGTTCGCCTCGCGCATGGTGGTGTGCACGCACACGTCCGTCGTGAGGCCAGCGAGCACGATGTTGCGCACGCCCTTGAGGCGCAGGATCAGTTCGAGATCGGTCGCGCAGAACGAGCCCTTGCCCGGCTTGTCGATGATCGGCTCGCCGTCGATCGGCGCGAGTTCCGGAATGATCTCCCAGCCCGGCTCGCCGCGCACCAGCACCCTGCCGCAGGGGCCGGGGTCGCCGATGCCGGCGCCGATGCGGCGCGAGCGCCAGCGCTTGTTCTCCGGCAGGTCGGAGAGATCCGGCTTGTGTCCCTCCCGAGTATGGAAGACGTGAAAGCCCTTCGCGCGCATCGCAGCCAGCACGCGCGAGATCGGCGCGATGGTCGCCCGCGGCAGGGTGAGGTCGTAGCCCATGGCGTCGACATAGCCGCCGGGACCGCAGAAATCGGTCTGCATGTCGATGATGATGAGGGCGGTGTTCGCCGGGCGAAGGTCGCCGTCGAACGGCCAGGGATAGGGCGCGGCGTCGACATGGATTCGGCCTTCGCCGCCGGCCTCGGCATCTGCCGGCGCCTCGGGAGCCTGTAAAAGCGACAGTGACATGGCGGCCCTCACTTGGTGATCGAGAGTTCGCCCGGCGCGCCGCGTAGCGAGCGCTTCGGCGAGACGGAGGCGATCATGATGAACAGCGTCAGCAGGTAGGGAGCGGCGTTGAAGAAATAATAGCCCTGGGTGATGCCGACCGATTGCAGCGCCGGGCCGAGCGCTCCGGCGGCACCGAACAGCAACGCCGCGCCGAGGCAGGCGACCGGGTTCCAGCGCGCGAAGATGACGAGCGCGACCGCCATCAGACCCTGCCCGGAGGATAGACCCTCGCTCCAGCTTCCGGGATAGGACAGCGAGAGGAACGCGCCGCCGACGCCGGCGAAGAATCCGCCGATGGTGGTGGCGATGAAGCGGACCCAGGCGACGGAATAGCCCATGGCGAGCGCGGCCGGCGCGCTGTCGCCGGTCATGCGCACGATCAGGCCCCACTTCGTGTTCCGGAACGCCCACCACATCGCGAACGCCAGCACGATGCCGACGATGAACAGCGGGTTGATCTCCAGCGCCACCTGAACCTGCGGAATGTCCGACCACGCGCCGAGCGGGATCAACGGCAGGTGCGGCGCCTGCGGCTGAATAAAGGGCTTGCCCAGGAAGAACGCGATGCCGGTGCCGAACAGCATCATCGCGATACCGATGGCGATGTCGTTGACCTTCGGCAGCTTGCAGATATAGCCGTGGATCGCGCCGAACAGACAGCCGGATGCGCCGGCCGCGAGCACGCCGAGCCACGGCGAGCCAGACAGGTAGGCGATGGCGTAGCCGGTCATCGCACCGAAGACGAGCGTGCCTTCGAGGCCGAGATTGATGCGGCCGGACTTCTCCGTCAGGCACTCACCAAGGCTGACGAACAGGAACGGCGTGGAGACGCGGATCGCGCCGGCGAACATCGCCAGGGGAACCGTCATCCATCCGAGATCGGTCTCGTTCATCTGAAAAATCCCACCTGTTGCGTGAAATTGCGGGGACGCCTGGCCGCGAGGACCGCCGTCACCGCGACCCGCGGGGCTTGAAAATCGAGAAGCGGCCGTAAAGCGTCTCCGACACGAGCAGGACGAGGAAGATCAGCCCCATCAGCACCTGCACGGTGGCATCGGGCAGACCCATGCGCCGCTGGATCAACCCGCCCGCTGCCGTGATGCCGCCGAGGAAGATCGCGACCGGCACGATGGCGAGCGGGTTCTGGCGGGCAAGGAAGGCGACGAGGATGCCGGCAAAGCCGTATCCGGCGACGAGCGAGGCGTTCGCCTTGCCCTGGATCGCCGCGACCTCGAAATAGCCGGCAAGCCCGGCGCAGCCGCCCGCCAGCGCGCAGGAGGCGACGATCAGGAAGCCGACCGGCAGGCCCTGAGCTTTGGCCGCACGAACGTTGCCGCCCGTCAGTCGCGCCGCGAAGCCGAAGGTCGTACGGTTCATCAGGAACCACATCGCGATGGCGAGCACGACGCCGACCACGAGGCCCCAGTGGACGCTGAGGCCGGGGATGTCGCCGACCATGTTCTGGTCGCCGATGCCCACCGTCGATGGCTTGTTCGGGCTCGACGGATCGCGCAAAGCGCCTTCGACGAAGAAGTTCATGAAGGCCACGGCGATGTAGAACATCAGCAGGCTGGAGATGGTCTCGTTGACGCCGCGATAGGTGCGCAGCGCGCCGACGATGCCGATCCAGATTCCGCCCGCCAGCACCGCCGCCAGCACCATCACCGGCATGACGATGTAGGGCGCATCCCAGCCGACGAAGGGCAGGGCCGCGCAGGCCGCCGCGAAGCCGCCGAGCACGAACGCGCCCTCGCCGCCGATGACCACGAGCCCGAGCCGGGCAGGAATGGCGACGCAGAGCGCGGTATAGATCAGCGGCGTCGCTCGGATCAGCGTGTTCTGCCAGGAGAAGCCGGTGCCGAAGCCACCACGCCACAGCAGCAGGTAGAATTCGCCGGGCGACTTTCCGACGAGCAGCAGGAACACCGAGAACAGCAGCGCGGAAACGACGAGCGCGAGCAGCGGGATGACCACGAACTCGGACGACCGGCGCAGCCGGTCGGCCCATTCCGTCATGGCGGACGATGCGGCGAGACCCTCGCTGCCGTTCCGGGTGATGTCGGCCACTGGCTCACTCCTTGATTGAACGGGCTGTCCGGCGGCGACGGCCAGCTCGATCGGGGTTGGAAGGCACGGTGGATGCCCGGGCGGAGACGGGCATGGAGTCATCTGAACGGAATCATGGCGGGAGGCTGGTCGCCCCGCCGCTCCGGGTGTGTCCGAAGGGCGGGGTCGTCTCCGCGCCCGGCGCCGTCGCGGCGCCCGATCGTCGCGTCAGGTGATGGAGCCGGAAACGCCTTCGACCAGGAAGCTCGTCTGCTCGAGCCACACGTCGTAAGGCTTGTGCACGGTGCCGGCGGGAATGACCTCCTTGCCGGTGTTGTCCTTGAGCGGACCGACGAAGACCGGCATCAGCCCGCGCATATCTTCCTTCGCCTTGTCGGCGGCGGCGATCGCCTCCGGCGTCGCACCGGCTCCGTAGGGGCTGTTCTGCACGTAGTCGCGGTCATAGCCGCCGCGCACGAAGTTCGGCAGTTCGCCGCCGGAGGTGAGGATGTCGGCGAATTCCTTGTAGATGGTCGCCCACTTGTATTCGGCGCCGGTGATGAAGCCCTTCGGCGCCAGCGGGGCCTGGTCGGCATTGTGGCCGCAGGTCTTCACGCCGCGGCCCTCCGCGGTCTGGATCACGACCTTGGGGCTGTCGACGTGGCAGGTGATGATATCGCAGCCAGCGTCGACAAGCGCGTTGGTGGCCTCGGCTTCGCGCACAGGCATCGACCACTCGCCGGTGAAGATCACCTGAACGGTGGCGTTCGGGTTGTTCTTGCGCACGCCCATGGTGAACGAGTTGATGTTCAGGAGCACGGTGCCGATCGGCTTGGCGGCAACGAAACCGATCTTGTTCGATTTCGTAATCAGGCCGGCGGCGATGCCGTCGACGTAGTGGGCCTGATCGAGATAGCCGTAATAGGAGCCGGCGTTCTTGGGGTCCTTGTCGGTCCACAGCCCGGCCGCATGGCGGAACTGGACCTCCGGATACTTCTTCGCCGTGTCGATCACATACGGATTGTAGTAGCCGAACGAGGTGGCGAAGATCAGCCCCGCACCATCGAGCTCGATCATGCTCTCCATGGTCTTGGCGCAGGCGATCGTCTCGGGAACGTTCTCCTCTTCCACCACGGTCACGCCCGGCACCTTTTTCAGCGCCTCGGCGGCAACGGCGTGCGCCTGGTTCCAGCCGAAGTCGTCCCGCGGGCCGACATAGACGATGCCGATGGTGAGGTCGCCGGCAGCGCGCGCCGGCCGGAAGGGCAGGGCGCCGGCGGTCAGTCCGAGCGCACCGACCGCTGCGCTCTTCATCAGGGACCGGCGGGAAATCATGAAACGCTGCATTCGTCGACTCTCCCCATCGAGGCGGCCCCGGCATCGTTTCGCCCGGCCGCAATCTGCCGGCGTTCTCTTCGCAACCTCCGTGCCAAGCCATCGCGTTCCGTTGGATGAAGAAACGGGAGACTATCCTTCGCCTTGAAAAATCGGGGTTATTTCGTTCGCTACGGCGGAGGGAACCGCGACGGTGGGCGTCTGCGCGGCCCCTTTGAGCGCCGGCATCGAGCCGGATTGCATACAATCATGGAATACGAAGTCAAATTGCATACAATGCGAGGCGTGAGGGGTAAATTCGCCTAATATATAGGCAAAATATGGTCATGCACGGCCGCCACTGCCAGCCTGCTGTCCCCTGGAAATGCCGGGCATTGTGAAGGGACGGCATACGCGCACCGCCACGCGCGACCTCCGGCCGCCGTGCGGGCCGGTCGCGTTCGGATGCGAGGCGGGCGCTTTGCCGGCTTTTTGCGGGCGGCCGAGCGGGCTTCGTTCAGCCGGCGGCGGGGCGGCGGAAGGCGTAGGTCGCGTCCAGCCGCTCCTTGAGATAGGCAGCGCCCGTGGTCGGGGCATAGAGCGGCGGATGCTCGGAATCCGTGCAGGTGGGCAGACAGACGACCGCCGCATCCGGATTGGGATCGAGGAAGAACGGCACCGAATAGCGCTCGCGGCCTTCCGCGTTGACGACCCGATGCGGGGTCGAGACATAGACGTCGTTGGTCCAGCGCATCAGGCAGTCGCCGATGTTGCAGACGAAAGCCCCTTCGATCGAGGGTGCGGCGATCCACCCGCCGTCTCGGCGGCGCACCTCCAGCCCGCCGACCTCGTCGGTGAGGAGCAGGGTGAGGTTGCCGTAGTCGGTATGCTCGCCGGCGCCGAGCTGGCCGGGCGCCGTGCTCGCCGGCTGTGGCGGATAGTGCAGCAGCCGCAGCGTCGCGAGCGGCTGGTCAAACTTGTCGTCGAAGAAGGTCTCGGGCATCCCGAGATCGACCGCGATGGCCCGGTGCAAAAGCAGCCCGGTCCGCCAGACGGCATCGTAGTAACCGAGCATGGTCTCGCGCCAGCCGGGTAGGCCCGGCCAAAGGTTAGGCCCTCGGAACGGCTCGCCGGCGAGCACGCGGGGATCGTCCGCGGCAAGATCGAGGCCGATATTGAAGCCTTCCTTCAGATCGGCCGGCTTGCTCGGATCGAGGCTCTCGCCGAGCACGGCGACATAGCCGCGGTTGTGCGCCGAGCGCTTGATCGACAAAAGGTCCTTCTCGGCCGGCGGCAGGGCGAAGAAAGTCGCGGCGGCATCGAAGACGCCTTTGGTGACCTCCGGGGCGATGCCGTGGCCGACGAGATAGAAGAAGCCGATGCCGCGCGCGGCGTGGCCGATCTGCGCCGCCACCTCAGCGGTCCCGCCCGGTCGGCCCTCGCGCATCGGCGTCAGGTCGACGATGGGCAACGAAACGGCGGAGGACGGATCGGACATCGATTGCACCTTTCAGGGTCGCGTTATGGAAAGAAAAGGCAGGGCGGTCGCTAACCCCTATTCCTGCACAGCCGAGATGGGCAGAGCGAAAAGGATGGCGATGTCGCCGGTCGGTTCGAAGTCCTTCCGCACCAGCTCGAACTGCGTCGGCCCGATCTTGCGCAGGCCGTCGAGGCAGGTGCTGATGAGACCGGTCGGCGTGCCCTTGTCGATCACCAGGCGGAAGTTGCCGATGGTGCCTTCCCAGTTCGCCCCGGTCTTCAGGATGTAGTCGAGGCGGGCTTCCACGGGATAGAGCCCATCCTTCTGGGTGCGCTTCCATTCGGCCTGCATCTTGGCGACGCCGCCGAGGAACGCCTTGTCCGTGCAGAAGCGTCGCGCGTAATCGCCAGCTTCCGGCTGCTGCTCGAAGGTGATCCCGGACGTCAGGCCCACACTCGGCCTGTAGCGGTGGGTGACCACCACGTCCTGATTGGGCGGAAAGGTCTGCTGCCAGTAATAGATCGCCTCCAGTGTCCACTGCTGGTGGAGTTCGCCGGGGCTGTCGGACGAGCCCGGCCAGACCTGCACGAGCCCGCGCTCCTCCAGTTCCCTCCAGCGGTCGGTCGGCACCTTCTCAAGCGCGTCGCTGGTCGCCTTGCCGTTGGGATTGAGCGGCACGCCGAGGCTTTTGAGAAGATCGGTCTGGTCGATACCGAGAACCGTCGCCTTCTCCTGAAGGGACATGTCGACCGGCTTGCCGTCGACCTCGGTGGAGAAGTCGAGAAAGTTCGTCTCCGACGTCCAACTCGGCATCGCCGGCGCGACACCGCCATCCGTCGCGGCGGGAAGCGGCGGCAGCGGGAAGGCGACGAGAACGGTCTTCGGCTGGTCCGACGTGTTGTGGAAGACGTAACGGACGCGGATTTCCTTCATCGAGAGGAACAGGTCCTCCGAGTCCATGCGGATGTCGGGATCCTGGACGAGGCGCAGGCCGCCGGTCGCGAGTTCGGCGGTCGAGTCGTTGGCGCTCGCCGGTGCGGCCAGGCCGAGCCCCGCAGCAACGGCAAGCCACATCGCGATGGCCGGCCGGAAAGCGCGCCGCACATGGAGCCACGATCGATCGCCCGAATGGATCAAACGCACCACAAAGCCCCTATCTGAGATCGATTGAATTTTTCCCCGTCGGAACTCTAACGCAAGGTCCTGTCGAAGTCCTACCGGAACGTTCTTGCAGAACACGGGGCGGGGGATGAGTATAATGCCGCAGGGTTCCGCTCCCACCGGCCCTGCCGCTTTGGTGCGCGGGAGGCCGGCTCCGTTGTGGCGAGACCGGCCGGTTCTGCCGCTCGTCTCCGGCAGACCGCCGGCGATCCCGGGCTTCGGCGGAGGACGTATCCATCGCCCGTCCGGCAGTCCCGCCGGCAGGTCGACCCTGACCGCCGCCGATGACGGCCACCTGCGACGGTTCCCCCGGCCCCTTGCGCACGACCGCGGTTCCAGAACACACAAGAAGAGGTGCCTGCATATGACCACCCCCGTCTGGTTCATCACCGGCTGTTCGACCGGCTTCGGCCGAGAGCTTGCCTCACAGGTCATCGCGCGCGGCGATCGCGTGGTGCTCACAGCCCGCGACAAGGCGCGGCTCTCCGACCTCGTGGCGGGACATGAAGACAGCACGCTCGCGCTCGATCTCGACGTCACCGACGCCGGACAGATCGAGGCCGGCGTCAAGGCGGCGTTCGAGCGCTTCGGCCGGATCGACATCCTCGTGAACAATGCGGGCTACGGCTACATGGCGACCGTGGAGGAGGGCGAGGAAGACCAGATCCGCCGCCAGTTCGACGCCAACGTGTTCGGCCTGTTCGCAATCAGCCGCGCCATCCTGCCGATCATGCGGGCGCAGCGGCATGGCCGCGTGATCAACATCACGTCGGTCGCCGGCTTTATCGGCTTTCCCGGCTCCGGCTACTACGCCGCCAGCAAGCATGCGGTAGAGGGCTGGTCGGATTCGCTGGCCGCCGAGGCGGGCCCGATCGGCATCCAGGTGACCTGCGTGGAGCCGGGGCCGTTCCGCACCGACTGGGCTGGGCGCTCGCTCGTGCAGACGCCGAACCGCATCCCGGACTATGCCGAGACGGCCGGCGCGCGCCTTGCCGGAACCAAGGCCATCAGCGGCCGGCAGCCCGGCGACCCCGTCCGCGCGGCGCAGGCGATCATCCAGATCACGGACATGGAGAAGGCGCCGAGGCACCTCGTGCTCGGCGCGTTCGGCGTCAATGCCGTCACGACGAAGCTGCGCGAACGCCTCGCCGAGATCGAAAGCCTGCGGGAGCTGGGAATCTCCACGGACTTCCCCGACGCCTGATCCATGTCACGCCGGATCCATGTCACGCCGGGTGAGATTACGGCAGGGGCGGTTCAAGTGCCGCCCCCGCCGGTGAGGCTTCGTCAGCGTCGCGCGCCTTCGCGGCTGTAGATCAGCAGCATCGCGGTGATGACGACGCCATAGATGATCTGACGGCCGGCCTCGGGCATCTGCATGATCGAGAGCACGGAGTTCAGGAGCACCATCAGGAGCACGCCGACGATGGTGCCGGCATAGCGCCCGCGACCGCCGAGAATGCTGGTGCCGCCGATGACGACAGCCGCGATCGCCGGCAACAGGTACGGCTCGCCCATGCCCTGGTAGGCCTTGGCGGAATATCCGGCGAGCAGCACGCCGGCGAGACCGGAAAGGCCGCCCGCGAGCGTGAATGTCGCGATGGCGATGCGGCGGATGCGCAGGCCCGACAGATAGCTCGCCGCCTCGCTGTTGCCGATCATGTAGATCTGCCGGCCGAACGCGGTGAAGCGCAGCATGCTGGAGATCGCGATCGCGACCACGAGCCACAACAGGGCATTGGCGGGAATATCGAGGATGCGGCCGCTCGCGAGGAAGCGCATCAGCGGCGTCGCGTCGGTCTGCGGCGCGTAACCGCCGGTGTAAGCAACCATCAGCCCGCCCATCACCGCGTTGACGCCGAGGGTGAAGATCATCGACGGCACGCGCAGGAGCGTCACCCCGAGCCCGTTCACCAGCCCGACCGCGAGGCCGGTGGCGATGCCCGCCGGGATGGCGAGCGGCCCGCCGACGGCCGTCGCCATCATCGCGCCCGCGGTGAGCGTCCACGGAACGGAGAGATCGATGTGGCCGAGCAGGATGACGAGCATCGCCCCGCTCGCCACGATGCCGAGGAAGGCGCCGATCTGGAGCTGTTGCAGCAGATAGGACGGCGACAGCAACGAGAACGTGCCGTTGGTGCTGACGGTGTAGACCGAGCCGCCCGCCAGGATCAGCACGATGCAGCACAGCGCGACGACGATGGGGAAGTTGTCGGGGCCGAGGCGGCCAGCCTTCGGGAACGCCATGGACTTACCGCACCAGTTCGAGGGTGTTCTTGACGCGCAGAAGATGGACCGCGCCGAAGCTGACGATGGCGAGCAGGATGCCGCCTTCCACCAGAGGCTGGATCAGCGGATCGACGCTGAAGATGCGGAAGCTGAACGAGATCGTCCGCAGGATCAGCGCGCCGAACAGCGAGGCGATGGCGCCGCCGCTGCCGCCCATCAGCGATGTGCCGCCGAGCACGACCGCGGCGATGGAGTTCAGCGTGTAGGCACCCGCCTGCGGAATGTCGGCATTGCCGGACGATGTCTGCAGCGCGAAGAACAGCCCACCGCATGCGGCGAAGAAACCGGAGAGGGCGAAGGCCGCGATCTTGGCCCGGGCGACCGGCAGGCCCGACATGTAGGCCGCGCCTTCCGACGAGCCGATGGCGTAGATCGTGCGGCCGATCACGGTGCGGGCGAGAATGGTCCGGCAGAGGAACGCGAGGATGACAGCCATGATCAGCGGCACCGGGATCGCTCCGACGAAGCGCGCCCATCCCGGTAGGCCGTCCGGGAACAGCCCGTAGGTCTCGAGGAAATCCGACACCGTGTTGGTGAGGGCCCACGAGAGGTCGTCGTCGACCGATCCGCCGGGAGTCGGGCGGATATAGAGCGCGATGCCGATCGCGACGGCACCGGTGGCAAGCGTCGCGATGATCGGCTGCAGGCGGCCATAGACGACGATGAGGCCGTTGACCGCGCCGAACGCCGTGCCGGCCGCGAGGCAGAGCACGGCGCCGAGCGCGATCTGCAGTGGAGAGCCGCTCAGGAGCACGCTCGCAAGGCAGTTGCACAGCGTCATGACCGCGCCGACCGAGAGATCGACCGCGCCCATCAGCACCGGCATCGTCTGGGCCATCGCCAGCATCACGAGGCTGAAGGCCTCTGTGCTGTTCTGCACCATCACCTGGCTGGAGAAGCCGCGCGGGTGATTGAGGTTGTAGATGCCGTAGAGCACCGCGAACGTGATCACCGCGACGATGAGGCCGCGATGGCGCCGGAGCCGGATGGCGATGTCGCCGGTGGCGGTGGCAGTGGTCATGACAGGGCCTCCTCATGCGCCGGCGCCACGGCCCCCGCTGGTCCCAGGTTGAGTGCGCTTTCGATGAGCGCATGTTCGTTAAGACCGGCACCCGAAAGCTCGGCCACGACGTGGCCGTCATAGAGCACGGCGACGCGGTCGCAGCAGCCGATCAGTTCCTCATAGTCGGTCGAGTAGAACAGGATGCCCGTGCCCTCCGCCGCGAGATCGCGCAGCAGGCGATAGATTTCCTGCTTCGTCCCGACGTCGATGCCCCGCGTCGGATCGTTGAGCAGCAGCACCTGCGGTCCTGTCATCAGCCACTTGGCAATGACGACCTTCTGCTGGTTGCCACCCGACAGGGTGGAGACCGGGTTGTGCGGATCGCTGACCTTGATCTGCAGCCGGCGGATGGCCTCGTCGATGGCCTGCTTCTCGCGAGCCCGGTCGACGATACCGGCCGGGGCGATCTTGTCGAAGCTCGCCGCGATCAGGTTCTCGGCGATCGACATGTTCAGCATCAGCCCCTCGGTCTTGCGGTCCTCGGGGATAAGGGCGAGTGCGTGCCTTTCCTTGGCATCGACGGGGCCGTGAAGCGGTGCGGGCTGGCCGTTGATCCGAACGGTGCCAGAGACGCCCTTCAACACGCCGAAGAGCGCGAGCAGGAGTTCCTTCTGTCCCTGGCCGTCGAGGCCGCCGAGACCGACGATCTCTCCCTTGCGCACGTCGAGCGAGATGCTCTTGAGCTGGCGGTCCCAGGACAGATTTTCCAGCGAAAGCAGCGGCGGTTCGGCCGAAGCCGGCGGCGGCGGCGGCTTCGGCGGAAAATGCGCGGTGATCTCGCGGCCGATCATCATGCGCACGATCTCGTCGTTGGTGCGCGTGCCCTTCGAGAAGGTCTCGATGTGGCGGCCGTTGCGGAACACGGAAATGGTGTCGGCGAGCTTCTCGATCTCCGCCTGGCGATGGGAGATGTAGAGCAAGCACAGGCCCTCGTCGCGCAGCCGCTCCAGCAGCGCGTAGACGGTCTCGACGTCGCGGCGCGTCAGCGCGGAGGTCGCCTCGTCGAGGATGAGCAGCTTCGGCTTCTTGCCGAGCGCCTTGGCGATCTCGACCATCTGCCGGCGCGAGAGCGACAGGTCGTGCACGCTCGCGAGCGGATGAACGTCCTCGCAGCCGATGCTCGCCAGCAGTTCCTCGGCGATGCGGCGCTGGGCCTTCATGTCGATCAGGCCGCCGCGGCGCGGCGGGGCGGCGGCGCAGATATTGTCTGCCACCGTCAGGTCGGGCATCAGCGAGAGTTCCTGGAACACGCAGACGATGCCCTGCGCGTTCGCCTCGGCCGGCCCGTGGAAATTGACGGGCACGCCCTCCAGCCGGATCTCGCCGGTCGTCGGCCGCACGACCCCGGCAACCGTCTTGATGAGGGTCGACTTGCCGGCTCCGTTCTCGCCCATGATGGCGTGGATCGAGCCGCGCCGACAGGTGAGATCGACGCCTTCCAGGGCGCGAACGCCGCCATAGGTCTTGCCGACATTGGAAAGCTGGAGAAACGGCGGAGAGGAGGCAGTGGAGGAGGACACGTCGGCTCCTGTCGTACGCCCGGAATACTTCGATGACGAGACCGGTGTTCGGACTGATATCGGGCCGTTTGCGCTGGCCTGCCGAACCCGGAACGCGACACCCGGCCTTGAAGCCGGGTGTCGTCTTGATTCAGGTCGGAACGGCCTGTCGGTGCCAGAAGGCCCCGGCAGGGAGCGATCCGACCGCGGCGGCTGTCCCGCGCTTCGGCTCGAGCCCGCGGAACGTGCCGATCACTGGTTTTCCTGGTTGTGGGACATGATTTCGGTCGCGGTGATGTTCACGTTGCAGGGCGGGAACGCGTTCACCGTGAAGAAATTGTCCGGCAGCTTGGACCAGTAGTTCACGTCGTCCTTGAGGTTGGTGTAGTCGGCGCTCGGCAGCGGCACCGCGATCTTCTTCGGCATCGGGTAGCCTTCCAGCGCCGAGATCGCCGCCTTGATGGCGATGGCGACGAGGCCCGGCGACTGGCCGATCGAAAGACCCTTCAGACCCTCGGACGAGTAGGTCGCGATCGCCTTGCGGAAGCCGTTCTCGGATTCGCCGGCGAACGGCACCCAGGGATGCTTCGCGGCCATGAGCGCCTGAACAACGCCGGTGTCGCCGCCCTGGGCGGTGATGGCGTCGAACTGGCCGTTCACGGCGATGGCATCGGCGACGACCTTCTGGGCGGTACCGTCGTCCCAGTTGCCCACCACTTCGACGACCTGGTAGTTGCCGCCGGCGTTCTTGAACGCCTCGTGGATGCCCTCGTGACGATCACGATCCACCGAGTTGCCCGGCACGCCGCGCACTTCGAGGATCTTGGCGTCCTTCTTGCCGTTCAGTTCCTTGACGAGGAACTCGCCCCACTGGCGGCCCATCTCGAACTGGTTCTCGTTGACCTGAATGACCTTGTCGGTATCGAGGGTGTTGTCGAACGGCACGATGACGACATTGTTCTTGTCCGCGAGGCGGATGACGCGATCGAAACCGTCGGGCGAAACGGCATCGACGATGATGGCGTTGTAACCCTGGTTGATGAAGTCCTCGATGGCGCCGAGCTGGGCGGCGGCGTCATTGCCGGTCGAAACGATCTTGAAGCTCGAGATCTTGCCCTTGATGTCCGGCTGTTCGACGAACGCCTTGGCAGTCTGCACCATCTGAATGCGCCAGAGATTGCCGACGAAACCGTTTACAACCGCGATCTTGAACGGCGCCTCGGCCTTCGGCCACTGCAGGTAGCCGGTGCTGGAATCCCATGGCGCGAAGCACGCGGGTTCGGCACCCGGCCCGCTGACTTCCTTCGGACCGGCAACGGCCAAAGCCGTCGCCGACATGAACACCGCAAGCGCAGCCGCGGAGATTTTGGCAAACCGCATCATATCCTCCCTTGTGTTCAAACCACCCGTTCGGGGTGTCTGTTCTTGTTGTCGTTCGCCGCTGCAGAGAGTGCGAACGGCTTTTCAATCCGCCGACCTGCGATCCCGCAGGCCAGATCTCAGATGAACGAGAGACCTGCCTCGAGATGCCGGCTCATGTGATACTGGAAGCCGAAGACATTCCTCTGCTCAAGCGCATCGATGACGGCGGCGTGTTCATCGAATGCGCCATCGATGCCTTCGCGGACGTTCTTGCCGGTGGTCATCAACTGGGCGATCTGGGGCTTCAGGATCTTGTAGACGTGCACCAGTGTCCGGTTGCCCGCGATGGACAACAGCCGCAGGTGGAAATCGTAGTCGCGCGACGCCCGCTCCTCCGGCCCCTCGGCGGAGCGCATCATCTCGTTGATCGCCCTCAGCCCCCGGATATCGGCCTCGACGGCGCGGGCGAACAGCGGCTCCACGGCTCCGATTTCGATCATTCGGCGGAAGGTCTGGATGTCGCGGAACACCTCTTCCGTCATGTCGAAGTTGAAGGCGAACACATCGACCACCGCATCCATGCGCCGGTCGATGATAACCGCTCCAACCTTCGGCCGAACGTCCACGACACCGTATGCCTTCAGCATGCGGATCGCCTCGCGGATGGTGTTGCGTCCTGCGTTGAAACGGGCGCTCAACTCCCGTTCCGAAGGCAGGCTGTCGCCCACCGTCAATCCTTCGGAGTTCATCATGACCCGGATCTGTTCGACAAGCGCGTCGACAGCCGAGACACGGGACGTTTCAGGCTCCGGTCGGGCGTGCTGCTGCATCCCCGCCTTGCTCATTTATTGGTCCAGCGTTTCCTCTGATTCTGTCATAGGACCGTTCACGGCGGGTTTCAAGCCGGATCCGACCGTCGTCGCACTTGAACACAGCCCCGATTGTCGCCATACCTCGATCATTGGCCCAACAAATAACAAACGCGCCAAGTCGGGAGGAGAAGACGTCCATGAGCGATTACGAAATCCTGGACGAACGGTTCGGCAGGCTGATTCATCGACCCGCGAGGCTGGAGCGACTTTGGACCGGAGGACGGTGGACCGAAGGTCCGGTCTACGTTCCGGCAGCACGTCACGTGATCTGGTCGGACATTCCGAACAACCGCCTGATGCGCCTCGAGGAAGTGGAGGGGCAGACGGCCGTGTTCGAAACACCGTGCGGCCATCACAACGGTCACACTCTCGATGCTGAAGGCCGCATCATCGCCTGCGAACACAGCGGTCGCCGCGTGAGCCGGCTCGAGCACGACGGCCGCTGGAAGACGCTGGCGGACAGCTTCAATGGCGGTCGGTTCAACTCGCCGAACGACGCGGTGGTGAAGTCGGACGGCTCGATCTGGTTCACCGATCCGACCTACGGCATCGACAGCGACTATGAAGGCTACATCATGCCGTCCGAACAGGACGGCGCGCATGTCTACCGGCTCGATCCCGCCTCCGGCGCGCTGACGCGCGTGATCACCGACATGGTGCAGCCGAACGGACTCGCCTTCTCACCGGACGAGAGCTTGCTCTATGTCGCCGATACCGGCGCGACCCACGTTCCCGCCATGAAGGGCGAGATGCGGGTCTATCCCGTCGCGGCGGATGGCGCGAGCGTCGGGGAGGGGCGTCCCTTCGCCACCTGCGGCGCCGGGCTGTTCGATGGCTTCCGCGTCGACCGCCATGGCAACATCTGGGCGTCGAGCGAGGATTCCGTCCGCGTCCACGCACCGGACGGCGCATTGATCGGCCGCATCCTGATCCCGGAGATCGTCTCAAACCTGTGCTTCGGCGGCCCCAACCGCAACCGCCTTTACATCACGGCGACCACGTCGCTCTACGCGATCTACGTGAACACCGCCCCGGCGCGCTGACGCGCCGGAGGCCGGGCCGCCGGCTGAGGCGCATGGGCTTTCGAGACACACTGAAATGGAAACGGGGCCGTTTGGTCGCAGCCCCGGAAGCTTTGCATTGCCTGGCCAGTATCAAGCATCGCGGAAGCGCGCAATTGGCCGCTCCACGGATGCCATCGGCGCGATTTTTAAAATGGGCGATAATGACGGGCACATGCCGCGACGCAGCATCCATATCAAAATTCGCACAGGTCGCAATCTATTTTAATATTTAAGTACTGAATACAATTATTCAACACAATTATACATTTCAAATTGAGCGATTTTACCGTCGAAAATCACTTCAGCCCCGTTTAATTTAATTATTCTAAATAAAGAACTGTTCAAATTCCCTTGAGGTGAGTGTTCATCAGGACTAGAAGTCGCTCGTCGATGACAACGGCTCGCCGCAGCGGCTCGCGGCGCACCGGTTCCCGTCGACGCTGCGAGGCCCCATGCTGGCACCCTTCCTGATCATGCTGCGCGAAGGCGTCGAGGCAGCCCTGATCGTCGGAATCATCGCGAGCTATCTGAAGCAGGTCGGCAGGTCCGACATGATGCCGGCAGTCTGGCTCGGCATTCTCACCGCCGTCGCTCTGGCGCTGTTCGTCGGCACCGGGCTGCAGATGGTCAGCGCGGAATTCCCCCAAAAGGAACAGGAACTGTTCGAGGCCCTCGTCGGCGTGGTCGCCGTCGCGGTCCTGACCTCGATGGTGTTCTGGATGCGCAAGGCGGCACGGTCGATCAAGGGCGAGTTGCACGCCTCCGTCGACCGGGCGCTGAGCGGCAGTGCTTTCGCGCTGATCGCAATGGTGTTCCTCGCCGTGGCGCGCGAGGGACTGGAATCGGTGTTCTTCCTGCTCGCCATCTTTCAGCAGAGCAACGACGCGCTCGCGCCGCTCGGCGCGCTGCTCGGCGTCGCTGCTGCGGTGGTGATCGGCTACGGCATCTATGCCGGCGGTGTCCGCCTCGACTTGCGGCGGTTCTTCCGGTGGACCGGCGTGTTCATCCTGTTCGTGGCGGCCGGCCTGCTCGCAAATGCCGTGAAAGCCTTCCACGAAGCCGGGCTCTGGAACGGTCTTCAGGAGACCGCCTTCGACATCAGCCACATCCTGCCGGCGGACGGACCGCTCGGCTCGCTGCTCTCGGGGATGCTAGGCTACCGAGACGCACCGACCGTCGGCGAGGTGATCGTCTACGTCGTGTTCCTGGCGGCGACACTCATTCCCTTCCTCGCCCCCGCATCGCCGGCGACGAGCCGCGCGGCGGCACGGCCTGCCCGGCAGAAAGTGTAAGTCCCGATGACTGCGTCTTCGTCCCCGGGTTCCCCGCCGGGCGGCAGGGCCATGCGGATCGCCGTCGCCGGCGCCGGGGTTCTGGTCGTCGTTGCCGGTGGTGCGTTCTACTACGTGTCGTCCCATCGCCAGGCGCCGGCCAGGGAAGGCGCGGTTCGCGTCGTGATCCAGGCGGACCGCTGCGAGCCGAATGCGCTGACCGTGCCGGCGGGCCGCGCGACGTTCGAGATCGTCAATGCGTCCGATCGGGTGGTCGAGTGGGAAATTCTCGACGGCGTGATGGTCGTCGAGGAGCGCGAGAACATTGCGCCCGGCCTGAGCTCGCAGCTTTCCGCCCGGCTTTCTCCCGGGACTTACGCCATTACCTGCGGGCTTCTCACCAATCCGCGAGGGACGCTGACCGTCACGCCTTCGGCCGGTTCGGAATCCGAGGCCGCCCGTCCGGCGGCCACCGCCTTCCTCGGCGCGCTCGCCGAATATCAGGCCTATCTGGCGCTGGAATCGGCGGACTTCGCCGCTTCGGCGCAGGACCTCGCGGACGCGGTGAAAGCCGGCGATCTCGATGGGGCGCGAACCGCCTACGAGGCGGCCCGCACGTCCTATCTCCACGTCGCACCCGCGGCCCAGCGCTTCTCCGACCTCGACACCGCGCTCAACGCCCAGGCGGACTATTTCGCCGGCCGCGAGAAAGACCCGAACTTCACCGGCTTCCATCGCCTTGCGCTCGGGCTCTACGGACCGCAGGGCCTGAATGGCCTGCAGCCCGTCGCCGACAAGTTCGCCGCGGATGGTGCCCAACTGAGCACGCGGATGCGGACGCTGAAGCTGACGCCCGATGCCCTCGCCAACGGTGCCGCCAGCAGCCTGTCGCGCGCCGCCGACCTTGCCGGCGCCCCCGCGAAAGACGGCGCCGCGCTTGAGAAGGCGGATTTCGCCGCCGAGATCGCCGGCGCGGCAAAGGTGGTGTCGCTGCTCGATCCGCTGGTGCGGAAAGCCTCGCCGCAGCTGGCCTCCGATACCGACGCCGCCCTCAAGGCCGCCTCCGCCGATGCCGCGGGCCTCGCCGCTCCCGGCAACGACTCCGCATCGCGGGCCGCACTCGCGAAGGACCTTCGGGCCCTTGCGGAAGACCTTTCCAAGTTCAACGGCGCCCTCGGCCTCGACTGACGGGGAGACGACTGACATGACCGATGAGAACACCGCCGCATCGCGGGATATGCCGGCTTCGCCCGACCGCCGCCGTTTGCTGATGGGGCTCGGCGCTTCCGGCGGCGCGCTTGCCGCGCTCGCCGGCGGGCTGGTGCCTGCCGCCGCGGCGGAGGCGGTGCCCACCGAGGCCGGGAACGTCACCGACGCCCCCGTAACGGGCGGCCATGACGACCGCGTCCCCTATCACGGGATTCATCAGGCCGGGATCGTCACACCACGTCCCGAGTTCGGCATGATCGCGACCTTCGACGTGATCGCCAGCGAGCCTGCCGATCTCGTGCGGCTGTTCCAGACGCTCAACGAACGCCTGCTGCTGGTCACGCAGGGCTGGACGCCGCCGAAGCTCGACCCGCGCCTGCCGCCCGCCGATTCCGGTCTACTCGGCCCGGTCGTCTCGCCGGACAATCTCACGGCGACCGTCTCGGTCGGCACCTCGCTGTTCGACGACCGCTTCGGTCTCGGCCGGATCAAGCCGGCCAGATTGCAGCAGATGACCGATTTCCCGAACGACGCGCTCGATCCGGCGCTTTGCCATGGCGATCTCTCGCTGCAGTTCTGCGCGAATTCGGCGGACGCCAACATCCACGCGCTGCGCGACATCATCAAGAACCTGCCCGATCTTCTGGTGCTGCGCTGGAAGCAGGAGGGCTACGTGCCGGCGGTACCGAAGCGCCAGGATCAGCCGCCGGAGAGCGCCCGCAACTTCCTCGGCTTCCGTGACGGTTCGGCCAACCCGGACGCAGCGAATGCGGCCGAGATGAACACGGTGGTGTGGGTGGACCAGGGTGCGGGAGGCGAACCGGCCTGGACAGCGGGCGGCACCTATCAGGCGGTGCGAATCATCCGCAATTTCGTCGAACGCTGGGACCGCACGCCCCTCGGCGAACAGGAACGGATCATCGGTCGCCGCAAGGACAGCGGTGCGCCATTCGACGGCAAGACGGAAGCAGACGTGCCGGACTATGCGACCGATCCCAAGGGCAAGGTGACGCCGCTCGACGCTCACATCCGTCTCGCCAACCCGCGCACGCCCGCGTCCCAGGCCAACCTGATCCTGCGCCGGCCGTTCAACTACTCCAACGGCGTCTCGAAGGCCGGGCAGCTGGAACAGGGCCTGCTGTTCATCGCCTACCAGGCCGACCTGGAAAAGGGCTTCATCACCGTACAGCGCCGGCTCGATGGGGAGCCGCTGGAAGAATATCTGAAGCCGATCGGGGGAGGTTACTTCTTCACCTTGCCCGGTGTGCGTGACGAACACGATTTCATCGGCCGTTCGATGCTCGACGCCGCGGGCATAAAGACGGCCTGACCAAGTCTCCGGTTCCCGACGGCAGCAGCGCCGTCAGACCGCCTCCCGGCATGGGCGGCGGAACGGGAGCCTGCGTGCCTGCTGCAACCGCGCCTGTCGGTTCCGGGGCCTTGTACCGGGACCATCTCGATTTCGGGAGAAACCGCATGACATCTCATCGGACGAAGCCGCGCCGGTCACTCGGGCTTGCCGCCGGGCTGGCCCTGTCGCTCGCCTTCGGCACGGCTTTGACCTCCGCGCCCGTCGCATTCGCCGCGGAGACGCCCGCTCAGCCGCTCGACCTTGCCGCGCCGATCACCGAGTACAAGCTCTATGTCGCGGACGCGACGCGGAAGCTCGTTGCGGAAACCAAGGCGTTCACCGCCGCCGTGAAGGCCGGCGATCTCGCCAAGGCGCAGGCGCTGTTCGGCCCGAGCCGCATGAACTACGAGCGTGTCGAGCCGATCGCCGAACTGTTCTCCGATCTCGACGCGTCGATCGATTCCCGCGCCGACGACCACGAAAAGCGCGAGGCCGACGAGGGATTCACGGGCTTCCACCGCATCGAGTACGGCCTGTTCGAAAAGAAGAGCACGGAAGGTCTGACGCCCTATGCCGACAAGCTGCAGGCCGACGTCGAAGACCTGAACAAGCGCATCCGCGACCTCACCTTCCCGCCGGACAAGGTGGTGGGCGGCGCCGCCGCGCTTATGGAAGAGGTCGCCCAGACCAAGATCTCCGGCGAGGAAGACCGCTACAGCCACACCGACCTTTATGACTTCGTGGCAAATTTCGAGGGTTCGAAGAAGATCTTCGATCTCTTCAGCCCCTTCGTGACCGACAAGGCGTTCGTGGAGAAGGTGGCGGGCAACTTTGCCACCGTCGAGAAGACGCTCGCGAAATACAAGACCGCGGACGGCTATGAATCCTATGAGAAGCTGAGCGACGCCGACCGCAGGAAGCTCTCGGCGCTGGTGAACACGCTGGCCGAGGATCTCTCGACGCTGCGCGCCCGTCTCGGACTCGACTGAGACATGCGAGGCGGCGGCGACCCCGCCGCCCCACTCCATCTCCCGTTGACCGGCGAGGCCCACGATGACCGACGGGCCTCGCCGTGAGGCTGCGCTTCAGCCCTGGATGAAGGCCAGCAGATCGGGGTTGATGATCTCGGGGTGCGTGGTGCACATCCCGTGGGGCAGGCCCTCGTAGCTCTTCAGGGTGCCGTGCTTCAGGAGCTTGACCGAGAGCGGCGCCGAGTCGGCATAGGGCACGATCTGGTCGTCGGTGCCGTGCATCACCAGCACCGGAACGTCGATGGACTTCAAGTCTTCGGTGAAGTCTGTCTCGGAAAACGCCTTGATGCAGTCATAATGCGCCTTGGCGCCGCCCATCATGCCCTGCCGCCACCAGTTCTCGATCACGCCTTGGGACGGCTTGGCGCCCTCGCGGTTGAAACCGTAGAACGGGCCGGCGGGCACATCGAGGAAGAACTGCGCCCGGTTGGCGACGAGCGCCTCGCGGAAGCTGTCGAACACCTCGATCGGCAGTCCGCCGGGATTCTTGTCGGACTTCACCATGATCGGCGGCACCGCCCCGATCAGCACCGCCTTGGCGACGCGGCCGGCCTCGGCGCGCGCCACGTAATGCGCCACCTCGCCGCCACCGGTCGAGTGGCCGATATGGACCGCATTCTTCAGGTCGAGGGCCGTGGCGAGTTCAGCGACGTCGGCGGCATAGGTGTCCATCTCGTTGCCGAACGCGGTCTGGGTCGAGCGGCCGTGACCGCGACGGTCGTGGGCGATGACGCGGTAGCCCCGATGCAGAAAATAGAGCATCTGGTTGTCCCAGTCGTCGGCGCTGAGCGGCCAGCCGTGATGAAACACGAGCGGCTGCGCCTCGCTGGAACCCCAGTCCTTGTAATAGATCTCGGTGCCGTCCCGGGTGGTGATCGTGCCCATCGTTCCGTTCCTTTGCCTGGGTGAGAAGTAACGGGCCCGGCAGGCACCACGACATGGCTGCCGGACGGCGGGGCTGGCAAGCACCAGTCCCGTCGCGATGCTGGAAGCCCGTCCGGGAGCCTGCCAGCGGAACCGGCTGAATCCCTGCGTGGAAGAAGAAGACCCGCCACGCTCGCGGCAGGGGGTGCCGCGTGCGCCGTTCCATTCTTGCCAGCTTCGGTTGCCAACGTCGAGACGCCGGGAGGGCGACCGCCGGTCACCTTCACGCGTTCGAGGAATGCGCCCAGAGATCGATATCTTCGTCGGTGGCGTAGAGGTCGATCTCGCGCAGTTCCTCTTCCGTGAACGCGAGATTGGCGACGGCGCCGGCGCAGTCGACCACCTGTTCCGGACGCGACGCACCGATCAGCGCCGAGGTGATGCCGCCGTTGCGCAGGACCCAAGCGATCGCCATCTGGGCCAGCGTCTGTCCGCGCCGTCCGGCGATCTCGTCGAGTTTCTTCAGATGTGACAGCGCCGTGTCGGAGATCATGCCGGGCTCGAGCGACTTGTCCTGCGTGGCGCGCGAACCTTCGGGAATGCCGTTCAGGTAGCGGCTGGTGAGCATCCCCTGCGCAAGCGGCGTGAAGGCGATGGAACCGATGCCGAGTTCGCCGAGCGTATCCTTCAACCCATCGCGTTCCACCCACCGGTTGAGCATGTTGTAGCTCGGCTGGTGGATCAGGCAGGGCGTGCCGAGTTCCTTCAGAATCGCCGCCGCCTCACGCGTGCGCTGCGAACTGTAGGACGAGATGCCGACATAGAGCGCCTTTCCCTGTTTCACGAGTGTGTCGAGAGCGCCCATCGTCTCCTCGAGCGGCGTCTCGGGATCCATCCGGTGGGAATAGAAGATGTCGACATAGTCGAGCCCCATCCGCTTCAGCGACTGTTCGCACGAGGCGATCAGATACTTGCGGCTGCCCCAGCTTCCATAGGGGCCGGGCCACATGTCATAGCCCGCCTTGGAAGAGACGATCAGTTCGTCGCGGTAGCAGGCGAAGTCCGTCCGCAGGATTTCGCCGAACGCCTCCTCGGCGCTCCCGGGAGGCGGGCCGTAATTGTTGGCGAGGTCGAAGTGCGTGATGCCGAGGTCGAACGCCGTGCGGCAGATCTCGCGTTTCACGCCGTGGGGCTTGTCGTGGCCGAAATTGTGCCAGAGGCCAAGCGAGATTGCCGGCAGCTTCAGCCCGGACCGGCCGCAGCGGCGATAGACCATCCGCTCGTAGCGGCTTTCGGACGGCACATAGGACATGGGAACGCTCCGTTGTTTCAGGAAAGTAAGTGTGCGGGAAGAGGCGGGGCCGGACGGCACGGCGGGAACAGGGAAGGGAGGACGCCGACGGCCGCATCCCGGCGCGGCCGAACGCCGCCCGGACACGGGACTGAACGACGGCAGCCGGATTGACGGATCGGCGGGAAGGCACGGCTGGAGGACGGGCACGACAGCACGACCGCCATGCGGCACGACGCTCCTGTCAGGGACTGGAACCGGCCTCGCCTTGGGAAGCGCTCGGCCGGCAGAACGGACTTATATCGGTATCGTGCAGCCGTGGGGAGGGGAGTGAAGCCGGTGCGCACGCGGCCTGTGGTTTGGCTACGAGGGCGCGGTCACGGCCGGAGCGGCTGCGGAGCGGACGACGGCGGCAGCGCCGGGCCGCCTTCGGCCGATGTCATCGCGCCGACCACGAAGGCAAGGTTGGAAGCGGCGATGAGGGCAGCAGCATGGGCGTCGGCCTGGGCCTGCCGCGCATCGATGAGGTCGCTATCGGCCGCCGTCGCAGCGGTGACGGTGCCGACGCCGTTCCGGTAGGCTTCGAGCGCGGCGTCGTAGGTGATGGAAGCCGCCGAGACGAGTGCACTCGCCGCCTTGTAGGATTGAAGCGCCGTGCGCAACGTGTTGCTGGCGCCGACGATTTCGGTGACGGCCAGGGTCTGCGTGCGCCGAAAGTCGCTTTCCGCAGCGGCCGCGCGCGATTTCGCCTGCTTGAGCTGGGCGGCGCGAAGCCCGGCGTCGTAGAGCGGCACCGTCGCACCCACCAGAACGCCCATGCCGGTCGCCTGCTGGCCGATGGTGGGCAGACCCGTGGCGTTGAAGTTCCCCTGGGCTGACGCAACGGCGCCGGCGACGAACACCTTGGGTAGGAACTCCGCCTCCGCAGCCTTGATGCCGGCCTTGCCGGCCTTCACCGCCGAGTAGCTTGCCGCCACGTCCGGTCGCCGGGAAAGCGCGAGCTGGATCATGGAATCGAGCGGCAGGTTGACCGCGTCTGGCAGGCGTCGCTTCTCGGCGGTCGCGATCTTCAGGGGCAGCGTGGCAGTGATCCCCATGGCCGCGATCAGCGCCTGGTAGGCGTCGCGCTCCTCCCCCTCGGCGAGGACGCGGCGCAATTCCGCCTGCGCGACGGCCTGGCGTGCCTGTGCCACCTCGACCGTCGTCGCAAGCCCGCGTGACATCCGGTCCTCCGCAGCGGCGCGGATCGCGATGCTGTTGCCGAGCGCCTGTCGCGCGATACGCGAGCGCGTCACGGCTGCGCCGTAGCTGTAATAGGTGCGGGAGACATCGAAGATCAGCTTCTGGTGCTCGCCGTTGAACAGCACGTTGGCGGCGATAGCGCCCTGCTTGGCGGCATCCGCGACCGCCGCGCGCTGACCGAAATCGAACACCAGCCACTGCAGCGCGATCGACGGGGAAACGCCGCTGGACGTCGTGTTGAAATAACGTTGCGTTCCGACCGGCAGCGGCAGGGGGGTCTGCGTCTGCTGCTGCCCGCCGATGACATTGGCGGTGATCAGCGGCAGATAGGTCGCCTCCACCATGCCGACGGCCAATGCCGCTTGCCGTGCCCTTTCCCAGGCCGCGCGGGTATCTGGATTGTTGCGCTGGGCGATATCGATCAGTTCCGGCAGCGTGTAGGTCCGAGCGAGATCGATATCCGGCGTCGGGGGCATCTCCGCGAGCGCCGGATTGGTCGGAATGCCGAAGTCCGGCGCGCCGTTCGCTGTCTTCGGCACGGCCGTCGCCGGACGGGATTGCGCGCTCCAGAGCCCCTGCTCGTTGCCGTTTGGCGCCCATGGCTTGTCGGGGCCGGATGACGTCATGTTCGCGGCGTTGGATGCGCAAGCGGCAAGCGCCAGCGTGAGGCCTCCGGAGGCGAGAAGGGCGTGAAGGCGCGGCCGCATCAGCCCGCCACCGCTATCGCGAGCCGGTTGATCCTGTGAGTGATCGAATCCGTCTCGCTTGCGCTGATGTCGGATCGGGCACCGCGGCCGTCCAGCCAGTTTGAAATTTCGGCGAGGCGCGTCGCCGCTGCCGGCAAAGCGTCGCGGGACAGAAAGATCGCGGCGGCGAGCGCAGTGACTTCATCGCCGGCATTGCGCAGCCGCGCCTGCACGTGCTGAGCAGGGCGGATCGCGTGCGGTTCGAATGGGATGAGATCGAGCAGTTCCCCGGCCTTGCCGGCTTCGCATCGCACCAGCGCCGCCTCGGGGATCGCACCGGAGCGCCGCTCCGGCGCAAGGGCCGCGAGCCGCGCCAAGCCGTCGATCGCCGCTTTCAGGTGCTCGCGCACGGCGCTTTCGACCGAGACCGGCCAGATGTGCGTGAAGATCAGGTAGACCACCACATTGCCGAGCAGGATGCCGACGATGCGGTCCCACGCGGTGTCGAGACTCGTCGTGGGGCCGAAGCCCTGGACAACGGTCAGCAGGAAGGCGAGCGCGATCTGGACACCGCCATATGCGATGCGTTCCGGACCGGTCGAGACCCAGGCCCCGACCAGCACGCCGACGAAGATGAGCGCCATCAGGCCGGCGATGGACTCAAGCTGCGGCATGACGAACAGGATCGATGCTATCCCGAGCACGGCGCCGATGAGGCAGCCGAGGATGCGCAGGCCGAGCTTGTGCACGGTCTCGCCGGTGGTGCCGAGCGCGGCCACGTAGCAGGTGATCATCGCGGTGTGGATGCCCTGCCAGTCGAGGCCGGTATAGATCAGGTAGCAGATCACGGCCGCCGCCGTCGTCTTGAGGGCGAAGCGCTGATAGTCGGGGTTGGTCAGGGCGTCCGGCGCAAAGAACGGCTGCTTCGGCGAGGCGACCACATCTCCCTCCGGCGTGCCGGCAATGACGGCGAGCGCGGCGAAGGCATCCCGCTCCGCATCGCTGTCCGCATCTCCCGCAACGGAGGGTCGTGGCGGCATCTGCCCTGCGTCGAGCGCAGCGAGGGTGACATCGATGGCCGAGGAAAGCGCCGCGCGCCGGCTGGGATCGCACGTTTCCGGCAACGCCGAGACCGCGAGCATCAGGCGATAGGAAGCCCGCACGTCGCGGGCGATCTGTCCCGCCGCGTCTCGGGCGACGAGGTTCAGAGCCTTCACCGCGGCCGCCTCTTTCGCCGGAGCGGCGTTGCCGGCCCTGAGCAGTTCATCGAGCCGTTCGTCCGCGCCCGGCGTGCCGGACGCGGCAGCCGAGGCTGCGGCGAGCCGCTGGCGCAGTGTCCCCCGCAGGAGCCGCACCGGCGACAGCCCGAGCGCGAGATTGAACACCACCATCGCCGCCATCGGCATCATCGCCATGTAGGCGGCATAGCGCAGGCCGAACGTGACCGCATCGGCGACCGGGGCCATCGAGACGAGGGTCAGCAGGAACGCGATCACCAGCGCGATGACGCCGCCGATCTCGCCGAGCTGGCTCGCCGCGCCGATGAACAGAAAGACGAACGACACGAGGGCGATGGAGAGCATCCGCAGCAGCGGTGAATCCACCGTCGCATTGATCAGCGGCACCAGACCCGCGACGACGAGCGCCACCAGCACGATGAGCCCGATGGCAGTGGCGATGTTCTGCACCGCATCGGGCTTCATCAGGAAGATGATGAGATAGCAGCTGATCGCGGCTTCCGGTGTCTGGTAAAGCATCGCCGTCGCCGAGACGATGGCGCACAGCAGCGCGATCCGCCATGTCAGCGCCGCGCGCCCGGGAAACGGCGCGAGGTCCTCTCGGATCTGAGCGAGAAGCGACGGTTGCGCCGGCGCCGTCATCAGCAGCGCTCGCCGTGATGGACGATCGCCACCGCCGACGCTCCCATGCGCATGAGGCTCTCGGGCGGGTCCTGAAGGCGGATGCGGACCGGAAAACGCTGGGCGATCCGCACCCAGTTGAGCGATTTCGGTACATAAGGCAGGCCGCGCGGCAGGTTCAGGAGATCTTCCGAGACCACGCCCCAGCCGATGCCCTCCACGCGCCCGGAAATCGGGACCGAGCGGTCAGCAAGCGCGTAGACGCGCGCGCAATCTCCGACGGCGATCGCCGGCAGCTCCGTCTCGCGGAACGATGCGCTGGCGAACCACGCATCCGTGTCGATCAGCGTGAAGACCGACTGGCCGGGCGCGACGATCTCGCCAGTGGCGACGGCGAGGCCGACCACGCGGCCGTCGTGGGGCGCCCGGATCTCGGTGTTGGCAAGGCCTCGCTCGGCGATGGCGAGCGCAGCGCGGCGGGAGGCCACCAACGCCTCGGATGCGTCGAGCGTGCTGACGAGGCTGGCGGCCGCCTCGGCCTGCTTGATCGCCTGGGAGAGACTGGTGCGGGCGTCGTCGCGCGCTGTACGGGCGTCGTCGACCTGCTGGGCGGTCACATAGCCTTTCGGAAGCAACGGCAGGAGGCGGGCGAGCGTCTGCTCTGCGAGTGCGAGATTGGTGCGGGCGCGGATGACCTGCTGGTCGGCGACGACGGCGTTCGACTGCTCGGCGCTGATGGTGCGCTTCTGGCTGTCGCGGGCCGCTTCCGCGATCATCAGATCCGCCCGAGCCTGTTCCACGGCGAGCCGGTAGGGCACCGGGTCGATGGCAAACAGGAGATCGCCCTTCGCGACCTTCTGGTTCTCGGTGACCTCGAGGGTGACGATGCGGCCCGGCACGGTCGAGGCGATGTTGACGATGTTCGCTGTGATGACCGCGTCCTCGGACAGCGGGTTGTTCTCCGCGCGCTTCAGATAGACCCCTCCGGCGGCGACGGCGCCGGCGATGATGAGCCCCGCCAGCACGTAGCCGACCGGATTGTGGCGACGGGAATAGGCGGAGGGAGCCATAGTCAGCGCCCGTAAATCGTGAGCGCGGCGAGGAAGCCGATGGCGGCGGCGAGCGACGTGTAGACGAGGAGACGCGCGGGCAGCATGTCGTCCAGCCCGAGAGGGATGAAGATGGCGCGCACCAGGACCGCGCCGACCACGCCGAGGGCGAGGCAGATCAGCCACGACGGGAAATAGGCCCCGAAAAGAGGAAGCGCCGGACTCGACTGCAGGCTGCATCCGGCGAGGACCAACGCGGCAGGGGCAACGAGGGCGAACGGCGCGAAAAGGGAGAACGGCTGGGCGAAGACTGCGCGCGGCACACCAAAGGCCGGAAACAACCGTCGCGAACCTCGCCGCCTCATTCCCCGTATCCCGCCCCGCGTATCTCGTTCCGAGTGCAACAGTTACCAGCGCACGCCCTGCAATCCAACCCTTGGACACTCGCAGCGCCTTTGGCTGGCACCTGCATTCACGGCGCCGCCGTCTCGCTTTCGCGCATGGTGAGCCATGCGCCGATGAAGAAGCACGACGCGCCGAGAAACAACTGTGCGTTGCCCATGATTCCCGTCCAGGCCGGATCCGGGCCGCTCGGAACGTAGGTGACGATGGCCGCGATCATGAAGGCGACGCAGCCCACAAGATTCACGAACACGATCTGCCAGGCGAGGTCCCGCGGCTTCCACCGCCAGTAGGCCCCGGCGGTCTCGATGAAGGCGAGATAGGCCGACACCAGGAAGAGAATGGAGCCGACCATGTCGGGCAGCCAGATCGCCACGTCCTGCACATACCAGCGGGTGGGCGCCAGGATGCCGTCGAAGGTGTTCACGTTGAAGGCAATCGTGCCGACGAACTGGGTGAAGGTACTGAGCCAGCCCGCGCTGCGCGGGTGCCAGCCGATGAAGGAGATGCTGCGTCCGGCCTCTGGAGCGCCGGGCGACAGCGTGAACTCGCTCGCGTTGGCGGCCTGGAAATGCTGCAGATAGGCTGCCGTCGTGAACGGAATCGAGCCGAGGAAGAACACGACGTTGATCAGGCCGGCAGCGATGCCTAACGAGGGCGGCAGCAGGCTCAGCGCGCTTCCGAGCATGAACAGGAACGAGCCCGCCGCGAAGATCGCGCCGACATACCAGTTGTAGCGCCGGGACTGCCAGAACGGCGTCGGCGCGTTTTCCAGCGCCCGCGCGCGCCGCATCAGGCCCTTGCGGTGCTGCCGCGCACGCCAGAACACCCGGCGGCGCCCGAGGCGATAGCTGCGGAAGGTCACGAACGGCCACGGTCCGGCGACGTGAACCCCGGTCGTATCGCGATGCCTGAAAAGCGAGATCATGCCATCGGTCCGGCGCCGCGCGGCCTCAGGCCGCGGCTGACCCGGCGAGGAGGGAACTCGCGTCCGGTGCGGCGCCGGAGAGGCGCTTCAGCGGAACGATCTTCGGCTGTTTCAGGGACGACAGTCCACCCAGATCGAAGCGGGTGAAGTTCAGGCTTCCGTAGTCGCGGATGAAGAACAGCTTGCGGTCGAGGTCGGAAAGGCTCGTCCACGTGGTGAACTCTGTGGCGTAGGCGGCGCCCTTCTCCGGCTCCAGCCCGGCGACCTCGAGGTGGCCGCCGCCACCGCTCTCGGGATAGTCGATGCTCACGCCGCGCGGCCGGTCGAAATTGTTGAGGATGTGCGCCAGCGTCCCCACCGCAGCCTCGGGAGTGGCTGCCTTCTCCGCATAATGCGCATAGAAGGCCGCACGCACGAAGCGGCCGACGGAGGTGTTGGACGCCGGCAGGCCGGCAGTGGCGATGCCGGAATCGGGCTGCACGGCCCTGTAGCGGCCGAAGCTGGCCGATGGCGTGTCGACATTGGTGAGGAAGGTGTAGTTGTTGAGATTGGTCAGATGCCAGGGGAATTCGGGACCGTTGGTCATCACCCCGACCGGGTTGTCGTAGACCGACATCTTGCCGCGATTGAATTCGATGACGAGAGCGGCGCCGGAAGCGTCATGGACGACATAGTGGAACGGCGACACCACACCACCGAGAATGGCGAGGGGCTGCAGCACCACCGGCTGCGACGCGAGCGCCGCCTTGACCTCCGTCACGGTGGCGAACTGGCCCAGCACCCAATTGCCGAGATCGGATGCGGACAGCACGGCCTGCGTCATCGCAACGGCCTGCTGGGGCCCCGATGCCACAGGATAGGACAGCAGGCTGAAGGTCAGACCCTGATCGTTCAGGCCTTCGAGCACCTTGAAATCATGAACGGCAAGCGGCGCGCCGGGCGTCGGAATGCGCGCCGGCATGGTGACGCCGAGGACGCCGTGCCGCGCCTCGAACTGCAGCGGGAGGTGACCCTCGACCTCGGAGCGGACGGGAAAGCCGGCCGGGAAATAGGCGATCTGATAGGGAAGGTCGACTGTCAGCTCCAGCGTCCGACCGAAATAGATCCTGCCCGCCGCATCGCTGTAACTCAGCGAAGTACACATGTCCGCCTCGATCCGTCTGTCCGGCCTCGTTCGTCCGGCCGACCGCGCCGGAGCCGATCGCATTTGCCGCGACTGCCCTACGGCGTGCCGACCGTCGGTTCATGCTGCCACGATTTGATGGCCGCTTCATACCCGGCCCGGTTCTGATGCCATGATGGCGGCGCGCTTTCCAGATTTCGACGAGACGCGCGCGCAAGCGTGATCGCGCGGCCGGCCAAAAGGCCGCCAGATCGCACCTCGATAAAGGTCGCCCCCCTGTTCCCGGCGGTCAACACCCTCTACACACGGCCTTATCCATGTTCGCGAAGGGGAGCCAAGTGACCTCAACTCCATCCGACGCCGATCTGCGTGACGCCTTGCTGGACGACGTCTATTCGTCGCGCGATCTCCTGAAAGCCCTGCCGAAGGCGGGCTTTCCGCCCCGGCAGCGCGATCCCCGGCACGTCTTCGCCGCCGTGCGCGACGAGCTGATGCTCGACGGAAATTCCCGCCAGAACCTCGCGACCTTCTGCCAGACCTGGGTCGACGAGGAGGTGCAGGACCTCATGTCCCTGTCGATCGACAAGAACATGATCGACAAGGACGAATATCCCCAGACCGCCGAGATCGAGGCGCGCTGTGTGCGGATGCTCGCCAATCTCTGGAATGCGCCCGATCCGGTGACGACGCTCGGCTGTTCCACTGTCGGCTCTTCCGAGGCAGCAATGCTCGGCGGCCTCGCGCTCAAATGGCAATGGCGCAAGCGGCGCGCTGCGGCCGGTCTCTCCGCCGACAAGCCGAACCTGATCTGCGGCCCGGTTCAGATCTGCTGGCACAAGTTCGCGCGCTATTTCGACGTCGAACTGCGCGAGATCCCGCTAGAGGGCGACCGGCTGATCATGTCCCCCGAGGAGGTTCTCAAGCGCGTCGACGAGAACACGATCGGCGTGGTGCCGACGCTGGGCGTGACATTCACCTGCCAGTACGAGCCGGTGAAGGCGGTCAGCGACGCGCTCGACGAGTTGCAGAAGACGACCGGGCTCGACATTCCGATTCATGTCGACGGGGCCAGCGGTGGCTTCCTCGCGCCGTTCTGCGCGCCGGATCTCGTCTGGGATTTCCAACTGCCGCGCGTGAAGTCGATCAACACCTCCGGCCACAAGTTCGGCCTTGCCCCGCTCGGCGTGGGCTGGGTGATCTGGCGGGAAGCTGCCGACCTTCCCGAGGAACTGATCTTCGACGTCAACTATCTCGGCGGCGACATGCCGACCTTCGCGCTCAATTTTTCCCGTCCAGGCGGGCAGGTGATCGCGCAGTACTACAACTTCGTCCGGCTCGGGCGCGAGGGCTACACCCGCATCCACAATGCCTGTTACGAGACGGCGCAATATCTCGCGCAGGAAATCGCGGCCATCGGCCCGTTCGAGATCCTGTTCGACGGCGATGCGGCAAGCGGCATCCCGGCGCTGTGCTGGAAGCTGAAGGACGATGTCGGCATCGGCGGCTATACGCTCTACGACCTCGCCGACCGCCTGCGCAGCCGCGGCTGGCAGGTGCCGGCCTATTCGATGCCGGCCGACCGGACGGACCTCGTCATCCAGCGCATTCTCGTGCGCCACGGCGTCAGCTTCGATCTGGCCAGCCTGCTGATCGACGACATTCGCCGCGCGGTGAGCTTCTTCGAGAAGCACCCAGTGACCCGGCCGATGTCGGAGGACGAGGCCGGCAGCTTCAATCACAACTGAGCCGGGCGGCTCCACCCACACCCGGCGCACATCGTTCCGACGCTCCGAAACGCCCTGCCGCACATTTGTGCGGCAGGGCTAAAATTATGGCTCGACTCAAATGTCATGACGTTCGTATGTTATGCCCATGAGCTGGGATCAGAACGAACTCACTTCGGGCCCGCTGCCGCTGTGGTGGCAGATCGCCGACCGGTTACGGAAGGCGATCGAGGCCGGCGATTTCAAGCCGGGCGAGGCGTTGCCCTCGGAGTCGCGGCTGAACGAGGTGTTCGGCGTCAGCCGCACTACCGCGCGCGCCGCGCTCGACAGGCTGGAGCAGGAGGGGCTCATCGTCCGGCGCTCCGGCAAGGGTTCGCTGGTGCTGGCGCCGCAGGTGGAACAGCCGCTGACCCGGCTTTCGGGCTTCGCCGAGGACATGCGCCAGCGCGGCCTCACCGCGTCATACCGCACGCTCACCGCCGGCTTTGAGCGCGCAAGTGCCGAGGCCGCAGAAGCGCTCGGCATCGCGCCCGAGACGGATGCCTTCCGCATCTATCGCCTCCTGATCGCCGATGGCAGGCCGATGGCGGCGTGCCTCTCGTGGATCCCCGCGCAGCGTCTCGGCAACCGCACACCAACGACCGGCGAGCTCGATTCCGGATCGCTTTATGCCTGGCTCGAGACCCATTGCGGCGCCCGCATCGTCGCCGGCTCCGAGATGATCGAAGCGGCGATCGCGGATCCGGCCGTGGCGGATGTGCTCGATATTCCCGCCGGTTCGGCGACGCTCGTCGCGCGTCGCCGCGGCGTCGACGGTTCCGGCGAGCCGGTCGAATATGCCGTCGTCCGCTTCCGGGCGGATCGCTACCGCTTTCGTGTCGATCTGGTGCGAGAATGAGCGGCCGGGCGCTTTTCGTCGGGGATGTCAGCCTCGACCTGACCATGGTCGTCGAGCATCTGCCGGCACCGGACGAGAAGGTGCATGTGCACGCGGCCGTCGAGGCGCCGGGCGGTGTGGTGGCAAATGCCGCAGTCGCGTGCGCTCTTGCTGGTGCGCCGGTCTCGGCCTGGCTGCGGCTCGGCAACGATGCTGCCGCCGAGATGGTCCGGGCTTCGCTGGCGGCCGCCGGCATCGCGCTCGACGCCGAGACGGCGGCGGGCAGCACCTGCCGCGTCGTGGTCATTCTGGAGCCGCACGGCGAAAAGCGGCTTCTGCTCGATCCCGGGGTCACGATGTATCCCTCGGTCGAGTGGGTGCGTGCCCGAAGTCTCGACGGCATCGGTTGGGTCCACACCGCCGTCTACGGCGCTGCCGCCCGCGATCTCGCGGCACTCTGCCGGACCGCCGGCGTTCCATTCTCGCTCGATCTGGAACCGGCGACCTTCGCCGACGGGTTCGACGCGATCGCCGACATCGCGGCCGGCGCCGAAACAGTGTTCTGCAACGAGCGCGCCGTGGGCCTGCTCGGTCCCGAAGGCATCGACAGGCTGTTCGCGGGCGGGGTGCGTACGGTCGTCCGCACCCTCGGACCCGCCGGAGCCGAATTTCGCACGCCCAAGGGCGGCTTCATCGTGCCTGCGCCGTCGGGCATTCGCATCGTGGACACCACCGGTGGGGGCGATTGCCTCGCCGGCTGGTTCATCGCCGGCCGGTTGGCCGGAAAGGCCGGGGCGGAAGCGCTCGAACCCGCGGTCACCGCGGCGACGCTGAGCTGCGGGCGCCTCGGCGCCCAGGCGTCCTACCCCACGGTCGCTGAAGTCGCGAAATTCCGGGCGGCCTGACAGCCGCCCGATCACGCTGGCGCCACGCGCGCCTAACCTCCCGGCGATCCGTCGTCCGGGCATGGCTGGTCTTTGCCTTTCAAACACTCCCCCGGCATCGCGCGCGAGTGTCGATCGGGGCCGATGCTCGAGGGCGGGCCGATTCAGGATCGAGACGACACCGAGTAACCCATGACAGCACCCAAAGTCTTGCCGACCAAGCCGGACACGCTCGCAGACCTTTTCCCGGTGAAGAAGCCGGTGATCGGCGTGATCCATCTGAAGGCGCTGCCCGGCGCCCCGCGCTATCGCGGCGAGCCCGTGCGCGACGTCTATGCCGCTGCGGCGGCGGACGCGCGCGTTCTAGCAGCAGGCGGTGTCGACGGCATCATCGTCGAGAACGCCAGCGACATGCCGTTTTCGCGGCCCGAGCACATTGGTCCGGAAACGGTGGCCGCGCTGACGGCCGCCTGCCTGGAAGTGCGGGCGGCGGTGGAGACGCCGATCGGCATCACCTGCGTCGCCAACGGCGTGATCCCTGCGCTCGCCATCGCCAAGGCGGTTGGCGCGCGATGGGTGCGCGCCAACCAGTGGGTCAACGCCTACGTCGCCAACGAGGGCATCATGAACGGTCCCGCGCCGGAGGCGATGCGCTACCGCTCGCGGATCGGCGCGCACGATGTCGCGATCTTCGCCGACGTGCACGTGAAATTCGGCGCCCACGCGATCACGTCGGATCGCTCCATCACCGAGCAGGCGACGGATGCCGAATGGTTCGATGCCGACGTGCTGATCGCCACCGGCACCCGCACCGGCTCGCCCACCGAGCCCCGCGAGGTCGAGGAGGTGCGCGCCGGTACCAACCTGCCGGTGATCGTGGGATCGGGCCTCGCGCCGGAACAGGTGCCGGACCTGTTCGCCGTGGCCGATGGCGCCATCATCGGCCAGTGGCTGAAGGTAGATGGTCGCTGGTGGAACCCGGTCGATCCGGCACGCGTCGAGAGGCTGATGAATGCCGTGGCTCGCGTGCGGGGGGCATCATGACGCTTCTGACCGGGGAAACGGACGTCTTCTCCGCCGACGCCGCCGCGGACGGCCGGGCGGTGGTACTGTTCCTGTCGAAGCGCCAGGGCGACGAGGAAGGCGTCTATGGCGCGGCAGAGGCAGCGGCCGTTACGGCGGTGCTGCAGGAACTCGCAGCCGAAGGGTGGCGCCTCTCGGTGCGCGCCATGTTCGATGCGGAGGTCGCCGAACCGGCGGCGTTCGAAACCGGCTTCGCCCATGGAGTCGACATCGTCGGTGCGTTTGAGGCACCGAGCCTTTCGGCGGCTCTGGCCGGAACCGTGCGGCTTGAGCGGGCCGGCTGGGCGCGTCGCTTCACGACCGAATGGCTGATCGGCCCGCGCGAGTTCGCCACCGTGGCCGGCCGTGGCGGCGAGGTCGACCGGCCGTGGGGCTTCATCGCGCTCTGGGAATGGAACGACGCCTGGACAGCGGCATCCCCGGAGGCCCGCCGGGAATACGACCTCGAATGCGACGTGGCGTTCAACGGCGATCTCGACCTCAACATCAACATCGCCGGCCGCCACCGGCTCGACTGGGCCCACGGATGGCATCACCTCGGCATCTGGGAGGCTGCCTCCCTGGAAGCCGTCGACCGCGCGATGCAGGGCCACGAGCACGCCGCCGATTTCATGTTCACCACGTCGCGCCACTTCATCGGCCGACGGCGCCCCCTCGCAGACCTGATCGCCGCGGCCTGAGGATTGATCCCATGAGTGACTATATCTGGATCCACTATTCCCGCCCGCGTCCGCATTGGTACCGGCTTTCGCAGGCCGACCGCGACGAGCGACAGTCGAAATGGGCGGTCATCGCCGATGCGTCGCGGTCCGCGGGCGGCACTCCCGTCGGCCGCTACCACATCCGCGGCCAACATGACTTCGAGACGGTGGAGATCTGGCGCTTCCCGAGCGCCGAAGCCGTGTTCGACCACTGGTCACGGCTGACGGCGGCCTCCTACAACGAATGGTTCGCGTTCTCCAACAATATCGGCCTCGACATGGTCGGGGACGGCGCGTGATGGTCGCGCCGCTGCTCGAAGCCAGGGGCATCCGCCGCCGGTTCGGCCATGTCCATGCGCTGGACGGCGCGGATTTCACCGTGTTCCCCGGCGAGATCTGCGCTCTGATCGGCGATAACGGCGCCGGCAAGTCGACGCTGGTGAAGATCCTGTCGGGTGCCGAGAAGCCGGACGGCGGCGAGATCCTCGTCGAAGGCAGGCCGGTCGCACTCGATTCCCCCCTGGCCGCACAGCGGCACGGCATCGCCACCGTCTACCAGGACCTGGCGCTCGCGCCCGAACTGACGCCCGCCGACAACCTCTTTCTCGGTCGCGAGACGCTGCGGCCCGGCATTCTCGGGGCGCTCGGCTTTCTCGACCGCGCGGCGATGCGCAGGCGCGCCGGCGAGCAGTTCGCGCGGCTCGGCGTGCGGCTTCGCTCTGCGAAGGTGCCGGTCTCCACACTGTCCGGCGGGCAGCGCCAGTCCGTCGCCATCGCACGCGCCGCGATGTGGGCAGATCGCGTGATCTTCATGGATGAACCGACGGCGGCCCTCGGCGTGGTGCAGACGGCGCGCGTGCTCGATCTCATCCGGCAGGTGCGCGACCAGGGCATCTCAGTCGTGCTCATCAGCCACAATATGCCCCAGGTGATCGATGTCGCCGACCGCATCCAGGTGATGCGCCTCGGCCGTCGCGTAGCCGATATGCCCGCCCGCGATGCCACCGTTGCCAGCCTCGTAGCCGCCATGACGAGCGGCGCCGCCGGCGAGGGGGCGGCCGGCACCGTCGCAGACAACGAGGAGACCGCGTGATGGCCCGCCCGTTGCCGGAGAGCACCGAGACGCTCGACACGGAATCCCAGCGTGAGATCTGGCATCGCCTGCTCGGCGGCGGCTGGGTGCTGGTGCTCCTAATCGCGCTCATCGCGATCTTCGCTGTACTGAAGCCGGTGCAGTTCGCGTCGAGCTACAACCTTTCCATGCTCGCGGTGAATGCGGCGATCCTGCTGGTGCTTTCCGTCGGCCAGACCTTCGTCATCGTCGCCGCGGGGATCGATCTTTCGGTCGGCGCGGTACTGGTGTTTTCCTCGGTGGTGTCCGCGCAGGCCATGCTTGCGATGTCCGGCGCCTCGGGAACGACCTACGGCACCACGGATGCCGGATGGGGCGTGATCGCCGCGGGAACCCTGATTGCGCTCGTTTCCGGCGCCGGATGGGGCGCGATCAACGGCTGCCTCGTCGCGCTCGCCCGGATCCCGGCGCTGATCGTCACCCTCGGCACCCTCGGCATGGCGCTCGGCTTTGCCCAGATCCTGACGGGCGGTGTCGACGTGCGCGCGCTGCCGGAGCGGCTGGTCGCCGAGATCGGCAGCGGCACCGTCGCCGGCATCCCGACCCTGGTCGCCATCGCCATCGCGGTCACCGTGCTCGCCGCCATCGTGCTGCACATGACGCGGTTCGGCCTTCACGTCTTCGCGGTCGGTTCGAACGCCGAGGCGGCGCGGCGCTCGGGCATCAACGTCAAAGGGCGGGTGATCGCGATCTATACGCTGTCGGGCACCCTGGCAGGGCTCGCCGCCGTGATGTCGAACGCGCGCTTCGCCACCACCACCATCGGCGGCCATGCGATGGACAATCTCTCCACGATTTCGGCGGTCGTGCTCGGCGGCACGAGCCTGTTCGGCGGGCTCGGCTCCATCGGCGGCACGGTGATCGGCGTCTTCATCCCGATCGTGCTGCTCAACGGCTTCGTCATCCTCGGCATTCCGCCGTTCTGGCAGACGGTCGCCATGGGCGCCGTACTGATCCTGGCGGTCTGGATCGACCAGCTCAAACGCCGCGCGAGAGAACGCGGCTGAGACAAACCCCTTCCCCGCAACCGAAACCTTCCCAGAGGAAAGAACACCGATGCTCAAGACCCTGCTTCTCGCCGGCAGCGCGCTCGCGTTCGCGCTCCCGACCGTCGTCGCATCCCAGGGCGCGCTCGCGGACGACGGCAAGTCCGTCGCCCTCGTGGTCGGCGTCAAGGGCAGCCCGTTCTATCAGGCCCTCCAGTGCGGTGCCGAGGCCAAGGCCAAGGAACTCGGCCTCACTCTCACCGTCTCCGCGCCCGACCAGTTCGCCGCCGACAGCCAGATTCCGGTCGTGAACGCCGTCGCCGCCACCAAGCCGGCGGTCGCGGTGATCGTTCCGACGGACACCCAGGCGCTGGTGGCGCCGATGAAGCAGATGGCGGGCATGGGCACGAAGATCGTGACCGTCGACCAGACCGTCAACGACACCTCGTTCGTCGAGACGCAGATCCTCACCGACAACGAGGCCGGCGGCAAGCTGGCGGCGGACGCGATGAACGAACTGCTCGGCGGCAAGGGCAAGGTGCTCGTCATCACCCAGCCTCCCGGCTCGGCGGCGCAGGACGCCCGCACGACCGGCTTCGAGGAAGAGCTGAAGAAATATCCGGGCATCGAGTATCTCGGCGCCCAGTATCAGAGCGACGATCCGCAGAAGGCGGCCGAGATCGTCACCTCCACTCTGTCGGCCCACCCCGACCTCGCCGGCGTGTTCTCCACCAACGACCAGGGCGCGATCGGCGCCATCACCGGGCTTCGCCAGGCCGGCGCGTCCGGCAAGGTGAAGGTCGTGGCCTATGATGCCGCCTCCGCCGAGGTGAGCGCGCTCAAGAACGGCACGATCCAGGCCCTGATCGCCCAGAACCCGAAGCAGGAAGGCGAGATGGCCATAGAGGTCGCCGACGCGCTGATGAAGGGCAAGACCCTCGACAAGGTGACGTTGACCGAGATCGTCACCATCAAGGCCGGCGACCATGCGACGGCCGACAAGTACGAATACAAGGCCGATTGCATGTAACAGCGGCCCGTCCGACACCCTCGCAACGGTTATCGTCCCGCGTTCCCTGGCGCGAGGATGGGGGCACCATGGCGGCCTTGCGGCCCGCCGTGGTGCCGGCCGTTTTACCCCTCCGCCAAGCTGGGCTACTCTTCCGCCAAGACCGTGTGCATTCAAGACCGTGAGCATCCAAGACCGCGTTCATACAGGACCGGGTGTATGGGCCGATGGTTGGAGGAGCGGTGCATTGTTGGGAGTGGCAGGCGGATCGAAGGCCACCCAGTGGCCCGTTCCCGCGGTGGATCTGGGCTGGCGGAATCTCGTGGTTTCGGCGCGCGTTGCGTGCGCGGCCGTAGCGGCGCTTGCAACGGCCTACTGGCTTGAACTGCCGGAACCGCAATGGGCGATCCTGACGGTCTACCTGCTGACGCAGTCGTCGGCCGGCGCAGCGCTCGCGAAGGGCTCGTTCCGATTCCTCGGCACGGTCATCGCCGCACTCTGCGCGCTCGGCATCGTCAAGCTGGTCTCTCAGGACCCGATCCTGCTCGTCACCTCGGCGATGGCGTGGATCTTCGTCTGCTACTACGGCGCCACGCGGGTGACGAACTTCGCGTCCTACGGCTTCATGCTGGCGGGCTATACCGGACTTCTCGTCATCTTCGAAGGCGCCGCCGCGCCCTACGGGGCGTGGGACGTGGCGGTCAACCGCGCGACGGAGATTTCCATCGGCGTCGCGTTCGCAAGCCTCGCCAACACGCTGATCATGCCCGTCTATGCCGGCGCGCAATTGCGCGGCGTGCTCGCCCGCGCGTTCTCCGACCTTTCCCGGTATGCCGCTGACGCACTCCGCCCCGGCACCCCCGAGGAGGGCTTCCTGCGCCTGCGCAGCGGTATCCTCGCCAAAGTCGTGAAGTTCGATGCGCTGCGCTCCTATACGACGTTCGAGGCCCGCGAGATGCGGGCGGACGATGCCGCCCTGCGCGAGGCGGTGCGGGAATGCCTGACCGTGATCGCCGTGGCGCGAAGCCTCTATCTGCGGCTGGCCGATTTTCGTGCGGCCAACCCCGGCATGGCGGAGGGGCCGCTGGCGAAGGGGCTTGCGGAGACCATCACCGCGCTCGAAGCCGTCTCCCGTGCGGACGGTTCGTCGAGCGGCTTGCCGGCCCGGCGAGCGGACCTCGGCAGGGCGAGGTTACGGCTTGCCGCCCTGCGCAGGGATGTCGACGCGATGACCGGCGATGCGCCGCTCGCATTGCGGGCGGACGTGTCCCTCATCCTGCGGCGTGCCATCCGGATGCTGCGCGCACTTTCCGCGCTGGCAATGGTCGAAGACGCGGCCTTCCCGGCACGCGCCGCTGCGCGGCGGCGGCCGTCCATTGCGGTCCGGCGGCGCCGGTTTCCGACGCTTGCTAGAGAACGCGAGGCGCTGCTGCAGGGGACACGCGCCGCGCTCGCGGTGCTGCTGTTCTGCCTGTTCTGGCACGCGACCGAATGGGAACAGGGCATGGCCGGGCTCACCGGTCTCGCGCTGATGGGCTATCAGTGCGTTAACTCCGACGATCCGGGAAAGCTCGGCTGGCCCTATTTCCGCGCGGTGATCGCCGCCTGCCTCTGTGCCTATGTCGTGATGGCACACGTCTATCCTTGGCTCGAGGGCTTCGCGATGCTCGCGGTCTTCCTTATCCTGGTGCTGGTGCCGCTCGGCCTTCTGATCGGCACGCCGCGCTACAGCAAGACCGCGGGCACCTTCACGATCTATTTCGTTGCGGCGGCGGCGACCACCAATGTCTATGACCCGAACCCACTGGATTTCGCCAATTTCTGCTTCGGGCTGGTGTTCGGGATGTTCGTCTGTCTCATCGTGGCGCGGCTGATACCCGTCACCTCGCAGGCATCGCGACGGCAGGCGTACCGGCGGGCGATCGGGCGGCTTCTGCCGGAGGCGGCCGAAGGGCGGACGCCCGAACGGCGACTTGCGCGCGAGATCGTCGATCTCCTCGCAGCCGTGCTGCCGCGATTGAAGCTCGGGCACGGGCGTGACGAAACCTTCCTGCGCGGCATGCTGGCGAGCGCATCCAGTGCGCTCGAACTCGGCCGACTGCACCGTGCCGCCACCGATCCGGCGATGCCGGAGGCGGGGCGCGTCGCGCTGGAGCAGGGGCTTCGCCATCTCGCGACGATGTTCTCGCACCTGCCGACCCTCGGGGCGCAGCGCGAAACGGCACTCGCTGACGGCCGGCAGGCGCTCGATGCGATGTGGACGGAACTGGAGCGTCTGGCGCCCCCGGCAGGTTCGCCCGCGGCCCATGCCGTGCTTGACGCCGCGTCGAGCCTGCGTTTCCTGACCGACCGGTTGAGGCTGGACCAAGGGTTTCTCCAACTGGCCGTCGCCGATTGAGGTTGCCCGTGGAGCCATATTCGCTGTTCCGGACGATCGATGTCGTCGGCTTCTACCTGCCGCCGGTGGTCATCTGGGTCGCCGCCGCCCTCGTTCCTTACCTCGTTCTCCGGCGGATCGCCGAGCGGAGCGGGTTCTACCGTCTGGTCTGGCATCGCCCCCTGTTCGATGCGGCCCTCTACGTCATCATCGTCGGCGCATTGATCTACGGATTGCCGATCCTGTCTGGGGAGACGATCCGATGATCCTCACTGCGTTGCGCGTTGCGTTCACGCTGGCTGCCGTCGCCATCGCCGCTGTGATCGGCTGGCAGCTCTGGACGTATTACACGCTTTCGCCGTGGACGCGGGACGCGCGCGTGCTCGCCAATGTCGTGCGGGTCGCACCCGACGTCTCCGGCCTGATCAGCGCGATCCATGTGAAGGACAACCAGCGGGTCGCGAAGGGCGACCTTCTGTTCGAGATCGATCCGGAGCGCTTCGAGGCGGCACTCGAACACGCGCGCGGCGACGTCGCGGTGAAGACGGCGGCACTCCAGTTCGCACGCGAGAACGCGCAGCGCTACACGACGCTGCGCAGCGAGAACAGCCCGGCCTTCTCGGCCGAAACCGGCGAGCAGATGAACACCGTCGCGGCCGAGGCGGAGGGCGCGCTGCTGGTCGCGAAGGCCAATCTCACCGTCGCCGAAATCAACATGCGGCGCAGCAAGGTCCATGCCCCCGTGAACGGCTACGTGACGAACCTGACGGCGGTGGTCGGCGACTACGCCACGGCTGGCAAGGGCGTGCTCGCCCTGGTCGATTCCGATTCCTTCTATGTTTACGGCTACTTCATGGAGACCAAGCTGCCTCTCATCCAGGACGGGGCGAAGGCGCAGGTGGAACTGATGGCCGGCAACGTCGTGCTGGATGGCATCGTGGAAGGCGTGTCCCGAGGGATCGCCAATCCCAATGATACCGACGGCCTGCTGGCCGAGGTCGCGCCGCAGTTCTCGTGGATCCGCCTTGCCCAGCGCATCCCGGTGCGCGTCAGGCTCGGCGACCTGCCGCCGGGAGTGCGGCTCGCCTCCGGCATGTCCGCGACGGTCATCGTGACGCCCGAAGCCACGAAGCCATGAAGCCGGCATTTCCTGCGAGGGCATTGTCTTCTTTGAGGACGTCCCGCGCGAGACGGCAAACATGGCAATGAAGCAGTCGTCGCGGCTTCGCCCATCCAAGGCTTCGCGCGGCCGACCGGACTGCCGCTGACTCTGCTACCCGGCGCCAGATACCGGCGCTTGCCTCGATTCACCGTCCGTTCACCATAGATCGGCGCATCAACCGCGGAGCCATATTTCCAGCACCGACGCCCGCTTCCTTTCGACGACATGGCAACGGGGAGATACCCATGCATGCGTCGCACACGCTGGCCGGACTGGCTTTCGCCGCTTTCATCGGCGGTTCGCTGCCGACACCCTCGTTCGCCCAGTCGGTGGCGGAGACGAACCAGTTCGATCCCGTCGCCGTCGTCAACGGCATCGAGATCAGCCGCTCGGCGTGCGCGGTTCTTGAGAAGAACGAGACCGCGATCTGGGTCGAGGTCGCGGGGCAGGGGTCCTGCCTGCGCTATTACGCTGCCGGCCTCAAGGCAGCACCGGGACCCAATCCGGTGACCGCAATCTGGCTGAACGGCGATGTCCTCGGCCCCAAGGGACAGAACGCGGACAAGAGGCAGAAGGGCTTCGGCCCGACAGAGATGGTGGCGCTTGAACAGGGCCTTTCCGCCCGTTTCCATGTTCCGTCGATCTTCCTCGGCCGCCCTGGCACGTACGGAAGCGCGGGCAAGCACTACACGACGAGGGGGCGCCCGATCGAGGCAGAACTGATCGACGCCGCGCTGGACGGCTTGAAGCGGCGCTACGGCATTCAGGCCTGGTCGCTGGGCGGACACAGCGGAGGCGGCACGCTGGTCGCCGAAATGCTGGCCCGCAGGAGCGATCTGCGCTGCGCCGTCATATCGTCCGGCGCCTCGGCCTATCGCGCCTATCTCGAGGCGAGGGGCCTGATAAGGAAGGACGAGCGACTGACGCGGTTCGATCCCTATGACTCGCTCGACAAGGTGCCCTCCGATCCAGCCAGACGGATTTTCGTCATCGGGGATCCCCGGGAGAAGAATGTTCCGTTCTCAGCGCAGAAACAGTTCTTCGAGGGCATCGTGGCACGCGGCCATGCCGCATGGCTGATCCCCTTGCAGAGGGCGACGGACAGTCGGCATCACGATCTGGTCGATTTCGGAGAGACGGCGACGGAAATGTGCGCGGCCGGCGCAAGTACCGATGATATCATCAAGACGCTTGAACAGATGCCCGAGCAGAAGCCGCGGCTGACGAATTGATCCATCGCCGGCGCATTGCTGCCGCGCGCCATCCTCGCCATTTTCCGGATGCTTTCGCTGCCACCCGGGCCTACCCTGCGCGCGCCCTTTCCCGGTTCGGCAGGCTCATTGTGAAAAAGATCGGCTTTCTCTCGTTCGGCCATTGGTCGCCCTCGGTTCATTCCCAGACGCGTTCGGCGGGGGATGCGCTGCTGCAATCCATCGAGCTCGCGGTCGCGGCCGAACAGCTCGGTGCCGATGGAGCCTATTTCCGGGTGCATCACTTCGCCCGCCAGCTCGCGTCGCCGTTCCCGCTGCTCGCCGCGGTTGGCGCGAGGACGAGCCGCATCGAGATCGGCACGGCCGTCATCGACATGCGCTATGAAAATCCGCTCTACATGGCGGAGGATGCCGGCGCGGCGGACCTCATCGCCGGTGGGCGCCTCCAGCTCGGCATCAGCCGCGGCTCGCCGGAACAGGTCATCGACGGCTGGCGCTATTTCGGCTACGCCCCGACGGACGGCCAGACAGATGCCGATATGGGCCGCCGCCACGCCGAGGTGCTGCTGGACGTGCTGAAGGGCCAAGGCTTCGCCGAGCCCAATCCGCGGCCGATGTTCCCGAACCCGCCGGGCCTGCTGCGGCTCGAGCCGCATTCGGAGGGGCTGCGCGAGCGGATCTGGTGGGGGGCCGGTTCCAACGCGACCGCGGTCTGGGCAGCAAAGCTGGGGCTGAATCTGCAGAGCTCTACCCTGAAGGACGACGAGACCGGCGAGCCGTTCCACGTCCAGCAGGCCAATCAGATCCGCGCCTACCGCGCGGCGTGGCAGGAAGCGGGCCACAAGCGCACGCCGCGGGTGTCGGTCAGCCGCAGCATCTTCGCGCTGGTCGACGACCGCGACCGCGCCTATTTCGGCGGCGGCGGTCAGGAAAACGACTCCGTCGGCTTCATCGACGAGAAGACGCGGGCAATCTTCGGCCGCAGCTATGCCGCCGAGCCGGACGTTCTGGTCGAGCAACTCCGTCAGGACGAGGCCATAGCCGAAGCCGACACGCTGCTCCTCACCGTCCCGAACCAGCTCGGCGTCGCCTACAACGCCCATGTGATCGAGGCGATCCTGACCCACGTCGCGCCCGCTCTCGGCTGGCGCTGAGCACCGGTCTTTGACGCGACGCGCACGCAGAAAGGCCGGCGGAGCGATCCGCCGGCCTTTCGGCTTCAGAGCCCCATCGCCTTCAGTTCCTGGAGCGGCGGAATGGTTTCGTACATGTGCGGGTCGAGTCGGTCCCACAGGATGCCGCAGGTCGGCTTATGGGGCGACGAGACCTCGATGGTGCGGGTCGGCGTGAAGATCACGTCGGCGACGGTGTCGTAGACGTCGGGCGTCAGCGTCTCGTCCAGCACCTGGCAATCGTGAACCACTGCGGCGGCAGGCGTTGACGCCGAAATGCGGCCGATGCGGTAGAGCATACCCCATTCCGCGTCGAAGAAGCCGTGGCCCTTGCCGAAGCGGACACCCTCGAGATTGATGGCGCCTGTGCCGGTGACCATGTAGTCGACCGGCGGCATGGTGGCGATGTCCTTGAGCGTGACCGGCCGGCCGACCCGCTCCATTCCGTCGAGGGTGGAGGCGTAGAGATGGAGATCGGGCGCGATCGCCGCCGGATCGAGCACCCAGAAGCCGCGCTTGATGGAATAGGTCGTCATCAGGATGGTCTTGCCGTCCTGCAGGGCCTTCAGGCGAAGCTGGTCGAGGCAGTTGTCCGGCGTGATGAAGATGAAATCGGCGTCGCGATAGAAGCGATGGTCGACGAGGCGCGCGACAGCGGCGTCGCTGCCTTCGAAGTCGGCGATGAACTCGCCGAAATCGAAGTGGAAGCGGCTGTCGGGCACGGCCACCTTGCGCAGTTCCGTCCAGACGCGCTCGCGCACAGAAGCCTTGTGATCGGCGATTTCCATGAAAAGGCTCCTTGTCAGTCGGCGGCGCGCATGCCGCGGCGCGAGAGGACCTGCCGTTCGACGAGAACGACGACTTGGTAGAACAGGACGGAGATCAGCACCGAGACGACCGCGACCGACCAGATCATCCCGTAATCGAGATAGCCGCGGGACTGGTTCAGGAGGTTGCCGAGCCCGGTGCCGGTCGCGAGCCATTCCGCAATCATCACGCCGAGCAGCGCCCGCGGCACGGCGAGGCGGGTGGCGGCGAAGAGATAGGGCAGGGAAGCCGGCAGCGAGACCAGCCGAAGCTGCTTGAGCGGTCCCGCGCCGTAGGCCCGCGGCACGTCGAGCGCGGACTGCGGCACGAGCGCAAGCCCCTGGGCGATGGTGACGAAGGCGGGGAAGAACGTCACCGAAACGGTGATCCACAGGATCACCGACGGCCCGCGGCCGAGCATCAGCACGAGCAGCGGCGTCAGCGCGACGAGCGGCATGGTCTGTGTGACGAGCGCGACGGGCATCAGAGCCCGGGTAATTCCAGGCCGCACCACCGAGGCGATCGCGAGCAGCGCGGCGAAGCCGATGCCAGCGACCATGCCGAGCACGGCCATCGGCAGGGTTTCGCCGAGCGCGGCCAGCAATCTCGCCTGCGCCGTGCCGGAGCCGGGCAGGAGGAAAAGGTACTCGAACAGACCGGCCGGCGTCTTGGCGATCATGGCGGGCGCGCCGAGGGCGGCGAGCAGCAGCCACCACAGCGCCAGCGGCATCATCACCGATCCGAGCGTCATGAGAGCCGAGAACCACAACGGGCCGGCTGCGTCTGCCACCGCGGGCGGGCTCGCGGGGATGGTGACGGCGCGGGTGGCCCCGGTGAAGCGCAGCGCAATCAGCGAAAACAGGCCGTAGGCGAGCCCAGCGATCAGCGTGGCAGCAAGCCCGATGCCCCACAGCCGGTCAGGCTCGGCGCGACCGAGCGAACCGATGAGATAGGCCCCGAGACCAAAGCGGCCGCCGCCGCCGAACTCGGCGAGGATGGACCCGAGCACCGCGTTCGGCGCCGCGATGCGAAGGCCCGAGAGAATGGAGGGTACCGCCGCGCGAAACTGCACGAACCGCAGCAGGGCGAGCCGGCGGCCGCCATAGGCGCGCACCACGTCCAACATCCGGCTGTCGGCCTGGGTCAGACCGGTGACGGTCGCCGTCATGGTGACGAAGTAACATCCGACCGCCGCCAGCACGACGCGCGGCGTCATTCCGGAAAGGGTCAGGACCAGGAGCGGCGAGATGGCGATCGGCGGCAGCGCAAACAGGGCGATATTGATGCCACGGCCGAGCCGAGAGGCGACGGGCACGAGCGCGAACAGTACGCCTGCCGCGATGGCCACGGCATTGCCGATCAGGAACCCGAGGCCGGCGCCGGCGAGCGTGGCGCCGATATGGGGAGGATAGTCGGCCCGGTCGACCCAGAGCCGCATCAGCACCGCCGAGGGCGCCGGCAGCGCGCCGTGCGCCACGAGGCCGAAGCGGCCGACGATCTCCCACACGGCGATGAGGATCAGCCAATTGCGCCACGTCGCCCATCGCGCGGAGGTCGCGCCTCGCGCCTCAGTGGCCATCGAGCGCTCCGGCGATCTCGTCTTCGAGGCGATGGAATTCCGCGGCGGTGAAGATGTCGGGGTGGCGCGGGCGGGGCAGGGGAATGTCGACGATGCGCCCGATGCGGCCCGGGCGGCTCTGCATCACGACGACACGGTCGGCGAGGAATACCGCCTCGTCGATGCCGTGGGTGACGAGCAGCGTGGTGGTGCCGCTTTCCATCCAGATGCGCTGCAGTTCGATATTCATTTGCCGGCGCAGGATCTGGTCGAGCGCGCCGAACGGCTCGTCGAGAAACAGCACCTTGGGATCGGTGACGAGCGAGCGGGCGATGGCGACGCGCTGGCGCATGCCGCCGGAAAGCTCGCCCGGCAATGCGTTCTCGAACCCGGCGAGGCCGACGAGCCCGATCAGCTCGGCGATCTTTGCGGCGTTCGCCCTGCGCGGGCGGCCGAGCACGTCGAGTGGAAGGGCGATATTGTCGGCGACGGTGCGCCAAGGCATCAGCGCGGCATCCTGAAAGGCAACGCCGGTGATGCCCGCACGCGCCGCTTCCGTCGGTGCAAGACCGCCGATGGCGATCTCGCCGCCGTCCGGCTTGTCGAGGCCGAGCGCGATGCGGAGCAGGGTGGACTTGCCGCACCCGGACGGGCCGATGAGTGCCGTGAAGGATCCGGCCGGGCAATCGAGCGACACCGCGTCGAGCGCCTGCACGGCGGCGCCGCGGCCCGAGAAGGACCGCGACACCGCCGTGAGACGGATGCCGGAAGGCGGGTTCATTCGAGTTCCGCGAGAACGGTGGTGTCGAAATAGTCCTTCTTCGCAGGGATACCGACTTCCGACAGGGCCTTGATGTTGGCCTCGATCGATTCCTCGCTCATGGAGAAGATGCCGCCGGCGGCCTCGATCAGCGGCTTCTGCGCCGTGTTGAAGTAGACCTCGTTGGCGACCGAGCGCCCGGTGCCCTTGAACCAGGTATCGGCGAAGGTCGGCGGATAGACGGCCGGGTCCTTGAGGTTCTCCACCCAACCCTTGCGGCTGGCCTTGAGGAAGGCGACGATTTCCTTGCGCTTCGTCTTCAACGTCTCTTCGGTCACGACGACTGTGTCGTTGAAGATCGTGAAGCCGTAGTCGTAGAGCAGGAACGACACAGCCTTTTCGCCGGCCTGCTCGATGGTGAAGGGCACGTTGGTGGTGAAGTCGACGGAAGCGTCGATCTCGCCCTTGATGAGCGGGGTCGGATCGTAGGCGTAGGGCACGATCTTGACCTGGGACCGGTCGACGCCCGAGATCTTCAGCATTGCCTCGACCGAGATCACGTTGACCGGCGGCACGGCGAGCGTCTTGCCGACGAGGTCCTTCGGCTCGCGGATCGGGTTCTTGGCGAGGGAGATCACGCCCAGCGGGTTCTTCTGGTACTGCGCGCCGATGATCTTGAAAGGCGCGTTCTGCTCGACGATGGCCTTGATGGTGGTGTCGGGCGTGGTCAGCGTCAGGTCGGCCTTGCCGGCGATCAGCGTGCTTTCCGGGATCACGTCCGGTCCGCCGGAGAGGTAGGTGAGATCGAGGCCCTCATCCTTGTAGAAGCCCTTGTCGGCGGCGAGGAAGTAGCCGGAGAACTCGGCGTCGTTGATCCACGACGCCTGGAAGGCGAAGGGCGAGGCCGCGTGCGCCGTGCCCCGGCCAAGCAGCGGATAGGCCGCGGCGGCGCCCATGAGGCCGCCTGCGAGGCCGAGGAAGCGGCGTCTGTCGACTTTGAAGCTCATTGCGGTCGTTCCCCTTGCTGGATGTCGGTCAGGCGATTCCCCGGATGCGGGCGAGCTCCCGCAGGGGCGGTATCTGGTTGATTTCCTGCGGCGTCAGGAGATCCCACTTCATGCCGCGCGGCCGGCGGCCGGCGCGATCCACGCGAATGAGCCGGCCCGGCGTTGCGATGATGTCGACCGGCATATCGGTTTCGCCGATCTGGAGATGATCCTCGACGACCTGGGATTCATGGACGATCGCGGCAACCGGCGTCGTCTCGGAGGCCAGCCCGAGATCGGTGAACATCCCCCACTCCAGATCGAAGAAGGTGTGGCCCTTGCCGAAGCGCACCCCATCGACAGAGACGGCGGAGGCGCCGGTCGCCATGAAGTCGAACCGTCCGAGCGCGACGATGTCCTCCAGCGTCACCGGTCGGGCGAAGTGCTCGATGCCGTCGAGCCACGAGGCATAAAGCTCCGCGCCTTCGGGAACCACGTCCGGCGCGAGATAGAGAAAGCCGCGCTGGATATTGTAGGTCGCCGTGACCATCGGCACCCGCGCCGCGATCAGCCGGCGGCGCAGCGCGGTCATGGAATTGTCCGGCGTGACGAAGGCCAGTCGGCAGTCCGCAAAGGTCGGCAGCGCGGTGATGCGATCCGTCGCCGCCTCGGCACCGTCGAAATCCGGAATGAACTCAGCGAAGTCGAGATGGAACCGCGTGTCGGGGCGCGCGGCGTCCTTCAACCGGTCCCATATACGCTGGCGTGTGAGGCGTGCGTTCGACATGGACGCATCCCGGGCGGTCGCGTGCGGGTCGGGCCGCGAGCCGTTGGTTTCAACGTTTCGCGAGAATGAAACATCAGTTTCATGTTTGCAAGGGTCGTGATAGATCTTTTTATGGGCGCCGGATGGGCATGGCAGGCTGATGGCTTCTCGACTGGTTCTGCGGATTCAGGAACGGTATTCCCGCTTGACGAGCGGCGAGCAGAAGCTCGCCCAGCTCATCCTCGACCGGCAGGACGACATCCTCACCCATTCGGCGACCGAGATCGCCGAAATGGCCGGCGTCTCCAAGGCGACGGCGGCGCGGTTCTTTCAGCACCTCGGCTATGCCGACTTCAACGAGGTGAAGCTGCAGGCGCGCGAGGAGCGCAACCGCACCCAGCCCTATGAGTTCTCGGTGACGAAGTCCGAGCAGGTCGCGATGGGGCGCACCATCGGCGCCCATCTGGAACTCGAACTGCGCAATCTCACCAAGACCTTCGAGGAATTGCGGTCGGACAAGGTGCGCGAGGCCGCCGAACTGATCGCCGATGCGCCGCGGGTCTGGGTGCTCGGGCTCGGGCCGGAGGAGGGCTTCGCGCGCTATGCGCGCCTGTTGTTCGCGCGGCTGCGTCACGGCGTGATGATTCTGGGCATCAACCAGGGCTCGTGGGCGGAAGACCTCGCCATGACCGGCCCGAAGGACGTGCTGCTCCTGATCACGCTGCCGCCGCATCAGAGCGTGCTGAAGCCGATCCTGAGCTTCGCCGCGACGAGCCGGCTCAATGTGGTCACCATCACCGACCGCACGTCGATGCTCGAAGCGCAGCGCCATTCGAAGGTGGTGCTGCCATGCCATGTTTCGAGCTTTGCGCTGGGGCCATCCCACACGGCGGTATCGAGCGCCATCCGGCTGCTCGCGCTGACCTTCGCCGCCAAGGTCGGAAAATCGGCCGAGCAGCGCAGCGAGATCGTCGCCAGCATCCACGAGGAACTCGGCGACCTCGAGTGAGGCGGCACTTCTATCGGGCGCCCGTCGCCCGGGACTCTGGAGCGCCGGTTCAGGCCGCGAGGGGCGGGTGGAAGGCGGGATGCTGCGAACGGCCCTCGGCATCGAACAGATGCAGGTTCCCGGGCAGGGCGGAGAGCTTCAGCGACTGACCGCGCTCGATCCTGGCGCTGCCGGGCAGCTTGGCGATCACCGGCTCGCCCTCGCGGCCGATATCGAGATAGACGAGTTGCACCTCGCCGAGTTGCTCGATGAAGTCGACGAGGCCCTCGAACAGCGGTGTTCCACTGTCGCTCAGGAAGAGATCCTCGGGCCGAACGCCGACGCGGACCGGCGTTCCCTTCGTTGCGGATGGCATCGCAATCGGCACGACCGTCTCCGGGCCGCTGGCGTGGGCGACGGTCGTCGTAGCACCGGCCGCCTTCACGGTGGCCGGCAGGATGTTCATCGCCGGCGAGCCGATGAAGCGTGCCACGAACAGGTTCGCCGGCGTCCGGTAGAGTTCCATCGGCGTGCCGACCTGCTCGATGCGGCCATCCTTCAACACCACGATGCGGTCGGCGAGGGTCATCGCCTCCACCTGATCGTGGGTGACATAGATCATCGTGGTCTGCGGCATCGATTGCTTGAGCTTGGCGATCTCGATCCGGGTCGCGACGCGCAGCGCGGCATCGAGGTTCGATAGCGGCTCGTCGAACAGGAAGACCTTGGGATTGCGCACGATGGCCCGACCGATGGCGACGCGCTGGCGCTGCCCACCGGACAGGGCCTTCGGAACCCGGTCGAGATAGGGCGTCAGCTGCAGGATCTCCGCCGCCTGCCGCACACGGCGATCGATCTCGGCCTTGCTCTCCCGGGCGATCTTCATGCCGAACGCCATGTTCTCGTAGACCGTCATGTGCGGGTAGAGCGCGTAGGACTGAAATACCATGGCGATGCCCCTGCGCGAGGGCGGCACATCGTTCATCAGCGCGCCATCGATGCGGAACTCGCCCGACGTGATGTCCTCCAGCCCCGCGATCGCGCGCAACAGCGTGGACTTGCCGCATCCGGAAGGACCGACGAAGACGATCAGTTCGCCCGACGTGATCGTCAGGTCGATGCCGTGAAGAATGTCCAGGCTGCCGTATGACTTGCGGACGTTCCGGAGCATGAGGTCGGCCATCGTGTCGTTCCTGCTTCGAGTGTCGGCGGGGATGGGCGGGCGACGATCGGGCTTAGTGTTCGCCGCTGCCCGGCATCAGGCGCAGCACGGCCCGCGTCAGCGGCCCCGCCTGGAGATTGCGGATCTCGGCTTCGTTCTTGCGGCTGACCGCGCTGCGGACGAGCTTCGCGCCGAGATAGCGGAAGGGCTCCGGCGGCAGGGTCTTGCGCCGCGAAAGTCCGACCAGTCCGCTCTCGCTCCAGCGATCCTTCCGCTCCAGCACGAGGCTGGCGAGGATGCGGCCACCGATCGGCGTCTGCGCGATGCCGGTGCCGTTGAAGCCCATGGCGAAGAAGATGTTCGGATGTCCGGAGAGGTGATCGAACACCGGAATATGCTCGGGCACGCAATCGATAGGCCCGGCCCAGTCGTATTCGACCGGCACGCCGCGCAGCGCCGGATAGACACGGTGCAGTTCCCGCAGGTTGTGGTGGCCGCGGTCGGGACTGCGATTGAACGCCTGCCCGAAATCGCCGCGGAAGGCGATGTTGCCGCCACCCCGGCCAAAGATCACCCGCCCGCCCGGAGTGCGCTGGTAATAGAGCACATGGCTCTGGGAGTCGCAGATCGAGGCGCCGTCGCGCCAGCCGATGCGATCGAGCGTATCCGGCACAGGCGCCGTCGCGATCACCTGACTTCCGACAACATAGAGGTGGCGACGCAGCTCCGGCAGCGCTGAGAGCCAGGCATTGGCCGCGAGGACGACCTTCTCGGCGCGCACTTCGCCGTGCGCTGTGCGCACCGTGCAGGTCCTGCCCGGAACGATGGCAGTCACCGGACTGCGCTCGTGGATGGTCACGCCCCGGGCGATGGCAAGGGCGCGCAGCCCGGCGGCCAGCTTCGCGGGATGCACGGTGCCTGCGTTCGGCTCGATGATGCCGGCATAGGATGCCGAGGAGCCGGTGCGGCGTTCGATCTCCTCCGCCGACAGCACCTTGAAACGGTCGTCGCCGGCGGCCTCGGTCATGGCGAGCGCGCGCGACCATGCACCTTCCTGGGCAATGGAACTCGCCGTCCACAGCCAGCCGTCGAGCCGCAGATCCATGTCGATGGTGCCGGTGCGCTGCAGGTCGGCAAGATCCGCGATCGCGTCGACCGTGTCGGCACAGAGCCGGCGCGCTTCGTCCGTGCCGACGACCCGGCTGATCAGGTCGAGTTCGGCGAACCAGGAATGCACCTGCCCGCCGTTGCGACCGGACGCGCCGGAGCCGCAGAGGTCGGCCTCGATCACCGTCACGCGGGTTTCGGGGGCGAGTTCCCGGATGCGCAGCGCCGTCCACAGCCCTGCGTAGCCGCCGCCGACGATGGCGACATCGGCGACGGTGGCACCCCGCAGCGGCTGTGTCGCAACCTCGGCGCCGATATCCTGGAGCCAGAACGAGCGATCCGCGGGGGCGGCGACGGCGGGTTGGCGCATGTGAAACGTCGACATCACCGGTCTCCGTGCGCGAGGGGGACGACGGCCGCATACTTCCGCGGCAGCCAGTCCGGGATGGGACGCGGCGCCTGCGGGAAGCCGCCTCGATGCATGCACGTTTCGGCGGCTGCGACCGAGGCCATGCGCAGGGCCTCGGCGGCGGGACGCCGCTCGCAGCAGAACGCCGTCACGAACGTCGCGATGAAGCTGTCGCCGGCGCCGCATGTATCGACCACATCGGTTGGCGTGGCGGGGGCGTGGTGGAGCGTACCGCCATCGTCCAGCCAGGCGCCGCGCCTGCCGCAGGTGAGCACAACGCGACCTGCGCCGGCGGCCCGGAACCTCTCGAACACCGGCTCCACGGGTAGGTGGGGATCATCCGGGCCGGAGGCGAACACCAGCGGCACGCCGGCAAGCGGCAGCTTGAAGTGGGCCGTCGAGACATCGACGCTGAAGGCGACGCCGTCGGAGACGAGACGGCGCAGGAGATCGGCATTTGCGTTGGTGCCGAGGTGGACCCAGTCGGCCGTCGCGGCCGCGGAGTAGCGGTCCGGCGTCGGCATGTAGTTCTCGCCGACGCCGAAGGCCTCGAGCAGGAAGGTGCGGTCGCCGTTGTCGTCGCGGATCAGCGTCACCGCGGTGTCGCCGCCGCGGCGTTCCACATCGGCCGGATCGAGCCCGACCTGTGCGAGTTCTGCGAGTACGATATCGCCTTCGCCATCGGTGCCGACGGCGCCGAAATAACGCGCAGCCCAGCCATTCCGCCGCCATTGCGCAGCGACATTGAGCGCGTTGCCGCCGACCGTGAGGATGCCGTGGGTGAGATAGGCGTCGAGACAGTTGTCACCGACCGCGACGAGCCTTGCTGTCCTGACCGCGCTCATGCCGGCACCATGGAGCGGTCGAGATAGGGGGCAATCCCGTCGAGGCAGCGCTTCCACGCGGCGACCGGATCGAGTGCGTAGGACCCGTTGCCGAAGGGCTCGAACGTGATCTTGCCGCGATAGCCCGCCTCGGCAAGGTCCTCGACATAGCGGCCGAGCGGCAGAGACCCGTCGCCCCAGACGAGATGACCTGCCGGATTGCCATCGACGAGCTGCACATGGGCGAGCCGCGACCCGAACAATTCGATATAGGTCGCAACCGTATCGCCGGCGGTTGCCATCCCGACGGAATCGAGCACAACGTCCATGGTGTCCACATCGACCTCGTCGAGCATCCGCCTGAGGCCCGCGGCGTCGGTGAAGACGTTGGTCTCGACCCGCTGAAGCGGTTCCAGCAGGCAGCGCACGCCGTTGGCTCGAGCGTGGCCAGCGATCTCGCGCAGCGCGGAGGCTGAACGGTCCCAGACGACATCCGGCGCTTCGTCCTCGAAGCCGCGGCCGGGCGTCAGGAACAGATAGCGGGCGCCGAGCGTCGCGCAGATATCGGCGGCGCGTCGGAAGCGATCGATGCTGTCGCGCCTGATCTCCGCGTCCCCCGAGGCGATGTTGAGCGGATAGAGCACCTGCTCGGGCGTGAAGCACCAGACCGAAAGGCCGTTGTCTCCAAGCACGCCGCGAACCGCATCCAACCGCGCATCGGTCGCATGGTAAAGGTCGAGGTGGGGTGCGACGCCCCAGAGCTCGATCTCGCTGAAGCCGAAGCCGCTGAGCACGGCCGCGACGCGTTCGAACGGGAAATGCTGGAAGCTGAAGTTCGCCCCGATGAGCTGATGTAAGGCAAGCTGAGGCATAAAGGCTCCTCTCAGGCGATCTTGTCGTAGCGCCGCAGGTTGTCCGGCTTACTTGCCCATGCCTTCGGACAGGCCGCGGATGAAGTAGCGCTGCGCGGCGAAGAACACGACGACGATCGGAAGTGCCGAGACCGTCATTGCCGCGAAGACGACGGCGTAATTCGTCCCGTGCTTCGCCATGATGGAGGTGAGGCCGACTGGAAGCGTCTGAAGATCCGTACCGCTCGTGAAGATCATCGCGAAGAGATATTCATTCCAGGCGAACAGCACGTGCAGGATGACGCACGAGATGATGATGGGGCGGCAGAGCGGCAGCGTCACCCGCCAGAAAATCTGACCCTCGCTGGCGCCGTCCATTGTTGCCGCCTCGTCGAGATCCTTCGGCAGGTCGAGCATGTAGGCGCGGATCAGGAAGGTCGTGAACGGGATGCGGAACGCCGTATAGAGGATGATGAGCGCCCAGTATGTGTTGTAGAGGCCGAGTGCCTGCAGCATCCGCACAAGCGGAATAAGGGCTACGGTGGGGCTCAGCATCAGTCCGCCGAGCACCATCGCGACCACCAGCGGCTTCATCGGCATCCTGGTGCGGGTCAGTCCGTAGGCCGTCCAGGCGCTGACAAGCACGGTGCAGGCGGCCGACGCGACCGTGACCAGAAGGCTGACGGCGACGTAGTTGCGCACGCCCTGGTTCCAGGCCTGAACGTAGTTCTGCCAGACCCAGTGCGAGGGCAGGGCGAACGGATTGCCGAAGATCTGGACGTTGTCCTTGAAGCCGTTCAGCGTCATCCAGATCAGCGGATAGATCACCACGATGCCGAGGCAGATCAGGAAGGCGTGGAGGAACACGCGGGCGATCACCGCCCACACGTTCGCGGACCGGCCGCGGACGGCTGAGCCAGCCGCCGTCATAGCTGAACCCTCCGACGCCGCGTGTACCAGAGCTGCGCCGCCCCCGTGAGCATCGTCGCTATGAAGATCACGGCCGCGATCGCCGCTCCGTAGCCGAAGTTGTTCTCGATGAAGCCCTGCTGATAGAGCCATGTTCCGAGCACCTGACTGCTGTTGTTCGGGCCGCCGGCTGTCATGACCATCACCTCGTTGAAAACCTGGAAGGCGCCGGTGATGGTGACGATCACCATGAGCCCGGTCATTTCGCGGGTGAGCGGGAAGGTGATGCTCCAGAGCTTCCTGAGCGGCCCGGCTCCATCCATGGTGGCGGCGTCATAGAGCTCACGCGGAATCTTCTGGATCGCGATGGCAAACAGGAGCGTCGAATAGCCGAAACCCTGCCACTGGCTCATGGCGATCACGGCGTAGATCGCGGAGCGCTCGCTGCCGAGCCACGGCAGGATCAAGTCCTGAAGGCCGAGGTGGACGAGCACGACGTCCAGCAGGCCAACCTTCGGCTGGTAGATGAAATAGAACAGCAGGCCCGTGACGGTGATCGAGATCGCGGAAGGCACGAAATAGACCGCACGCCAGAATCTCCGCCAGTATTCGCTGCTGAGCCCCTCGATGATCGCGGCCAACAGGAAGGCGCCGAACACCTGGAACACGATGGAGATCACGGCGTAGAGCAGATTGTTCGAGAGGGCCGTCCACGCCACCGGATCGTCGAGCAGGCGGGCGTAGTTGCCGAGCCCGACATAGGTCACCTCGCCGGTGAAGATGTCCTGTTCGGTTGTGCTGACGAGGAAATTGTCGACGATCGGATAGTAAACGAACCAGCCGACCAGGATCATCGCGACGGCGGCCCAGCGAAAGGACAGCCACCGGCGCAGGCGGACGGACCGAACCCTCGGCCCGCCGCCGGAACCCGTGCCGCCTTGCGTGAAGGCGGCACGTCCCATCGCTGCAGCCGTTCCCGTCATTTGCGGGCGGCCTGCTTCACCTGCTTCATGACGTCTTCCGGCGTCATGGTGCCGCCGACCAGCGCCTGGAGACTGGCGAGCCAGGCAGAGGCGACGCGCGGCCCGTTGGCGGTGTCGAGCCAGGGCATCAGGTAGGAAGCCTCGCTGATGTCCTTGAGGCCTGCGACCACGGCCGGGTTCATATCCGCCTCGTCGGCGCCGCCGATGGTGGCGCTGGGCTGTCCGTAGGGCGGGGCGGACAGCACCTTCGCGTTCGGCACCGACGTGACGAACTTCATGAAGTCGATCGCAAGCGGGACGTTGTCCGAGGCCGTGTTGATCATGTAGCCCTCGGGCGCGCCCTCGATGGCCTTGACGTCGCCCTTCGCATCGGCCGGCGGCGGCAGGCGGAAGAAGCCGAAATCGGCCACTTTCAGCGGCGTGTCGGCCCCGGCGCTCTGATCGAACTCGATGATCTCCTGATAATACATCGCCGAGTCGGTATTGCTCAGCGCCTGAAGGGCCGAAGCATAGGAGGTGCCGTTGGTCGCGGCGCCGTCGGTGCAGCGGTCGATGATGTCCTTGAACTGCTTGAGCGCTGCGACGTAGCCCGGATCGGTGTACTCGGCGGTCTTCGGGTCGAAGTCGCGCTCCAGCGTCGCCTGCGGCACGTTATAGGCGAGCAGCTGGCCGGCATAATGCACCGCCGGCCAGGCTTCCTTGTTGCCGAACGAAATCGGCGTCTTGCCCGACTTGCGGATCGCGTCGCAGCTCTTCAGAAGATCGTCCAGAGTCCCGGGGACGGAAAGCCCCAGATCGGAGAAGATTTTCTTGTTGTATCCCATGAACTTGGCATCGAGATAAAGCGGGATGCCATAGTCCTTGCCGTTGTAGGTGAAGGCCTTGACGGCGGCGGGCGCCAGCGTCTTGCCCCACTCCGTATCCGGGCCGATGACCTTAGTCAGATCGACGGCCCGGTTGCCACGCACGAAATTCTCGCCCCAGCTTCCGGTCCACGTGAAGTAGATGTCCGGGAGAGAATTGGAGGCGACCAGCGCCTTGGTCTTGCCTTTGACGCTGTCGTCGCTCTCCTGGATCAGCTCGACCTTAACGCCCGGATGAAGCTTCTCGTATTCCTTCGCGATATTCACGAAATAAGGAGAAAGCTGCTGGAGGCCGAACTTCGTCAGCACCGAGATGGTGCCGTTATAGTCGACCTTCGCATCCGGCTCGGCCACCACCGGCTTCGAGGCGCTGTAACCCTTGCCGGCCATAAGGCCGAGCACCGAGACCGCGGTCATCGCGACCGCTACGACATGCAACGAACGTTTCATGGGCAGTTCCTTCCGAGTCATTGGTTCTGGGATCACAGGCTCAATTGATGGGCTCTATGGGCAGGCTCGAAGTCACGGTCCCGGGCGCGGCTTGGCCGCGCTCAGTATTCGACGCGCTTGTAGTAGCGCCGCGTCGTCAGCGGATGGTCGCGAAGCACCTCCAGATGTGCGCTGAGGCGTTCCAGCAGCGTGGCGAGCAGGATCGGCGAGATCAGGCTGCGCACGCGCGCCGAGATGCCCGGCAGTTCGACCGTGGCGGCATCGAGCACCCAGACCCGGTCGGTGTAGCGCTTCACGAAGTTCTCGACGCGGTTCGAAAGCGGACGATAGACGTCCTCGCCCTTGAAGACGAAGACGCTGACGCCGGGCTCGACCAGTTCGAGCGTGCCATGGAAGAAGTCCGCCGCATGAACGGGCCGTGTGCGGATCCACTGCATCTCTTCCAGGATGCACATGCCGTAATAGTTCGCCTCCGGCCAGACAGAGCCCGCGCCGGTGAAGATGTGGTAGGTCTCGTCCTTGATGGTGCGGGCGAGCTTGGCGGCCTGATCCTCGAACGCGGCCTTGGCGTCGACGAGCAGAGCAGGAAGGCGCTGCAGTTCGGCGACGATGGCGTCGAAGTCGTCGATTTCGCCGCGCGCGTCGAGCAGTGCGAGAACGATCAGCATCGTCTGCAGATAGAACGATTCCGACGACGTGTCGTCTTCGGCGAAGTTGGTGAAGTTGTAGTCCGTCTCACGGGCAACCGGCGTATCCTTGTGGCCGGTCAGGGAAATCGTGCGAACGCCCCGCTTCTTCAGGAAGCTCAGGAGTTCGACGCTTTCCTTGGTGGTGCCCGAAAGGGAAGGGATGACCACGATGGCCTTGTCATCCAGTCCTGCCGGGGGATCGAGCACGACCTGCGCCGGATATTGCGCGCCGACAGGGAACGTCGAATAGCGCTGCGCCAGTTCGATAGCGGGCTGCGTCAGGATCTGCACGCCGCCCGTTCCCATGAAATACAGCCGCTCTGCACCATCCGACACCAGCTTGCGCATAAGCGAACGCACGTCACCAGCGATGGAGACGGCGCCGCTCTCAATACGCACAAAGCGGTCCTTGTCGAAGTTCAACATCTGATCATTCCCTGTACTTCGGAAATTCGGCATGTGCGCGGGATAAACGCGCACAGCGCAATGCTGACAGCGCAAAAGCGAACTGTCTTTCATAAGTTCTCGACGTGAGATCGATCTCACATCGATATAGACGCATATATTTTCCCGGCTGACAAGCGTCGAGCGGAAATTAATCCGCCTGTCTCGCGGTCGACATGGGCGGCGCCCGTCAGGCCTTGTTCAGGGGAGCAACCGAGCCGCGCACGACAAGTCTCGTCGGAAAGCGAACGTTGCGGGGCGGGATTTTCTGGCCGGCGAGCCGCTCGAGCAGGAAGCTCGCGGCGAGCGGACCGATCTCGGCGATCGGCTGCGCGACGACCGTGATCTGCGGATCGGTGAACGTGGCGAGATTGAAGTCGTCGAAACCCACGAGGGCGACGTCGTGGGGAATGGTCAGCCCCATCGAGCGCAGGCCGAGCAGCGCGCCCTGGGTCATCAGGCTGTCGACGGTGAACAGCGCCGTCGGCCGGTCGCGTCGGCTGAACAGGCGGATGGTGGCCTCGATGGCATGTTCGACGGTCGAGCGAGAGACGGTCACCAGCGTCTCGTCGAGCGCGATGCCGTGGGATTGCAGCGCGCCCTGATAGCCGGCGAAGCGCTCCTGCGCGGTAAAGATGCGCGATTCGTCCCGCAGCAGCGCGATTCGGCGGTGGCCGTTGGCGATGAGGTAGTCGACCGCCTCCCGGGCGCCGCCCTCGTTGTCGACGACGACGCTGTCGCAGCGCACATCCTTGGCGACGCGATCGATCAGCACGAGAGGAGCGCCCTCGCGGGCGAGCTTGACGATGTGCCGGTTGTCGGTCGCCGAGGTCGGCGCGAGGATAAAGCCCCGGATGCTGAGCGAACGCAGGCTTTCCAGCACTGCCTTCTCCTGCTCGACATTCTCCTCGCTGCTCGAAATCAGCAGGCCGTGGCCCTGCTTGCGGAATTCGACCTCGAGGTCGTGGGCGATCCGGGCAAAGAACGGATTCTGGATGTCGCCCGGCACGAAGCCGACAATGGGAAGCTGGCCACTGCGCAGCGCCTGCGCCACGCGATTGGCGCGGTATCCCAGCCGGTCTGCGGCCTCAACCACGCGCGTGGCGGTCTCGTCACCCACATAACCATAGCTGTTGAGCGCCCGCGCCGCCGTCGCGCGCGAGACGTTCGCGGCAGCCGCCACATCCTTGAGGGTGACCCCTTTTCGCGTCGCAGGCATCTGTCCTCCCGGCCGTGCGGCTGGCAGTGAGCAGCCGCCGCCGTTCCCTTGCGGACGGCGACGACCCAACCTCGCGAGTCGCCATGGAGCCGCATATCACTGCGCTCTCAAACAGCCAAGTCGCGGCGGGAATTCGGGCGGAGCCGGCCGGCGTTCCGCCGGCATGCGTCGCTCCGGCTACTTCTTCGTGGTCGCCGTCGCGATGGCGGCTTCCTTCTCGATCATGTACTCGCCGGCGAGGATCGCGGGATATTTCGCCGGGGCATTTTGCTCGATGCAGGTCGGGATGCATTCGATCACGGCGTCGTGGTTCGGATGCAGGAAAAACGCGATCGATTGGCGCGGGCTCGTCGCGGCGACCGCGCTCGGCGGGTTGACGACGCGGTGCATGTTGGAAAGCCAGCGGTCGTTGGTCCACCGCTGCATCATGTCGCCGATATTGATCACGAAGGCACCGGGAACATGGGGCACGTCCACCCACTCGCCCTGGAGCGTGCGCACCTGCAGGCCCCCCGGCGCCGCCGTCGGCGCCAGGATGGTGAGACTGCCATAGTCGGTATGGGCTCCGGCGCGAAGCTGCCCGGGCAGCGGCGCGGTCTTCTGCTCCGGATAATAAATCGAGCTGACGATCGAGAAATGGTGGTCGATCTTGTCGTCGAACCAGTGCTCCGGCAGCCCCAGCGAGACGGCGAACAGCCGCATGAGCTCGGCGCCGAGCCGGCTGATCGCCGCGTAGTAGGCGCCGCCGACGGCGGCGAACTCCGCGGGTTCGTCGGGCCAGAGGTTGGGGCGGTGGAACCGGCCGGCCTCGGGTGTCCGGAACGGCGCGGCTGAGAGATCGGTCTGCCCGATCATGAAATATTCGCGCAGGTCCGGCGGCGCTTCCTCGCCCTCCTTGGCCGCGAGACCGGACAGCCCCTGCCCGTGATAGCCGTGGTGCGCCGTCGGGCCGGCGTGCATCACGGCGCGCTTCGCGCTTCCGGGCCCCTCGAAGAACCGGCGCGAGATCTCGAACCACCGGTCGAGCAGTTCGAGATCGAAGCCATGGCCGGTGATCACGAGAAAGCCGATCTCGCGGTTGGTCCGATCGACCAGATCGGCGACCGCCGCCCGCTCGGCCGGCGAGCCGTGCAGGAATGGCGAGATGTCGACGATGGGCACGCGATCAAGGGTAGCCGGGCCGTGGTGTGCGGATGCCGCGTCTTCCGGGGTCGCCATGGCATTCTCCATGAACAAAATCGTGCACAATCTTGTGCATCATAATTCGGCGCTGTAAAGTCCGTTCCACGGTCGGAGGACACGGATGGAACGGTATCGCGGCATGGACCGGGCGGCCCTCGACGTCGCCTACAACAATCGGGCGGTGGTGCCCGGATGGCAGGACTATCTCGACCGCTGGGCGAAAGAGGGAAAGCCGCTCTATGCGCAGCAAGCGACGGCGCGCGACCTCTCCTATGGAGACGGGCCCAGGCAGCGGCTGGACCTGTTCCTCGCCGCCGACGACGACGCACCGACGTGCCTGTTCCTTCACGGCGGGTACTGGCAGTGGAACGACAAGGAGGGACAGGCCTTCGTCGCCCGTGGTCTGCTCGCGCACGGCATCAATGCCGCCATCGGCGAATACACGCTGGCACCTGCGGCAACGATGGCGGCCATCTGCGGCGAGGCGGTGGCGCAGGTGGGCTTCCTCCGGCGTGAACTGGCCGCGCGGGGCCGTGACCCAGATCGTATCTATCTCGCGGGCATCTCGACCGGCGCGCATCTGATGGCCCAGGCTTTGGCCGAACCGGGCGTGCGGGGCGCGCTCCTGATCAGCGGCATCTACGACTTGGAGCCGATCCGCCTGTCCTCCCTCAACGGCCCGATCGGCATGGATTTCGCCGAAGCGCGCGCGTTCTCGCCCCTGCATCAGGTGCCGGCCGAAACCGCGCCAGTGATCGTCGCCTATGGCAGCGACGAGCGGCCGGAGATCCGGCGCCAATCGGACGACTATGCGGCGGTGCTGTCGTCCCTCGGCAGGGACGTCACGTGCGTGCCGGTCCCCGGCTGCGACCACTTCTCGGTGCTGGAGCAGTTGTCGGCGCCGGAGGGAATGCTATGCAAAGCCCTCGCAAGCCTCGTCGCGCGCACATCCTGAGGACGCAGCATGGCCGACGACGCCAAGAACGATCCCATGCCGCAAGCCGTTCCGGGACCGCAGAAGCCCCGCCGTCGTGGCACGGCCGGCAGAAAGGCCGCTTCGGACGAGCCTGAACTGATCGGTCTGGAACTGCGTCCCGCCGGCCTCAACAAGGTCGAGCGCCAGGCGTTCGCAAAGCTGATGGATGCCATTGCCGAGCGCCGCCTGCTGCCGGGCGTGCGCCTCGTCGAGGAGGATCTCGCCGGCATCTTCGGCGTCAGCCGCGAGCGCATCCGCCGAATCCTGCTGGTGCTGTCGCAGCACGACATCGTGCGGCTCGAACCGAACCGCGGCGCGTTCGTCGCGCGGCCGAGCTATCGCGAATGCCGCGACGCCTTCGAAAGCCGCCGCCTCATCGAGCGCCACGTCGTGCAGACGCTGGCGAGCCTCGGCCCCGCGCGCCGGCGCAAGATCGTCGAGAACCTGCGCCTGCACATCGAGAACGAGACGGCGGCCGTCCGTGCCGATGACCGGGCGGCCGAGATCCGGCTTTCGGGCGAGTTCCACCTGAAGATGGCGGCGTATGCCGGCAACCAGCGTCTCGTCCGCATCCTTCAGGACCTGATCGCCCAGATGTCACTCGCCATCGTGGCCCACACCCATTCCCATGATCTCGATTGCTCGATTGCCGAGCACGGTTCGCTGCTCGACGCCATCCTCGCCGGCGACGCGGAGGCGGCCGACCGGCTGCTGGTCGCTCATCTCGAGCACATGGAGACCGCGCTCGCCCATGGCCTGCAGGATGACGGCAGCCTCGCGTCCGTGCTGGCGAAGGAACACTGACGCCCCGCGGCGGGATTGGTCAGTGATCGGCGAACGCCCGGGTCATGCGGCCGATGACGCGGGCCAGGTCGACCTCGCGTGGCTGGGCAACGCGCAGGTCGAGGCCATGCTCGAGGGCGTACAGGCAGCGCTCCATGGCATGGGCCGCGGCGATGCTCTCGCCGCGCTCGATCAGCACGAGCAGGGCGTCGTAGTGGGCAGAGGCGAGGGGAAAGGTCTGCGGCGTGCCGTAAAGGCCGAGGATGAGTGCGCTGCGCAGGATGAGCGTCTTGAGCGCCGAGGCGAGGGATTCGTTGTGCGCAAGAGCGGCCAGCGAGGTGTGGAAAGCGCTGATGCTTGCGATCGCCTGCTGACGGTTGCCGTGCAGCCAGGTCCTCTCGCGGTTTTCCATGGAAGCCCGCAGGGCGCGTAGCTGCGGCGTCAGAATCGTGCGCGTGACGATCTCGGTGGTAACGCGCTCGATCACGCGCCGGGCCTCGAATACGTCCCGGGCCTCCTTGATGCCGGGGCTGGCGACGAAGGCACCACGGTTGCGCTTCAGGTCCACCAGATCCTCGAAGGCGAGGCGCTGGAGCACGGTGCGCACCCGGGCGCGGTTGACGCCCCACTGCTCCGCCAGAAGTTCTTCGGGAAGCTTGGTGCCAGGCGGCAGCAGGCCCTCCGACATGGCTTCCTTCACATTGAGGCAGAGCCGGTCCTCGATCGAAATTTCTGCCATGCCGTCCCCCGGAATCGCGCGTGCGGCACGCGCCCCGCCCGACCGTCTGCCTAGCGAATTTGCGGCGCGACGTATTGAACAATTTTTAGTCATATATTGTCAACAATCCACCCATGATCGTCGACATATGTGAGCGCCGACACCATCATTTCCACTAAGCCATTGGAAAATAATATGTGGCACAGGGCTTGCTTTAAATTGATTGAAATCAAAAATAACGCAGGACTTGCCCAATGAAGATGACGTCCATTCCGGTGATCGACATCGCTCCGTTCCTGGCAGGCACGCCGGAGGGCCGCGAGCAGGTGGCGGCGCAGATCCGGCAGGCCGGAGAGGAGATCGGCTTCTTTCTCATCAAGGGACATGGGGTCGACCAGGATCTGATCGACGACACCTACGCCGCCGCCTCGTCGTTCTTCCGGCTGCCGGTGGACGACAAACTCACCATCCGCCAGCCTCCCGGCAACATTCCGCGCGGCTACACCCCCTTCAAAGGCGAGACGCTCGCCGCGAGCCTCGGCAAGGCGGCGCCGGGTGATCTCAAGGAGATGATCGACATCGGCCCCGTGGACGTACCGGTCGGCGAATATTATAGCGGCCCCGAGGCCGGCTATTATTTCTACAAGAACCTCTGGCCCGAGAAGCCTGCCGGCTTCCAGGGCACGATGGAGACCTATTATCGCCGCATGAACCGGCTCGCCAACGACCTGATGGCGATCTTCGCTCATGCGCTGGATCTTCCGGAAAACTTCTTCTTCGACAAGCTCGACAAGAACATCAGCGCCCTTCGCCTGATCTGCTATCCGGAACAGGATCAGGCGCCGGAGCCGGGCCAGCTGCGCAGCGGCGCCCACACCGACTACGGCACGCTCACCATCCTGATGGCGGACAAGGCGACCGGCGGCCTCCAGGCCCAGCATCGCGACGGCTACTGGGTGGACGTGACCCCTGAGCCCGGCACCTATGTCGTCAACATCGGCGACATCATGCAGATCTGGACGAACGATCGTTGGGTTTCGACCCTCCATCGGGTGGTCAATCCGCCGAGCGAGGTGGCGGATACCTCGCGGCGGCATTCCATCGTGTTCTTCCACCAGCCGAACTACGACTCGATCATCGAGACGCTGCCGTCCTGCTTCAGCGCCGACAATCCCAGCAAGTACGGCGCCATCACCTACAAAGAACACTGGAACTACAAGTGGAACGCTACGAAGGCGAAGATGTGAGCAGGCGCGGGGAGGGGGCATGACCATGCCGATCCGCATCGCCCTCAGCGGCGACATCCTGCCGACACGGCCGCTCCACTCGCCTCCGGCCACGGCGGAGGCAATCTATCGTCTCGTGCGCGGCGCCGATTTCTCGGTCGGCAATTTCGAGATGGCGACGACGGATCGGGGCACGCGGGTCCAGAAGCTCCTCAACATCCGCGCGCCGGCGAGGCTGGCCGCCGACGTGCCGGTGCTCGGCTTCGACGTGCTCACGCTCGCCAACAACCATGCCGTCGACTATGGCTGGGAAGGGCTTGCAGACACCCGCGCCGGACTTACCGCCGGCGGCATCGCGGTCGTCGGCGTCGGCGAGAGCCGGGAGATTGCCGCCGCTCCGCATTTCGCGGTGGCGAATGGCCGGCGCGTCGGCGTCATCGCGTTCTCCTGCCTCACGCCCACGGGCATGAGCGCGGCGGACGACCGGCCGGGCCTGTCGCCGATCCATGTCGAGACCAGCTACGAGATCGACCCCTGGTACCAGATGGAGGAACCGGGCGACATCTCCGTCGTCACGGTGCGCACCCGCGTACGAGGCGACGATCTCGCCTGGGCCTGCGCCGCCGTGGAACGGGCCAGGGCGCAGTGCGACGTGCTGATCGTCACGATCCACTGGGGCTTCGGCTCCGGGGAGGAGATCGCCGAATACCAGCATCCCCTCGGCAGGGCGCTGATCGAGGCAGGGGCGGACATCATCCACGGCCACCATCCCCATGCCATCCACGGCATCGGCTTCCACACCGGCAAGCCGATCTTCTTCAGCGCAGGCACGTTCATCGGCCAGCAGATCTTCCTGCCGGCCGGTGCGCAGGTGCAGGCGCTGTGGGCCGGCATGTCGCCGGACGGATACCTCGCCACGCTCGACTGGGACGGCGATGCCCCATCGTCGATCCGCCTTCACCCCACCACCCTCGATGCCGAACGCCTGCCGATGGCGGCGGATGGTGAGGTCGCCGGCCGCATCGCCGCAAGGCTTGCGCGGCTCTCTGAACCGCTCGGGGCGATCGTTCGCCCGGCCGCGGGCGGCCTGCTCGAGGTGCTGCCGGCCTGACGACGGCCGGAACGCTTGCGAATACCGGCCGCAAGAGCCGGGTTCACCCGATCAACCACAAACCGGATCAAACCAGACAGAAGGGAACATGCGCATGAAGACTTCCATCCGGGGCCTCGGTCCTCTCTGCCTCTCCCGCCGCGTCGTCATCGCCGGCATGGCGTTCGCCGTCGCCGCCACCGCCTCGCTCGGTCCGGCCTTCGCCGAAAACAAGAAGATCGCGGTCAGCTTCCCCAACGCTTCGGTTATCGGCGCCGTCATCACCTCGCTCGACGCCGCCAAGGAGAAGGGCAAGGAGATGGGGTACGACGTGATCGTCGACGACCCCGGCACGGACCTGAACAAGCAGATCAACACCATCAAGACCTGGATCGGACAGAAGGTCGACGTCATCGTCGTCAACACGCTGCAGCCGGCGGCGTTCGAGTCCGTCGCCAAGCAGGCGCGCGAGGCCGGTGTGGTGTGGATCACCTACGGCCAGAAGATCGAGAACCAGGATGCGACCGTCGGCTACGCGCAATATCCTGACGGCCGCCAGCTCGGCGAATATGCCGGCCAGTGGGTGACGGACAAGCTCGGCGGCAAGGCCAAGGCCATCATCCTCGGCTATGAGAAGGGCATCTGGGGCCAGCAGCGCGGCTCCGGCATCAAGGATGGCCTGCTCGCCAAGGCGCCCAATGTGGAGATCGTCGCCGAGCAGGACGCGATCAGCCCGACCGAGGGCCTGAACGTCACCCGCTCGCTGCTTCAGGCTCACCCGGATGCGAACGTGATCCTGGGCGTCGAGGATCCGGCGACCGAGGGCGCCTACAAGGCCTGGGTTGCCGCCGGCAAGGATCCCGCCGACCCGACCGGATTCATCGGCGGCATGGACGGCACGGTGCCGGCACTGAAGCTCCTGAAGCAGGGTGGCACGGTCTACCGCGCCTCCATGGCGATCCCGCTGGTTCAGGTTGGATACGCCATCGTCGAGACGGGCGACAAGCTCCTGAAGGGCGAGAAGACCGGCGACGTGATCGTGCCGCTCGAACTCGTCACCGAGAAGTCGCCCAAGGCCGAGGAATATCTGAAGCAGCAGGGCGAATGACGGCCTGAAACTTGCTCTTCATCCAATCGGCAGGTCTCCCTTCCCGGCGGCATCGTCTCGATCCGCCGGGAAGACGGGGCCAGCTCAACGGAGCTCATCAGCAGCGGAGTGCGCAATGCCCTTTGCCGTCTACGGCTTGCGGAAATCCTATGGCGGGGTCGAGGTGCTCAAGGGCGTCGACCTCGAAGTCGCCGACGGCGAAATCCATGCCCTGCTCGGCGCCAACGGGGCGGGCAAGTCGACGCTGATCAAGTGTCTCTCCGGCGCCATCGTGCCGGACTCCGGAACGATGATGGTCGGCGTAGAGCATTTCGACGGCTTCACGCCCCGGACCGCCCGCCAAGCGGGCATTTCCGTGATCTATCAGGACCTCTCGCTGGCCGCGAGCCTCGATGTCGCTGACAACATGTTCCTCGGCCAGGAGCTTCGGATCGGCCCGTTCGTCCGCAAGCGCGCCCAGCGCCGCGAAGCCGCGCGCTGGCTCGATGAACTCGGCGTCGACATCCGGCCGACCGCGGCCCTGTCCACCCTCGGCAACGCAGGTCTTCAGGCCGTCGAGATCGCCAAGTCGCTGCGCACCCGTCCGAAGGTGCTTATCCTCGACGAACCGACGGCCGCTCTTTCCGAGAAGGAAGCCGAGGCGCTCGGCGAGCAGTTGCTGGCGCTGAAGAAGCAGAAGCTGCCGCTGCTCTACGTCACGCACCGGCTTGCCGAGGTGTTCACACTCGCCGACCGCGTGACGGTGCTGCGTGGCGGGCAGGTGGTGCTGACCGGCGCCGTCAAGGATCTCAACCGTGACGATCTCGTCGATGCCATCGCCGGGGAGCGCATCGCCCGTGGGCGGCCGGCCGCTCAGGCAGGCGCAGCGCGGACGACGGCCGTCTCCGTCCGCGGCCTCTTGGCCCCGGGCATCGGCCCCGTCGACCTCGATATCCGCGAAGGCGAGGTGCTCGGCGTCTTCGGTCTCGTCGGCTCCGGCCGCACGGAACTCGTGGAGACCCTGTTCGGCAGCCACCGCCGCTTCGCCGGCACGGTCTCGATCGACGGCCGAACCATCGCGGCTTCGAGCCCCGGCGACGCCGTCGCGGCCGGCGTCGCCCTTGTGCCGTCCGACCGTCTGCGCAAGAGCATCATCGGATCGCTCTCCGCGGGGGAGAACATGCTGCTGCCGTCCTATGCGGCGCTCGCCATGGCCGGCGTGCGCCGGTTCGCGCGCGAACGGCTCGCGTTCAACACGGCCGTGACGCCGCTCAACCTGCAGCCGCCGCGCATCGACCTCCAGGCCCGCCGGTTCTCGGGCGGCAACCAGCAGAAGCTCGTCATCGCGCGCTGGCTGAACGACACCATCGGCTGCCGGCTGCTGATGCTGGACGAACCGACACAGGGCGTCGACGTCGGCGCCCGGCGCGACATCTACGCCGCGATCCGCGCCAGCGCCGATGCCGGCAAGAGTGTGCTCGTCACCTCGTCGGAGCCGGAGGAACTGGTTCAGATCGCGGACCGGGTCGTCGTTCTGTCCGCTGGCCGGGTCGCCGCCATCGTCGAACATGAAGACATCGAAGAAGGCCGTCTCCTCGCGCTCGCGCACGAGGTCGAACATCAGGGACGGAAGACCGCATGAGCACTGAGACCGCCACCGCATTGCCGTCGAGCCGCGCCCGCCGGGGTCCCCCGGTCGAGCTCGTCGTCAACAACATCCTTCTTCTCGCGCTGCTGCTGCTGATCACGTATTTCTCTCTGGAAAGCAGCGTCTTTCTCACGATCTCCAACTTCAAAGTGATCCTGACCAACTATGCCGCGATCGGCGTCGTGGCCGCGGTGATGGCGCTGCTGGTCATCGCAGGTCAGGTGGACATGTCGGTCGGCTCCAATATCGGCTTTTCCGGCATGATCACGGCCATCGCCATGACGTCGTGGGGGATGCCGGCAGGGGCGGGCGTGCTGATCGGCGTCGGCACCGGGGCTCTGGTCGGGCTCGTCAACGGCATCCTGTGCGCCTATTTGCGGTTCAGCCCGATCATCGTGACGCTCGGCATGCTGAGTGTGCTGCGCGGCGCGACGCTTCTTACCAACTCCATCGAAGTCGCGGGCCTCGGCGACACCTTCTTCTGGATCGGGAACGGCAACCTGCTCGGCATTCCCGTGCTGCTGTGGGTTGTCGGTGCGGTGTTCCTGCTCTCCGCCGGATTCCTGTCGATGACGGTCTGGGGGCGCTACGTGTTCGCCATCGGCGTCAATCCGCAGGCGGCATTCCTGGCCGCGCTTCCTGTCCGGCCGGTGGTGCTCGGGCTCTATGTCGCGACCGGCACGGCGGCGGGACTGGCCGGCGTATTGCTCGTCGCGCGCCTCGACGGCGCATCGCCAGGTTCGCTCGGGCTGATGATGGAATTGCAGGCGCTCACCATCGTGCTTCTCGGTGGCGTCGCATTCGCCGGCGGGCGAGGGCGCATCTTCGGCGTGCTGACGGCCTGGGTGTTCCTTGGCGTGCTCGACAACGGCCTCGTCCTGCTGGCGGTGCCGCCGTTCGTGCAGCTCGTGGCGAGCGGCCTGGCGCTCGTGTTCGCGGCGAGCCTTGATGCCCTCGGCAACTTCCTCGGTCCGCGCCTCGAACAGCGCCGACGCGTTAGCGAGCAGCTGGCGCGGCTTGCGAACTGACCGAACCCGTCGGCGGGCCGTCGCGTCGACAGGCTGGGCGCGTCCGCATGCCATCCGCGGAAAGCGGGCCGGAACGATACCGGCCCGGCCGGCAGAACAGCGGCGAGGCCGGTATCCGTGACTATCGCGGCGCCTACCTTGCGTGGCGCCCACCTTGCAAACGGGCGATGCGGCATCGGACGGCAGAGCGGCCGGGATGCACAGGACCGGCTCCACGGGCTCGGCGCGCCGGATCACGGCTCTCCGGTTTCGCCGCTGGACGAAGTTGAGTCCGATAACACAGGTTATGGAACATACTGCGCAGGACGGGGACGACCGCGACGGCGGGCCGGTCCATGTTGGCGGCGCCCGTTCCCAGCCGGACCGGGAAATGGCGGGGCGCTGCATCCGCCGGTCTGGCGGCTGCAGCGTCGCTCGAAGCACACGCGGAGAATCCGCGTGGCGCTACACGGCATTGTGCGACAGGCGCGCCGGCGATCCTTCCCATGCGGTCCCGTCCGGCAGCACCTCACCTTTCATGATGACGGAAAGGTCGCCGAGCTGCGCGTCCTTGCCGATCTCGGCATCGTAGAGAACGATGGCATAGGAGCCGATGGTCGCGCGGTCGCGCACGGTCACGCGGCTCACCTTCATGACGCGGTCCTCGAACAGATGGGTCTGGAGACCCGCGAGGTCGTTGAGCGCCACGTCGTCGCCGATATCGACCAGATCGAACTCGGTGATGTCGGTCGTGTCGATATAGCAGCGCTTGCCGATCCGGCAGCCCATCAGCCGCAGATAGAGCGGCAGCCACGGCGTGCCCTGCAACGGCTGCAGCAGGTTGGGAACGGCGAGGTTCTCGTAGGTCGACGTGACGAGTTCCGTCCGCCACACGAACGTGCTCCAGAGCGGCTGTGTGGTCGGCTTGTAGCGGCCCATGACGAGCCACTTGAGCGCCACCACCGACAGACCGCAGCACAGCGCGAAGCCGAAATAGAGGAACGGGAACGCGAAGGCGACCAGCGTGCCGTCGTCGGAGAGATCGTCGAGGTCGCCGACGACCGACAGGAGCAGGCTGAACAGCGCGAGGAAGATCGTCAGCGACAGCACCACGCGGACGGCCTCGATCGCCAGTCGCGTCGCGACGAGCTTGCGTGAGGGATTGAAGCGCGCGCCTTCATCGAACATGCCAACGGTCTGACGGACCGGCAGGGAGATCGGCGGCGAGCCGAACCAGGTGCCGTTCGGCGTTTCCGCCCCGCCGTCTTCCGGCGGTTTCGACAGCACGCCGATCAGCACCTCGTCGCCGATCGTGGCCCCGGTCGGCAGCAGCGCGCTGTTGCCGATGAAGCTGCGGCGCCCGATCCTCGTGTGTTCCAGACGGATGGCGCCCGGCTCCGCCTTGGCGGCGCCGAACAGCACCGCGTCGGCGATGAAGCTCTCCGGCCCGATCTCGACGAGATCGGGGATGATCGCCGCCGCGGTGGAGATCTCGGCACGACGGCCGACTTTCACGCCGAGCGCGCGGTACCACGGCACGACATAGAGCGTGGCGTAGATCGGGTGCAGCAGCCGCAGGGCAAGATCGTTGACCTGCTGCACGAACCAGAAGCGCACGTAGAACCAAGAGTGAATGCCGTACCGGCCGGGCTCGACGCGCCCCATGACGCAGCGCTTGACGGCAACGGTCAGCGCGCACATCAGCGGCACATAGGTCGCGGCGAGAAGCGGCGAGATCAACAGATAGAGATAGCTCTCCGTCTGCCAGTCCACCTCGATCATCATCAGCAGGCCGGGCGCGATCGGCAGCACGGCGACGATCGGCAAGAGAAGCGCCGCGATCCAGAGCACGGCGGTGGAGAGGATGCGCTGCGGCAACGAACTTTCCATCGCCTCGGCCGGCGTGGCGATCCGGCCGGTCGACTGTGCGGGCGACCCGCTCCAGATCTCGCGGTCGGGAATATCAGCGCCGATGGCGAGCGAGGAGAGATCCTCCAGCACCGCGCCCTGCCCGACCCGGCTGTTGCGGCCGACCACCGCCATGGAGCCAACGAACGCCCGAGGGCCGATTTCGACCGGGCCGAGATGAAGTTGGCCGCGCGACACCGAGCTCGTCGCCGGCAAGGCATAGTCGCTGACGATGGCATCGTCGCTGATGGTCAGGAGATCGGCGGCATCGACCTCGACGCGGCCGATGAACGCCCTCTTGCCCACCCGCGCGCCGAGCAGGCGGCAATAGAGCCGCATCATCGGCGTTCCCGCCAGATAGGGTGTCGCGATCACCTCGGAGAGGCGCCGGACAAGCCACCAGCGGAAATAATAAGCACCCCAAAGGGGATAGCTGCCGGCCTTGAAGCGGCCGATGACCACCCACTTCACCACGATGGACATCACCATCGCCAGCGGCGGGATGAAGATGAAGCTGAGGCCGCTGAGAAGCAGCGCCGGCACCCGGTCCATGTCTCCCGCCAGATGGGTATAGGCGAGATAGGGGAAGAACCACTGCAGCCCAGCCACCGTGTAGATCGGCAGCAGCGCGACGGTCTGCGCCGCCACGCACAGCCAGCGCTTCCACTCGGCAATGCGGTGGAAGCTCGTCTCGTCGACACGCGCGGCGGAGACGGCGCCACCGAGACGCGCCGCAAGCTTGCGGATGGAGGGCGCTGCGTAGAGGTCCTGGATGGAGACGCCCTCGAAGCCGGGCGACTTGCGGATCGCCGACACAAGGCGCGCGGCCTTCAGGGAATGGCCGCCGAGGTCCTCGAACAGGTCGTCGAGCACGGAAACCTGACGCGGCGCAAAGGTCGCCGCCCAGATGCGCTGGAGCTCGGTCTCGACCGGGCCGGAAGGCGGCACGATGTCGGTCTCGCTTGCCGGAGCGGCAGCAGGCCGCTGCAGCGCCTTGCGGTCGACCTTGCCGGATGCGGCCAATGTCGGCAGCGCATCGAGTTGCTGATAGGCGGCGGGCCGCATGTAGTTCGGCAGGCGGTCGCGCACGCGGGTCCGCACGGCGTCGAGATCGACGGCCGTCCCTGCCCGCGCCACCACGAACGCCGCCAGGAACTCCGCACTGTCGTCGTCGCGGAAGAGATGGACCACGGCCTGCGCGACACCCAGCTCCTCGGCGATGACCGCCTCGATCTCCGCAAGTTCGACGCGAAATCCGCGGATTTTCACCTGCGTGTCGATACGGCCGATATATTCGATCTCTCCGGCGGCATCGAGCCGGACGAGATCGCCCGAGCGATAGACGACCGGCCGTGCGCCGTCCGGTGCCTTGAAGGGCGCGGTGACGAACTTGTCGGCGGTTAGGTCCGGCCGGCCGACATAGCCCCCGCCAACGCCGGGCCCGCCGATGACGAGTTCGCCTTCCGTGCCGGCCTGTACTGGCCAGAGCAGGTCATCGACGATCCATGCGGTGTAACCCGGCAGCGGCTTGCCGATGGTGACGCGCCGCCCGCGCTGCAGTTCGGTCCACGTGGCCGTGACCGTGGTCTCGGTCGGGCCGTAGGTGTTGAGCATGCGCAGGCCCGGCCGCGCCCAGCGCTCCACGAGATCGGGCGGGCAGGCCTCGCCGCCGAGATTGAGGAGGCGCAGCGTCGGCATCGCTTCCTCGACCAGTGTCAGCAGCGACGGCACGACATGCCAGACGGTTGCCCTGGCCTCCGCAAGCGGGACCGCGATATCCGGCCCTGCCTTCGCCAGCGTTTCGGAGGCGACCAGCAGTTCCGCTCCAACAAGGAACGCGCTCCACATCGTCTCGATGGACATGTCGAACGCGAGGCTGAAGCCGCCGAACACCTTGTCTTCGGCTGTGACCGCCAGGATCGCGCTTTCCGAGCGGATCAGATGGCAGATGTTGCGGTGCGTGATCATCACGCCTTTGGGCCGCCCGGTCGTGCCGGAGGTGTAGATGATGTAGGCGAGGTCGTCGGGCGTGCAGCCGGTCACGGCGCGCCCGATCGGGTCCGGGCGGTGAGCGGCAAGATCGCCGAGCGTCGCGTCGACCGGCAGGACCCGCACCGCCATGGCGCCCGCCCTCTCCTCGTGGGTGACGACGAGGACGGCTCCGCTGTCCGCGACGATGAAGTCGATCCGATCCTGAGGATAACCCCAGTCAACGGGGACGTAGCACGCGCCGGCCCAGAGCGTGCCGAGGATCGCCATATATTGGTCGAGCCCGCGCGGGAGGCAGATGACGACCCTGTCGCCCCGTTGCACGCCCATCGAGCGAAGCTGCCAGGCGAATCGAAGGCTGCGCTCGCGAAGCTCCTCGTAGGTCAGCGTCGCACGCCGGATGTCATCCGGATCGCCACCGAGCATCCGCAGAGCGGTACGCGAGCTGTTCTCTTCGCAACTGCTGTCGAAGATCTCGTGAAGCAGTTCGTCACGAGCATAAGGTCGGCCATCAAAGACGGCCTCGGCGGGCGGGAGAGGCGCGATAACTGCTTCCGCGGCGCTTGCAACAGCCAGTCTCATGCTGCTGTCCAGCATATTCATCGTCAAATCCCCCGACGCACGGCATCACGATCGCGTTATTGACGAAGCGGCAGGGCTAAAATGTGAAGCTGGCGCGGCGCTTTTGGACGACATTCAAGATCTTTGAGGCAACGCTGAGTGGTCCGCTTTTGCCGCAGACGACGCGGCATCCCGTTACCGCCGCAAAGCGTGCGGCCGTTCAACTCACTACCCTTGCGGATCACGCGACAAGCAGATGCGTTGCGGGACCGGCGGCCCTGGTCCAAAACGGTCGCCGCAAGGTCGAAAATCCCCCTTCGACCCTTCCTTCCCATCGCTCCGCCCCGGAACACCGGCCGGCGACGATCATGACGACCCGAGCGACAATGACTCCGATCTGGCTTGAGAATTCAGATGCACTTTCCCGACGCGCGGCAGACCATGTCGCCGCGCTGCTGGCAGACAAGCCGGATGCGGTGATCGCCGTGCCGACCGGCGCGACCCCTCTTGGGCTCTATCGCCGCCTCATCGCCCTGCACGACAGCGGCACGTTCGACAGCCAGCGGGCCCGCTTCTTCAACCTCGACGAATTTGTCGGCAAGCCTGCGGACGATCCACGCAGCTACGGCCATTTCCTGTGGCAGCACCTGTTCCGGCCTTTGAAGATACAGCCGCACCAAGTTCGGCTGCTTCGCGGCGATGCCGCTGACCCGGATGCGGAGTGTCTCGCATTCGAGCGCGCCATCGAAGATGTTGGCGGGCTCGACCTTGCAATTCTCGGGCTCGGACGGAACGGCCACATAGCCTTCAACGAGCCGGGTAGCGACTGGAGTGCGGGGACACGGCAGGTCGCCCTCACCGAGAAGACACGGGCAGCGCAGGCGGTGCTCTATCCGGATCCGGCAGAGGTGCCGGCCGCAGGGCTGACCATGGGCGTCGCCACCATCAAGCGGGCGAAAGCCATCCTGTTGCTCGTCGCCGGCGATGGCAAGGACGAGGCTGTTGCAGCCCTTCTTCGCGGTATCCCCGATCAGAATTGGCCGGTCACCGCACTGCTCGACCATCCGAACGTGACGTTTATCGCCGACCGGCACGTCCGGCAGCGGCACATCTAGAGCATATCCTTGTCGTTCAGATCGAACCGATCTGAACGACAAGGATATGCTCGAGGCTTTGAATCTGGAGCGATTTCTTGCCGATCTGATGATTCCATCAGATTGGAAAGCGCTCTAGAAGAGGTCGCACAGCCGTCATCAGGCCGGGTTACGGCCCGCGAGATTCCAGTTGTCACCGGGATCTTTAAATCGGCCTGACCGTCCTGATGGTGGCGAGAATGTCGATTTTAGACACCCGCAAATTTATATTGAAATAGCCGTTTGCGAACGGCAACACTCGCATGTGGGAGCGTAGTAAAATGCGCTTTACCACATGATCGAAGATTGAAATTTTCATCGTACTTCGATGCCGCGCATATCCGGCCTCCACACGTCCGATAAGTCTCATCTACGATCTCGGCCTCTTGTACCGGCTAGTATATCCCGTTCTGATCGAACCGGTCTGTACGACAAGGATATGCTCAAGCTTTTGAATCTCGAGCGATTTCTTGTGGATCTGATGAGTCCATCAGATCGGAAAGCGCTACAGCGGCGCCATGACGCGAATGCGGATGAGACCGCAGGCCGCGACGCCGCCGCGGTGGAATGAAGCGAGCTCGAAAGAGACCCGGCAGAACGGCAGATGAGGGCAACTCCGATATGTCCGGGCGCAGGGCATTGCGTCCAAACAGGCCAGAAATGACGGCTGCCGGCGACACGGGCGTCCGCGGAAGTCGGGCGTGCCGCCGACGACCTTTCCAATTTCAGGAGGCTATTCCATGAAGACGCTTCTCTGCGGGCTGCTGTTGGCAGCCTGCGCCGTGATCGGGCCTGCGAATGCGCAGGACGCCACGGAAAAGAACCTCGGCGGTGTCGGCGAGCGCGTCGAGATGCCGGCGGCGAACTGGCTGTTCGTTCAGGTCGCCGACACGTTCACGTCCGACGGCAAGAGCATCACGCTGAAGGGCGTCGCGCCCCAGACGCTGATGTTCACCGACCGGCCCGAGCGCATGACGGGCGACGCCCTGACCGCAAAGTTCGTCGAGTTCTGGACCAAGGGCAAGGACGGCTTCGAGAAGGATCCGCCGAACGCCACGCTCTCGATCCAGAGCGCCGACAAGACGGCACTGGCCGTGGTGGAGCTGAAAAACCCGCGAATAGACGGCGACGCGCTGACCTACGACTACCGCATTCTGGAAGGCACGGTTCCGTCCTCCGGCAAGGAGATCTCGCTCTTCATCGACTGGTGGTACGGACCCGGCCCGGGCCCATACTGGGGAGGCCCCGGCCCGTGGCGCGGTGGCTACTGCTGGCGCGGCCCGTGGGGCGGCCTGCATTGCCGGCCCGGCTGGGGCTGGTGACTCCATCTCACCGGTCTTCCCTGAAGGCCGGAACGGCATTCTGATGGCCTGATATGCGGCCGTCCGCGACGACACGCGGGCGGCCGCTTCCATTTGACAACGGCCGTCCGGCATCGGGCATGATCTGCCGTCGGAGTTCGGCGCGCGGAGGGCGTCCGCGGCGTCACGAGGATTTGTCGGCTGTCACCGCAAATTTGCCAGATCCGGGGACGATCAGCGTGCGGGACATGTAGGACACCGGCGGTTGGAACGTTTCGCAAGGTGTGGTGCCTTGTTTCGGACCCTGCGGCTCCCTCCTGCCCCGGGTTCCGGTGGTTGTTTTCCCGACTGCGTACCCGTCGACGCAAGGCTCGGAGCGGTAAGACGTCATGTTGCAGAAGACCGAAGCAGACGTTGCGCCCGGCGTACGCCCGCGCAAGCCCGCACGGCGATGGCTACGCATCCTCCTTGGCGTGGTGGTCATCGGCGGCGGTGCGGCCGCAATCGTCCACTACCAGCCCTGGAAGCTGCTTCATCGTCCCGCCACGGCTACGGCGGTCCAGCGTGGCATGATGGGCGGCCCCACCCCGGTCGCCGTCGCCACCGTGACCACCGCCGATGTTCCAGTCGTGCTTAACGGCCTCGGTACCGTTACCCCACTTGCGACCGTCACCATCCGCAGCCGCATCAGCGGCTACCTCACCAACGTCGCCTTCAAGGAAGGGCAGGCGGTGAAGAAGGGCGACCTTCTCGCCGAAATCGACTGCCGCTCCTATGCGGCGGTGCTCGAGCAGAATCAGGGTGATCTCGCTCAGATTCAGGCGCAGCTCGACAATGCCCGGATCGACCTTGCCCGCTACCAGAAGCTCCGCGATCAGGATTCCATCTCCAAGCAGAACGTCGACACCCAGGCAGCGAGCGTGCGCGAGTTCGAAGGCTCGGCGAAGGCGGCACAAGGGCGGGTTGACGCGGCGCAGGTCGATCTCGGCGACTGCCGCATCACCTCGCCGATCGACGGGCGCGTCGGTCTGCGGCAGGTCGATGCCGGCAATTATGTCAGCGCCGGCGACAGCACTGGCATCGCGGTCGTGACGCAGGTCCAGCCGATTTCGGTGGTGTTCACCCTTCCGGAGGACAAGATCGGCGACGTGGCTGCCGAAGTGCGCGCCGGGCAGACGCTGAAGGTCGACGCCTACGACCGCACCAACAGCAAGATGGTCGCCGCGGGCACGCTGATGACCCTCGACAACGTGATCGACACCGCGACCGGCACGGTGAAGTTGAGGGCTGAGTTCCCGAACACGGACGAGACCCTGTTCCCGAACCAGTTCGTCAACGCCCGACTGCTGGTGAAGACCCTGCACGACGCGATGGTGGTGCCGTCGGCCGCGGTGCAGATCGGCACGCCCGGCAGCTTCGTCTATCTTGTCGGCGCCGACGACACCGTATCGCTGCGCACGGTCGAGACGGGTCTGACCCAGAACGGCGAGACCGTGATCACCAGCGGTCTTGCGGTCGGCGATCGCGTGGTCGTCGATGGCGTCGACCGGCTGCGCGACAAGGCCCGGGTTTCCGTCCGTGAGATCGACGGCAAGCCTGTCGGCCCAGGGGACAGCAATCAGGACCGGCCGGCGCGGCAGGGCAGCCCTCTCGCTGAGAATGCCGCGGGGCCGCCGGCGTGAACCCGTCCCGCCCGTTCATCCTTCGGCCGGTGGCGACCACGCTGCTGATGGTCGCGATCCTGCTTTCCGGGCTGGTGGCCGCGCTCTGGTTGCCGATCTCGGCGCTGCCGGCGGTCGATTACCCGATCATCCAGATCCGGACGCTCTATCCCGGGGCGAGCCCGGATGTGATGACCTCCTCGGTCACCGCGCCGCTGGAGCGGCAGCTCGGACAGGTCGCGAACCTCGAACAGATGTCGTCGACGACCTCCGGCGGTGCCTCGGTCATCACGATGAAGTTCGGACTCGACCTGCCGCTCGACGTCGCCGAGCAGGAAGTGCAGGCCGCCATCAACGCCGCGAACAGCTCCCTGCCCTCGGACCTTCCCGCGCCGCCGATCTATGCCAAGGTCAACCCGGCGGACTTTCCGATCCTCACGCTCGCCATCACGTCGAACACGCTTTCGACGACCGCCCTGCACGACCTCGTCGATACCCGGCTCGCCCGGCGCATGTCGCAGATCGCCGGCGTCGGGCTCGTGACGATTTCGGGCGGCCAGCGCAAATCGATCCGCGTGCAGGCGAACCTTGAGGCGCTTGCCGCCTACGGCCTCAATATCGACGATCTCAGGACCACGCTCGGCAATCTCAATGTCAACACGCCGAAGGGCAGCTTCGACGGTCCGTCGCGCTCCTACACCATCGATGCCAACGATCAGATCGAGTCGCCGGAGGAATATCTCCAGTCGGTGATCGCCTATCGCAACGGCGCACCCGTCCGGCTGGCGGACGTGGCTCAGGTTGTGGAGGCCTCTGAAAACCGCGCCCTGGCTGCCTGGGTCGATCGCCAGCCCGCGGTGATCCTGTCGGTGCAGCGCCAGCCCGGCGCAAACGTCATCGCCGTCGCCGACCGCGTGAAGGCGATGCTGCCGCAGCTCGAGGCTTCGCTGCCTCAGTCGGTCTCGGTCTCGCTCCTGACCGACCGGACGACCTCGATCCGCGCCTCGGTCAAGGATGTCGCCTTCGAACTCGGCCTTGCGATCCTGCTCGTCGTGCTGGTGATCTTCCTGTTCCTGCGCAACCTGCCGGCCACGATCATCCCGAGCCTGTCGATCCCGCTGTCGCTCGTCGGTGCACTCGGCGTGATGTACCTCTGGGGCCTCTCGATCGACAACCTCTCGCTGATGGCGCTCACCATCGCCACCGGTTTCGTGGTCGACGACGCCATCGTGGTGATCGAGAACATCGCACGCCATCTGGAGAAGGGTCTCTCCCCGCTGGAGGCCGCCCTCAAGGGCTCGGACGAGATCGGCTTCACCATCATCTCGCTCACCGTGTCGCTGCTGGCGGTGCTGATCCCGCTGCTGTTCATGGGCGACGTGGTCGGGCGACTGTTCCACGAGTTCGCCATCACGCTCGCGGTCACCATCGTCATCTCCGCCGTGGTCTCGCTGACGCTGGTGCCGATGATGTGCGCGAAGCTGCTGCACACGGCGCCGGAACACGGCGCGGCCGGGGGCAAGCCGACGCTGTTCGACCGCATCATCGCCGGCTACGCTCGTATGCTGGACTGGGTGCTGGACCGGCAGGCCGCGACGCTGGTGGTGGCGATCGCCACCCTCGCCGTCACGGTCGCGCTCTACATCTACATCCCCAAGGGCTTCTTCCCCGTCCAGGACACCGGCGTCATCCAGGGCATCACCCAGGCCGATCAGTCAGTATCGTTCGGGGCGATGTCCCAACGGCAGGAAGCGCTGGCGGATATCATCCTGAAGGATCCGGACGTTGCCGGACTCTCGTCCTATGTCGGCGTGGACGGCATCAACCCGACCCTGAATTCCGGCCGCATCTTCATCAACCTGAAGCCGAGGGACGAACGCACCGCTTCCGCTGGCGGCGTCATCCGCCGGCTGCAGCAGGAAACCTCCGCCCTGCCCGGCATCTCGATCTCGATGCAGCCGGTGCAGGATCTGACCATCGACACCAATCTCAGCGCCGCGCAGTACCAGTTCATCCTCGACAATCCGAACGGCGACGAGCTGAAGGAGTGGGTGCCGAAGGTAGTGAGCGCCCTGCGTGGCATTCCCTCCATTACCGACGTCTCGAGCGACCTGCAGGCCAGCGGACTTGCTGCCTACATCACCATCGACCGCACCACGGCGGCGCGGTTCGGCATTACCCCGGCCACCATCGACAACGCCCTCTACGACGCCTTCGGCCAGCGTATCGTCTCCACCATCTTCACCCAGTCGAACCAGTACCGGGTGATCCTGGAGGCCGACCCGACGCTCGCCGACAGTCTGAAGGCGCTCGATTCCATCTACCTGCCCTCGTCGATGTCGAGCACGGGGCAGGTGCGGCTGTCCTCCGTCGTCACCGTCGAGGAGCGTGCGGCACCGCTGTCGATCTCCCATCTCGGCCAGTTCCCGGCGGCCACGGTGTCGTTCAACCTCGCGCCGGGCGCATCCATCGGCGAGGCGGTGGACGCGATCCGCACCGCGACCGCGGAGATCGGGCTGCCGGAGAGCTTCCAGCTCCGCTTCCAGGGCGCGGCGGCGGCCTTCCAGAATGCGCTTTCCAACGAGCTGTTCCTCGTGCTCGCCGCCGTTGTGGCGATGTATATCGTGCTCGGCGTGCTCTACGAGAGCTTCATCCACCCGGTGACGATCCTCTCCACCCTGCCCTCCGCCGGCATGGGGGCGCTGATCGCGCTGATGATGGCCGGTGCCGAACTCGACATCATCGCCGTCATCGGCATCGTGCTTCTCATCGGCATCGTGAAGAAGAACGCGATCATGATGATCGACTTCGCGCTCGATGCCGAGCGTGGCGAGGGCAAGACCCCGCGCGAGGCGATCCGGCAGGCGTGCCTCCTGCGGCTGCGGCCGATCCTGATGACGACCATGGCGGCGCTGTTCGCGGCGCTGCCGATGATGCTCGGCAGCGGCGAAGGCTCCGAGCTTCGCCAGCCCCTCGGCATCGCCATCGTGGGCGGCCTGATCGTCAGCCAGGTGCTGACGCTGTTCACGACGCCGGTGATCTATCTCGCCTTCGCGCGGCTCGGCGAGCGGTTGTCCGGCCGCGGCGCCGCGCGGCAGCCCGGCGGGGAGGCGACGTGAACCTCTCCGCGCCCTTCATCCGCCGGCCGGTCGCGACGACGCTGCTGACCGTGGCGGTGATCATCGCGGGGCTTCTCGGCTATCGGCAGCTGCCGGTGGCGCCGCTGCCGAACGTCGAATTTCCCACCATCATGGTGCAGGCGCAGATGGCCGGCGCCAGCCCGGAGACGATGGCGACGAGCGTCGCGGGCGTGTTGGAACGCTATCTCGGCCAGATCGCGGGCGTCACCGAGATGACGTCCCAGAGCAGCTCCGGCAACACCCGCATCGTGCTGCAGTTCGATCTCAGCCGCGATATCGAGGGCGCGGCGAAGGACGTGCAGGCCGCCATCAACGCCTCGCGCACGGATCTGCCGTCGAGCCTGCGGTCCAACCCGACCTATCGCAAGTTCAACCCGGCGGACGCGCCGATCCTGATCCTGGCGCTGTCGTCGCCGACCCGCGATCGCGGCCAGATCTACGATACCGCCGCCACCATTCTCCAGCAGAAGCTCTCCCAGGTCGAAGGCGTCGGCAATGTCGACGTCAACGGCGCGTCGCTGCCGGCGGTACGGGTGGAGCTGAACCCCCATTCGCTGGCGAAATACGGCATCGCGCTGGAGGACGTCCGGGCCGCGCTCGCCTCGGCCAACGCCAACAGCCCGAAGGGCATCATCGAATCCTCCAACCAGCGCTGGCAGATCTACGCCAACGACCAGGCGTCAAAGGCCGCGGACTACCGCGACATCACCGTCGCCGTCCGCAACGGCGCGGCGATAAAGCTGACCGACGTCGCCAGCGTGATCGATTCCGTCGAAGACGTTCGCAACGCCGGCTTCATCAACGGCGACCCGGCTGTGCTGCTGACGGTCTATAACCAGCCCGGCGCGAACGTCATCGAGACCGTCGACCGCGTCCGGGCGGTGCTGCCACAATTGCGAGCCGCTCTGCCCGGCGACGTCACTCTCACCGAGACGGGCGACCGCTCGGTCACGATCCGCGCCTCCTTCCGCGATACCCAGCGGGCGCTGGTGATCGCGGTCCTGCTTGTCGTCGGCGTGGTGTTCGTATTCCTCGGCAGCCTCAGGGCTGCGATCATCCCGAGCGTTGCCGTGCCGACCTCGATCATCGGCACCTTCGGCCTGATGGCGCTCGCCGGCTACAGCCTCGACAATTTCTCACTGATGGCACTCACCATCGCGACCGGCTTCGTCGTCGACGACGCCATCGTCGTGCTTGAGAACATCTCCCGACGCATGGAGGAAGGCGAGACGCGCCTCGTCGCCGCCCTCAACGGTGCCAAAGAGGTCGGCTTCACTGTCCTGTCGATGAGCCTGTCGCTGATCGCGGTTTTTCTGCCGCTGCTGGTGATGGGCGGCATCATCGGACGGCTGTTCGAGGAATTCTCGATCACGCTCTCAATGGCGATCGCCATTTCGCTCGTCATCTCGCTCACCACCACGCCCATGATGTGCGCCGTGCTGCTGCCTCGGGAGCGCAAGGAAAAACGGCCGGGCCTCGGAATGCGCGCCATGGCGGCCGCGCAGCGGGGCTATGACCGTTCCCTCGGGTGGGTGCTGGGTCACCCACGGCTGGTATTGACCTCGCTTCTCATCACAATCGTCTTGAATGTTGTTCTCTACGCGATTGTTCCAAAAGGCTTCATGCCGCCTCAGGATACTGGCCTTCTGATGGGCGGCATCCGCGCCGACAGCGCCATCTCGTTCACGCTCATGCAGCAGAAGCTGCGGCAAGTGCAGCAGATCGTCGCCAGCGATCCTGGCGTCGATCAGGTGATCGGCTCCACCGGCGGACGGACGACCAACTCGGCCAACGTCTTCATCACGCTGAAGCCGAGGGCGGAACGCGATTCGGCGGATGCGATCCTTGCCCGGCTGCGGCCCAAGCTCGCGGAAGTCCCGGGCGCGCGGCTGTTCATGTTCTCGCGCCAGGACCTGCGCGTCGGCGGACGGCAGAGCTTAGCGCAATACCAATACACCCTGCAGGGCGACGACACTCGCGAGCTCGATGCTTGGTCCGAGCGCCTCGTGCAGGCGCTGCGCCACGAGCCGTCCGTGACCGACGTGAATTCCGATCAGGAGGAAGGCGGCCTCCAGATGCAGCTGGTGCTCGACCGCACCACCGCCGCCCGTTACGGCCTGTCACCGGACGTGATCGATGCGACGCTCTACGACGCGTTCGGCCAGCGCTCGGTCTCGACGATCCACAGCGACATGAACGAGTACCGGGTGATCATGGAGCTGGCGCCGGAGTTCCTGACGGACCCGTCCACGCTGGATACGATCTATGTCAGCGGTTCCGGCGCAAGGGCGAGCGGCTCGTCGCGGACCAACTCCACCACGAGTTCATCCGCGGCGACCGCGGGCTCCGACGCGGCAACGGCCGTTCGGAACCAGGCCACCAACGCCATCGCCACGGGGGGAAGCGCCAGCACGTCGAGTGGCGCGGCGGTCTCGACCCGCAACGAGACCATGATCCCGCTCAGCGCCTTCGCGCACTACGAGCCGGGCCGCACGCCCACGCAGATCCGCCACCAGGGTCAGTTCGCCTCGGCGACGATCTCGTTCAACCTCACCGACGGCGCCTCGCTGGGTGATGCCGTCGCGGCTATCGATCGCGCCGCGGCCGAAATCCACCTGCCCACCTCGATCCAGGGCTCTTTCTCCGGCACCGCGGCCACGTTCCAGTCCACGTCGCAGAACCAGCCGCTCCTGATCCTTGCGGCACTGGTCACGATCTATATCGTGCTCGGCGTGCTCTATGAGAGCTATGTCCACCCGATCACGATTCTCTCCACACTGCCCTCGGCGGGGGTCGGCGCGGTGCTGGCCCTGCTCGTCTCCGGCACCGAGTTCTCGGTCATCGCGCTCATCGGCGTCATCCTGCTGATCGGCATCGTCAAGAAGAACGCGATCATGATGGTGGATTTTGCCCTGCAGGCCGAACGCAACGAGGGACTCGCGCCGCTGGAGGCGATCCACCGCGCCGCCGTGCAGCGCTTCCGACCGATCATGATGACGACGCTCGCCGCACTTCTCGGCGCGCTGCCGCTCGCGCTCGATTTCGGCGAAGGCGGTGAGATCCGCCGGCCGCTCGGCATCGCCATCATCGGCGGCCTGATCGTCAGTCAGCTTCTCACGCTCTACACCACCCCCGTCGTTTACCTGACCCTCGACCGCTTGCGGCTCCGTTCAGCCGCGAAGTGGCGCAGCTTCACGCGCGGCAACCGCCGCGCCGCCTCCTGATCGCCTGCGCGGACGCCTCCCATGAACCTCCGGTCCTCGATCGTCGCTCATCCCCGCCGGCGCGCCGCCCTGGCGCTGCTGGCAACGAGCCTTCTCGCCGGCTGCATGGTGGGGCCGAACTATGTGCGGCCAAGCGCCGACGTCCCCGTCGCCTACAAGGAACTCGACGGCTGGAAGCCGGCGAACCCGTCGGACCATGTCGACCGAGGTCCCTGGTGGGACCTCTATGGCGATCCGCTGCTGTCGCGGCTAGAGGCGGAGGTCGTCGTCAACAACCAGAACCTCAAGGCCTTCGAGGCTGCCTACCGCCAGGCGCGCGCCATCGTCGCGGAAGCCCAGTCCGGGCTATATCCAAGCGCGACCTTCAACCCGGAGGTGTCGCGCCAGCGCGCCAGCAACAACGATCAGGTCTCATACAACGTTCTCGCCAACGCGAGCTGGGAGCCCGACATCTGGGGCTCGGTCCGTCGCCAGGTGGAAGGCAATACCGCCAGCGCCCAGGCCAGCGCGGCGGATCTGGCGAATGCCCGGCTTTCCGCGCAGGCGGACCTCGCAAACTACTACTTCCTCTTGCGTTATCAGGATTCCCTGAAGCGACTTCTGAACGAGACGGCGACCGCGTACCAGCGCTCGCTCCAGATCGCGCGCAATCAGTACGAACAGGGCACCGCCGCGCGCTCCGACGTCATCACCGCCGAAACCCAGCTGCTTTCGACCCAGGCCCGGGCGATCGCGGCCGAGGTCGATCGGGCGAAATACGAGCACGCCATCGCGCTCCTGGTCGGCAAAACCCCGAGCGAGGTCTCGATCCCGCCGGGCGCGCTGACGGACCGCGTGCCCAAGATTCCCGTGGGACTGCCGTCGACGCTTCTGGAGCGGCGACCGGACATCGCGGCCGCGGAACGCACCATGCAGGCGCAGAACGCCCAGATCGGCGTGGCGACGGCGGCGTTCTTCCCGAACATCGACCTGTCGGCCTCGGCCGGTTTCGGCGGCGGCGCCATGCAGCAGCTTCTGACCGCCTCCAACCAGGTCTGGAGCCTCGCCGCGAGCGGCGCGCAGATCCTGTTCGACGGCGGGCTTCGCACGGCGACGGTGGCGGCCGCGCAGGCGGGCTACGAGCAGAGCGTGGCGAACTACCGCCAGACGGTGCTGGCAGCCTTCCAGGACGTGGAAGACGAACTCTCGTCGCTGCGCATCCTCGCGCGCCAGATCGCCGTGCAGCGGCGAGCGGTCGCCTCCGCGCAGCAGGCGGTCACCATCAGCCTCAACGAATACCAGGCTGGCACGCAGGACTACACGACCGTCGTGCAGGCCCAGACCACCGCGCTCAGCAACGAGCAGACCCTGCTGCAGGCGCGTTCGGACCGGGTCAACGCTACCGTCTCGCTGATCCGTGCACTCGGCGGCGGCTGGGAGACGGCGGACCTGCCGACGGCAGGCAACATCAAGAAGGCGCCGCTCGCGCCTGACCCGTCGCCTGCGCCGGCCGGCACGCCCCAGGCTGCGGCCATCGTTCCCGCGTCGGGCAACCGGACCTGAACGGCCCCGCGCTCAACGGGCGTCGGCGAGGATCATGTCCGCGCCGCGCTCGGCGATCATCATCGTCGGGCTGTTGGTGTTGCCGGACGTGATCGTGGGCATGACCGAGGCATCGACGACGCGCAGCCGCTCGATCCCCCTCACCCTGAGCCGCGTATCGGTCACCGCGAACGGATCGCTCTCGATGCCCATCTTCGCGGTTCCGACGGGGTGGAAGATCGTGGTGGCGATGTCGCCGGCCGCGCGTTCGAGTTCGCCCTCGCCGGTGAGGTGATCGCCGGGCTTGAACTCCTCCGGCCGGTAGCGCCGCATCGCCTGCGCCGCCATCGCCTTTCGCGCAAGGCGGATTGAGGCGACGGCGACGTGCCGATCCTGATCCGTCGAGAGATAATTCGGCTGGATCACCGGCGCATCGTCGAGCGAGGCGGAGCGCGCATGGATCTCGCCGCGGCTGGTCGGGCGCAGATTGCAGACGCTGACGGTTATGGCGCCGAACGTGTGCATCGGCTCGCCGAACGCGCCGAGCGAAAGCGGCTGGACGTGGAACTGCAGGTTCGGCGTCGCGAACTCCGGCGAGGATCGGGTGAAGGCGCCGAGCTGCGACGGCGCCATGGTCAGCGCGCCGCGCCGGAGCACGGCATATTCCAGACCCATGCGCGCCCGCTTCCAGAGCGACAGATAATCGGTGTTGAGCGTCGCGACGCCGGAGACCTTGAACACCGGCCGGATCTGCAGGTGATCCTGCAGGTTGCGGCCGACCCCGGGCAGATGCCGGCGTGTCTCGATGCCGAGGGTAGTAAGCCGCTCGCCGTCGCCGATGCCGGATCGTTCCAGAAGAACCGGCGATGCCACCGCCCCGGCGGAGAGGATGGTCTCCACGCGGGCCGTCAACCGGCGTTCGCGACCGTTCTGCCGCACCACGAGCCCGGTGGCGCGGCCCTCGGCGATCATCACCTTGTCGACGAGGGCGCCGGTGACAACGGAGAGGTTGGGCCGACCCAGAGCCGGCTTGAGGAAGCCGCGCGCCGCACTCCAGCGGCGCCCGTTCTTCTGGTTCACCTGGAAATAGCCGCAGCCTTCGTTGCTGCCGGTGTTGAAATCCGCCGTTGGAGGGATACCGATTTCGTTCGCCGCAGCGATGAAGGCATCCAGGATTTCCCATTTCAGCCGGGGACGGTCGACTCGCCATTCCCCGCCGGCACCGTGCCACTCGCTCGCCCCGGCGAAATGATCCTCGTGGCGCTTGAAGACCGGCAGAACGTCGTCCCAGCCCCAGCCATCGAGACCGAGCTGACGCCAGCCGTCATAGTCGGCTGCCTGCCCGCGCATGTAGATCATGGCGTTGATCGCCGACGATCCGCCGAGCACCCGGCCACGCGGATAGGCGAGCGCGCGGCCGTTCAGGCCCGGCTCGGGCTCGGTGCGGAACATCCAGTCCGCCCGCGGATTGCCGATCGCGAACAGGTAGCCGACCGGAATGTGGAACCAGATCCAGTTGTCGGGACCGCCGGCCTCGACGAGGGCCACGCGGTAACGCCCGCCGGCCGAAAGCCGGTTGGCGAGCACGCAGCCGGCCGAGCCCGCGCCCGCGATCACGAAGTCGAACTCGTCCTCGGCCATCGCGCCCCTCCCCGCACCCGCGCTCGTTCTGCGGCGCGCTTGATCGGCGCTGCCGGGCCAGATCCCGGCGCCGCCCCGATCACCTCGTTATTGCGCGGCGACGCGGATGTCGAGGCCGGCCGGAGATGTCATTCGGCGGCGAGCCTCGGTTCGGCCGCGACGTTGGACGTCGCGGCCACCGGGGCGGCCCCCTCGCGGACGCGGAAACAAAGCGCGTAGAGGGCCGGCACGAAGAACAGGGTGAGCAGCGTCGCCACCGTCAGACCACCCATGATGGACACCGCCATCGGCCCCCAGAAGATGTTCTGCGACAGTGGGATCATCGCCAGGATCGCCGCGGCCGCGGTCAGAACGACCGGACGGGCCCGGCGAACCGTCGATCCGATCACCGCCTCGAAAGGCGCCACCCCGGCGTCGAGATCGTGCTTGATCTGGTCGACCAGGATCAGCGTGTTGCGCATGATCATGCCGGCGAGCGACAGCACGCCGAGCAGCGTCACGAACCCGAACGGCCGATCGAACAGGATCAGGCCATAGACGGCGCCGATCAGCCCCAGCGGCGCGGTGGCGATCACGAGGAACAGGCGCCCGAAGCTCTGAACCTGGATCATGATGAACAGCAACATCACGGCGACCATGATCGGGAAGATCTTGGCGAGCGCCGTATTCGCCTTCGCACTCTCCTCGACCGATCCGCCGGCCTCGATGCGGTAGCCCATCGGCAGCGCTTCGATGATCGGCTTCAATGCCGGCTCGATCTGGGCGGAGACGTCGGGTGGCTGAAGCCCGGCCATAACATCGGAGCGGACGGTGATCACCATGTCGCGGTTCTGCCGCCACAGGATCGGCTCCTCGAAGCCGAAATCGGCCTTCGCGACCTGGGACAGCGGTACGGCGATTCCGTCGCGGGTCGTGATCGTGAGATCGCGCAGCTTCCGCAGATCGAGCCGTTCCTCGGGCACCGCGCGGGCCACGACATCCACCAGTTCGATGCCGTCGCGGACCTGAGTCACGGTCGTGCCGGACAGGAGCGTCTGAAGGGTCGAGCCGATGTCCGCCGGGGTCAGGCCGAGCGCGCGGATGCGATCCTGGTCGAGTTCGATGCGGATCGACTTCGCCTGCTCGTTCCAGTCGAGATTGACGTCGCGGGTGTTGGGGTTGGCCTCCATCACCTTGCGGACGGCGCCGGCGATGTGGCGTACCTCGATCGGGTCGGGCCCGATCACGCGGAACTGCACGGGATAGCCGACCGGCGGACCGAACACGAGTTCGCTGACGCGCACCGTCGCTTCCGGCACCGCGCCGTCGCCCACCTCGGCCCTCAGCCGCTCGATCACCCTGTCGCGGGCGTGGAAGTCCTTGGCATAGGCGATGACGACGCCGTAGCTCTCCTTCGGAAGCTCCGGGTTGAACCCGAGCATCCAGCGCGGGGCGCCGGAGCCGATATAGGAGGTGTAGGTCTCGACCTCGTCGTCGGCCGCCACCAGCTTCTCGATCTTCCTCACGGCCGCGTCGGTGGTGCCGAAGGCGCTTCCAAGCGGGGTCGCGACCTCGATGATCACCTCCGGACGGGCCGAGGTTGGGAAGAACTGCTGCTGCACGAAGCGCATCGAGAAGATCGCGGAGGCGAACAGCGCCAGCGTCGCCAGCACGACCACGATGCGATGGCGCACGCACCACGCCACCACGCGGCGGAGGGCGCGGTAGACGCGCGTGTCGTAGACGGCATTCGGATCGCCGTGGTGGGCCTTGAAGTTCGGCAGAAGCTTGACGCCCAGATAGGGCGTGAACACCACCGCCACGACCCACGACACCAGGAGCGCGATGGCGACCACCCAGAAGATGCCGCCGGCATATTCGCTGGTGGAGGACTGGGACAGGCCGACGGGCATGAAGCCGGCCGCGGTGACGAGCGTGCCCGTCAGCATCGGAAAGGCGGTCGAGGTCCAGGCGTAGCTCGCCGCGGCAATGCGGTCGAAGCCCTGCTCCATTTTCACCACCATCATCTCGACAGCGATGATGGCATCGTCGACGAGCAGGCCGAGCGCGATGATGAGCGCGCCGAGCGTGACGCGCTGCAGCGACAGGCCCATGAAATCCATGATCATGATCGTGATGGCGAGCACGAGCGGAACCGCGAACGCGACCACGATGCCGGTCCTGATGCCGAGCGACAGGAACGACACGCCGAGCACGATCACCAGCGCTTCCATGAACACCCGGACGAACTCGCCGACCGATTCCTCGACGATCTTCGGCTGATCGGCGATCTGGATCAGTTCGAGGCCGGCCGGCAGGTCGGCGCGGATGTGGTCGATGGTGGAATGCAGGTTCTCGCCGAGATCGAGGATGTTGGCGCCCTTCGCCATGACGACGCCGATGCCGAGCGCGGGCACGCCCTGCTGCCGCACCAGATAGGTCGGCGGATCCGGCGGGCCACGATGAACGGTGGCGATATCGCCGAGGCGGAACTGCCGCCCGCCGGCAGAGATCGGCACGTCCGCGACGGCCTTCTCGCCGTCGAGCGCGCCATCGACGCGCAGATAGATCTGGTCGGCGTTGCTTTCGAACCGGCCGGCGGGCGCGACCGCGTTCTGCCGCGCCACGGAGGCGAAGATCTGGTCTGGCGTGATGCCGAGCGTCGCGAGCTTGGTGTGGCTGAACTCGACATAGATCCGGTCGTCCTGTTCGCCGAAGAACAGCACCTTGGCGACGTCAGGCACGCGGAGAAGCTGCTGGCGGATGTCCTCCGCCTCATCCTTCAGGGTCCGCGCAGAGACGCCCTCGTCGCCTGTCAGCATGTAGAGCGTGGACGACACGTCGGCGAAGTCGTCGTTGAAGAACGGGCCGATGACACCGGCGGGCAGGCTGGCGCGGGCGTCGGAGACGCGGTCGCGCACCCGCAGGAACAGGGCCGGCACGTCCTTGGGCGGCGTATCGTCCTTGAACTGCACCTGCATGAAGGTGCTGCCCGGCCGCGAATAGGTCTTCACCTTGTCGAAATGGGGAATCTCCTGCAGCACCTTCTCGATCGGATCGGCAACCTGGCGCTGCATTTCCTCCGCCGTGGCGCCGGGCCATTGCGCGGAGACGATCATGATCTTGACGGTGAAATCCGGCTCCTCGGCGCGGCCGAGGTTGAAATAGGAGAGCACGCCGCCGAACGACAGCAGGATCATCAGGAACAGCACCAGCGGCTGGTGCGTGACGGCCCAATGAGAGAGGTTGAAACGACCCATGCCCCCGTCCCCCGTCACGACCGCGAGGCCAGGCCGGGCGTTGCCGCGGCCGCGGCATCCGGCTGCGGGGCGGACTGGGCGGATGCCTCGAAGCGCACACGCTCGCCGTTCTCCAGGCGGCGCGCGCCCATGGCCACCACGGCCGCGCCGTGGGGCACGCCGGTGACGACGGCCTCGTTGGAGCCGTACCGCACGATCTCGACAGGCTGGAACGCCAGCACGCCGTGCCCGGTCTCCTCCGGATCGCGCTTCACCACATAGACCCCAGCGCCCTCGCCCACGCTGAACACGGCGGACAACGGCAGGCGGACGACCGGCCGGTCGGAGCCGCTGGCGAGCGCGAGCGTCGCCGTCATGCCGAGCCGGACGGCGTCGTCGGCATCCGGCAGCGAGAAGCGCACTGCATAGGTTCGGGTCGCGGGATCGGCCTGCGGCGCGATCTCGCGCACCGTGGCGGCATATTGGCGCCCGCCATCCGCCCACAGCGTGACGGTGGCGGCGGAACGATCGAGATCGGCGAGCCGGCTTTCGGGAATGGCGACCAGCACCTCCTTCTCGGCCCCTTTTGAGCCGCCCGCCGCCGTCCCGCCTGCCGCCTGCGCGGGCTCGGCCTGCTTGGCGACCTTGACGATCTCCTGGCCCTGGCCGACGACCTGGCCCGCCTCGACGGTGGCAGAGGTGACGACGCCGTCGACATTGGAGGTGAGGACCGCATAGCCGAGCTGGTTACGGGCGAGATCGAGCGCACGCTCGTCGCGGTCGACCCTCGCCCTCGCCTCGTCGAGAGCGACCTTGCGGGCGTCGTAGGACGCCTGACTGGTATGGCCGCCTTTCAGCAGTTCCTCGAAGCGGCCTTCCTCCGCATTGGCGAGCACCAGAGCGGACTGCGCTGCGGTGAGTTCGGCCTCGGCGCTTTCGACCGAAAGCGCGAAATCGGTCGGATCGAGACGGGCGAGAACCTGACCCTGCTTCACCGTATCGCCGACATCCACCAGCCGCTCGACGACACGGCCGCCGACGCGGAAGGCCTGGGCGATCTCGGTGCGGGGACGGATCACGCCGGTATAGCTGCGCACCTCCGCATCGGGCGCGGAGAAGGCGGTGGTGACGCGCACCACGGGATCGGGCTTCGAGGCCACCTGTTCCGGTTTGCAGGCCGCCACGGCGAGGGCGAGCCCGACGACACCGAGCGAGATGGCGGAGTTCCGCACCATGGCAGAGGATCCCATAATCACGATTCACGACAGCGAAATATGAACTGACGATAATTGAAATTCGTCACTTTAAAAACATAAATCTTCCTCTGGCCCAGGTTCGGGCGCTGCCGATGGGCCACGCGGTCACGAAACGCAGGCCTCACCAGCGAAGGCGGCGGTCGGAAGGGGAAAGATTGGCCGAGAAACGGACGCGATCAGAGCAGGCGCTGCTGAACCGGACGGGCCGGCGTTTTGGCAGGCGGGCGGTTGCCGAGGGAACGACGCAGGAAACGCATCAGCATTCTCAGGTCCGCTTCAGGGTCGTCGCCTTCCTTCCAGCACTGAGACACCACCACCGGGTGCATGAACCGGACCAGCGTCATCTTGAGGACATGCGCCGTCTCGCCGGGATCGACGGCGATCAGTTCGCCCTTAGCGATTCCGTCGCGGATGACGCCCTCTATCAATGTCACAAAACGTTCGATGAACTTATTGATAGAAGGCCAGTTTTCGTCGAAAGCGGCCGTCACCATATCGTGCACGCGCCGCTCGTGCATCAGGCTGTTGTGATTGAAGCGGAGCATGCCGAGCGCGATCGCCTCAATGCGGTCGAGCGCGGGCTCATCGGCGCGCGCGCACTTCCAGGCGATCTCCTCCATCTCCGCGAGAGTCCTTTGCAGGATCGCGTCGTTGATCGCGGCCTTGGACGGAAAAAAGCGGTAGACGTTCGCCGGGCTCATCTCCAAGGCATTGGCGATGTCGGCAACGGTCGTCTTGGCGTAACCGACCCGACGGAAACTCTCTTCCGCGACTTCGATGATCCGGGCGCGGGTGTCGTCCGGCGAAGCCGCATTGCGCGTCACTCTACTCATGATCAGTCCAGCCTTGGCATGGGGGTGCTTGCCGCACCGCTGTCCGTTTCCCCGCGCATAATCGGATATTATAAGTGACGATATTCAAAATTCATCACTTATCTTTCGCTTGGGCGGCGATCAGCCTTCTGCGTCCGCAAGCGCTCCCTCCCGTGTCAGCAGGTCCTCGAAAGCGGCCTCTGTCGCGTAGGAGGATTGCGTGCCAAGCCGCGTGATCGAGTCGGCGGCGTAACGGACCGCGCGCTCTACGGCTGCCACCGGATCGAACCCGTCAACATAGTAACGTGCGAACGCGCCGATGAAGGCGTCTCCCGCCCCGGTCGTGTCCTTCGGAGTCACAGGCACCGAGGACACATGAACCTTGCCGTCCGCCGTCACCAGCAGCGCGCCGCGCGCGCCCATCGTCACGATCACGGTGCGGTTGCCCTTGGCGATCAGCGCGCGAGCCGCCACCTCCACCTCGTCCTCCGTGCCGGTCGGCAGACCGGTCAGGATCGCGAGTTCGCTCTCGTTAGGAACCAGGAAGGTCGCGAGAGAGACCTTGGCGGGGTCGAGATCCGGCAAGGCGGGTGCTGGATTGAGAAGAACCTCGATGCCATGGCGGGCCGCGAAATCGAGCGTGTAATAGACCGTCTCGATCGCGATCTCGAGCTGAAGCAGGATCAGGCGGCACCGGGAGAGATCCTCCGCCGCCGCATCGATATCGGCCGGCGACAGCACGTCGTTCGCGCCCTTGACGATCAAAATGCGGTTCTCGCCCGACGGCTCGACGAAGATCGGCGCGACTCCGCTCGACACGCCCGCCGCCCGGCCGACATGGCGCACATCGATGCCGGCGGCGGCAAGGTTGGCGACCGTGCTGTCCGCGAACAGGTCGTCCCCCACCTTGGAGACCATCAGGACGTCGGCACCAAGGCGCGCGGCGGCAACCGCCTGATTGGCGCCCTTGCCGCCGTTGCCGATCTGGAACTTCGGCGCTTCCAGAGTCTCGCCGGGTCCGGGAATGCGATTCACGTAGGTGATGAGATCGACATTGTTGCTGCCGACGACGGCGATGCGCTGAGCCATGGATTCCCTCCCGCGATTTCTCGTTGTTCTGAGGCCGTGGCGCCCAAAGGCGCGACACGTCCCGCCGCAGCGCCCCGGAGTAGCCGGCCGGATCGGAACCATCCGGCCGAATCCGCAGCACCCGGGCTTTGGCAGCTTGAGCATATCCTTGCCGTTCGGATCGCGTCGATCCGGACGGGACATGCTCTACGCCTCGCCATCCGGGTCGCGGCGATAGTCCGCCTGCCGAATGCCGTGCCGCTTCAGCTTGTCGTAGAACGTCTTTCGCGGGATCGCCAGCGCCTCGACAGTGGCACGGACATCGCCCCTGTTCGCCTCAAGTTCCCGGCGGATCAGGTCTGCCTCGAACCTGTCCACCCGCTCCGGCAGGCTGGCGGCGGGAGCATCGGAATCGACCTCGTGCGACGCCTCGCCGGTTTCCCCGAGGCCGAGGGCGACGCGCTCGGCGAAGTGGGCGAGTTCGCGCACGTTGCCCGGCCAGTCGTGGGCGAGCAGGTGGTGCCGCACGCCGTCGCCGACCTCAGGTGGATCGATCCCGAACCGGGTCGCCGCCCGTCCGAGGAAATAGGCGAACAGCAGCGGCACGTCCGCGCGCCGCTCCCTCAGCGGGGGAATGCGCAGGCTGACGACATTGAGGCGATAGAACAGATCCTCGCGAAAGGTCTCGCGCGCCTTCGGCTCCGCCAGGTCGGCCTTCGTCGCCGCGATGACCCGAATATCCACGGGCCTCACCTCGTTGCTTCCGAGCGGCGTCACCTCGCGCGCCTCGAGCACGCGCAGCAGCTTCACCTGCAAGGCGAGCGGCATGCTCTCGATCTCGTCGAGCAGCAGGGTTCCCCCGCTCGCGTGCTCGATGCGGCCGATGCGGCGGCGCTGGGCTCCGGTGAAGGCGCCCGGCTCGTGGCCGAAAAGTTCGCTCTCGATCACCGTCTCCGGCAGGGCGCCGCAATTGAGCGCGACGAATGGCTTGCGCGCGCGCCGGCTCCAGCGATGCAGCGCCGTGGCCACCACCTCCTTGCCCGATCCGGTCTCGCCCGTCACCAGCACGTCGACATCGGCCGCCGCGACGTGGCGCAGGGTTCGCCGAAGACGCTCCATCGCCGGCGTTTCGCCGATCAGCGGGAAATCGTCGGCCGCCGCCTCCACGGCATGGCGCAGCCGGCGGTTCTCCAGCACTAGCCGGCGCTTCTCCAGTGCGCGGCGGACGGACGACACCAGACGCTCCGCCGCGAACGGCTTGGTGACGAAGTCGTATGCACCGTCGCGCATTGCCGCGACCGCGGTCTCGACGTCGCCGTGGCCGGTGATGAACAGCACCGGAATATCCGGATCGATCGCCTTGATGCGACGGAACAGGGCCGGGCCGTCCATCTTCGGCATGCGGATGTCGGTCACGACGACGCCGGCGAAATCCGGGCCGATATGCCGCAACGCTTCCTCCCCGGATGCGCACGGCACCGGCTCGAACCCTGCCAGCGCGAGGCTCTCCGCATTCGCTGCACGCAGGTCGTCGTCGTCGTCGACGAATACGACGACCTCCGGCACGGCCGACGCGGAACGGGACGGGTTCATGACGCGGCCTCCACCAAAGCCGCCTGCAATGGCGGCGTCAGCGGGAGGCGGACCGTGAACACGGCGCCTCCCTCCGGCCGGTTGAAGGCGGAAAGCGTGCCCCCTGCCCGGCTGACGATATCGTGGGAAATGACGAGGCCAAGCCCGAGGCCTTTCGGCTTCGTCGTCGAGAACGGCGTGAACAGGGCCCCGAGGATCTCCGGCGCCAGCCCCGACCCGTTGTCGGCGACGATGATCATCGCCATGCGGGACGGCCGCGCGGCCTGTTCCGGCACAGCGTCTTCCTCGATGGAAAGGCCGATCTCGATCGCGCCGTCGGTGCGGTCCGCCAGGGCGTCGATCGCGTTCTGCAGCAGGTTGACCAGCACCTGCTCCAGTCGCACCCGGTTGGCGATGATCACGATGTCGCTGTCGCCGACCGGTCCCTTCAGCGTGATGCCGCCTGCCCGCAGCCTGTGCCCAACCAGCAGCAGCGCGCCGTCGATGGCCTGCCGGATCGAAACCTCCTGGGTTTCCGTCGGCGCCTTGCGGCCGAAGCCGCGCAGTTCCGCCGTGATCGCTCCGATCCGCTCCGTCAGGCCGGCGATGGTGCCGACACTGCGCCGGGCACCCGGCATGTCGCCGCGCGCCAGATAGGTCTCGGCATTGTCGGCATAGGTGCGAATGGCGGCGACGGGCTGGCTGATCTCGTGGGCGACACCGGCGGCGATCTGGCCGAGGGTGGCGAGGCGGTTCGCCTGCCGCAGTTCGTCGCGAAGCACCTCGCGAGAGGCCTCTGCGCGGCGCCGCTCTTCCATCTCGTCGAGCAGTAGCCCGTTGGCCGCGCTCAACGCGGCGGTCCGCTCCCGCACGCGGGCCTCCAGTTCCGCGCGCATTCGCGCTTCGTCCTCTCGGCTCGCGCGGGCGCGGTCGCGCCGCCGGACGATGATCCCCGCGGCGCCGAACAGCACCGCGCACACGGCGCCCGCGCTCGCCCAGCCGGCGGCAGACGCCCTTCGGCCCGGGCCGTCGGCCGGCATCAACACGTGCAGCATCCAATCCTTGGTCGCGACCGGCACCGCGACTTCGAGGAAGCGCTCGCGCGGGCGGTCCTTCGCTCCTTCCAGCGCGACCAATGCCTGGCCGCCGCTTTGCCGGGGCGGGCCAAGCGGCAAGGGTTCGAGGGGTGAGGCCCCGAACTGCCGGCTCGCCCGGATCTCCGCCCGCACCGCATCATCGAGCGGCCGATCGGTATCGAAGCGCCATTCCGGCACGCTGGTGATGAGGACGATACCGCGCGGGTCCGTAACGAACACCGGCGCACTGAGTTCGCGCCAGCCCTGCTCGATGGCATCGAACTCGACCTTGACCACGATGACGCCGAGAAGACGGTTGGCGCTTTCGATCCGCCGGCCGAGATAGAGTCCGGGCCGAAGACTGACATTTCCGAGAGCGAAGTATTCGGTCGCATCGTCCGCGACGGCACGCTGGAAATAGGGACGAAACGAATAGTCGCTGGCGACGAAGCTGTCCGGCCGGCGCCAGTTGCTGGCCGCGATCGCCACACCGCGGGCGTCGAGCAGATAGATCACGCTCGCCCGCGTCTCGGCGGCCAGCGCTTCGAGCCGCATGTCGAGCGCTTCCACCCGCGCCTGGATCGGGGCCCGCAGCGCGGCGCGCACGTCGGGGTCTTCCGCAAGCACGAGGGGCACGGCGCGCTGCTTTTCGAGTTCGCCCTGCAGCAGCAGCGCGCTCAGCGTCGCCGCCTCGCGCCCCCGGTTCTGAAGCGCGGCGAGCTCGCGCGACAGCACGACCTGATGAACGCCAAGGCCGGCCGCGATCCCCGCCACCAGCGCGACTGCGGCGACGGCCAGCCATCGCGCCTTGCCGAGGAACGGGGACACAGCGTGTGACGCGCGCAGGTCCGCCCCGTCGTCCACTGCTGGCGGGACGGAAGCGCTCTGCGCCGCCCCGGCGTCCCCGCGATCCGGCATCTCCGTCCGGCCTCCTCCTGGCTCGGTGCGTCTTTCCGCCTGTTCTACCGCATGAGCGTGCGGATTTCCACACAAATTCAAAGCCCGCCAGAAATACCAGAAAGTGAAAATATCTTTTAATTCAACGATTTAAATCGGATCACAGAAGGCCGCCGACGCTGGCACGGGCATTGCTCTGGGTTTGTCAGGAGGCTCATGCGGGTTCACCCGCGAGACGCCGCCCACAAACCCGAAGCGAAACATGAGCCCTCGATCGTGTACGGCGGCACACCGCCGACACACGCCGGGCTCCCTGGGCAGGAAATGACAGTCCGATGGTAGCCACGATCCCAACCGCACAGCCGCGCCAGCCCCGCAGATTCTACCGGCACCTTTATTTCCAGGTGCTGGTCGCCATCGCCATCGGCGTGACGCTCGGCCATTACTACCCCACGATCGGCGCCCAGATGAAGCCGCTGGGCGACGCCTTCATCAAGCTCGTGAAGATGATCATCGCACCGGTCATCTTCCTCACCGTCACCACCGGCATCGCCGGCATGAGCGACCTGCAGAAGGTCGGCCGCGTCGCCGGCAAGGCGATGCTTTATTTCATTACCTTCTCCACGCTGGCGCTGATCGTCGGTCTCGTGGTCGCCAACCTCGTGAAGCCCGGCTACGGGCTGCACATCGATCCGGCGAGCCTCGACGCCAAGGCGGTCGCCGACTATGCCGCCAAGGCGCACGAGCAATCGCTGGTCGGCTTCCTGTCGAACATCATCCCCTCGACCGTGGTGGGGGCGTTCTCGTCCGGCGACATTCTCCAGGTGCTGTTCTTCTCGGTGCTGTTCGGCATCGCCCTCGGCATGATCGGCGAGCGCGGCAAGCCGCTGCTGAACGTGCTCCAGTCGCTGTCGAACGCGATGTTCCGCCTCGTCGCGATCCTGATGAAGGCAGCCCCCATCGGCGCGTTCGGCGCCATGGCCTTCACCATCGGCAAGTTTGGCATTGGCTCCATCGCAAACCTCGCCATGCTGATCGGCACGTTCTACCTGACGTCACTGATCTTCGTGCTCGGCGTGCTCGGCCTCGTCGCGCGCTATAACGGCTTCTCGATCCTCGCGCTCATCCGCTACCTGAAAGAGGAACTGCTGCTCGTCCTCGGCACCTCGTCTTCGGAGGCCGCGCTGCCGAGCCTGATCGACAAGATGGAGCGTGCGGGCTGCTCGAAGTCCGTCGTCGGCCTCGTGGTCCCCACCGGCTACTCCTTCAATCTCGACGGCACCAACATCTACATGACGCTGGCGGCGCTGTTCATCGCCCAGGCGACCGACACGCCACTCTCACTCGGCGACGAGATCCTGCTGCTGCTCGTCGCTATGCTGAGCTCGAAGGGCGCCGCTGGCATCACCGGCGCCGGCTTCATCACGCTTGCCGCCACGCTGTCGGTCATTCCGGCCGTTCCGGTCGCGGGCATGGCGCTGATCCTCGGCATCGACCGGTTCATGTCGGAGTGCCGTGCGCTGACGAACTTCATCGGCAACGCGGTGGCGACCATCGTCGTCGCCCGCTGGGAGGGCGAGCTTGACAGGGCGAGCCTCGCGAGCGCCCTCGCTGGCAAGCCGATCCTCGCCGGTGAGACCGAGCGGCCGCTGCTGGCGGAATGATCCGCGAGGTCACACCGCCCTGAGGGACGTCCCCTCTTCCTGAGGAAAAAGCGAAAGGCCGGCCGTGGCGCGCGAACGCCCCTGCCGGCCTTTTCCGGTTTGCGCACCTCGTTCCGGTCAGACTTCCGAGCGGATGCCATCCGGAAGGTCGTCTTCGCCGAACCGTGCAGCGACGGGCGCACGGCCGGCGGCGGGCAGCAGCCGGCGGGTGAGGCGGGCGAAGCCGTAGACCACCACGGACAGGAGCGTGATCCAGAAGCTGGCCGGCCAGTCGGTATAATAGGCGAGCACGAGCCCGCCCCAGGCTTCGAGCAAGGCCAGCGCCGCGGCCAGCGCGACACCCCAGCCGATGCGCGCCGTCAGCAGCATCGCTGCAGCCGGGGGACCGACGAGGAGCGCGAACACGAGCAGCACCCCGACGATCTGCGTCGCTTCGGAAACCGCGACGGCGACGATCACCAGGAAGACGACCGAGACCGCCTGCACTGGCACGCCCCGCGCTTCCGCGACCTCCGGCTGGAGGCTGGCGAACACGAGCGGCCGCAGCACGACAGCCAGCGCCGCCAGCGCGACGAGCGCCATCACGGCGAGCGTCGCGACAGTGCTGCGCGAGACGCCGAGAACGTTGCCGAACAGCAGCGCCGTCGCCTGGCCGGCATAGGCCGTATAGAAGTGCAGGAACAGAAGCCCGAGCCCGAGCGACATCGACAGCACGAGGCCGATGGCGACGTCGCGGCCCTGGGCCTTGTCGCCGAGCAGCCCGATCCCGATGGCGCTGACAACGGTGAAGCCCGTCATGCCGACGAAGGGCGAGACGGCGAACAGCGCGGCGCCGGTGGCACCGGCGAAACCGACATGGGACAGGGCATGGCCGGCGAAGGTCTGCCCGCGCAGCACGAGGAAATAGCCGACCGCCCCGGCGAGCACCGCGACGATGCCCGACGCCTGGAAGGCGTTGACCATGAAGTCATAGTTCAGCATGGGGCGACCGCTCGCGATGTTGATGTCCGACCGAGGCGGAGCCGGGACTGGAAAGCACGCCCGCCGGACCGTGATCGTGCCCGTGCGAATGCGCACCGTGCGCGTGCTCATGGGAATGGGCATGGCCGCAATGTTCGCCGCGCTCGACGTCGTGGCGGCCGCTCATGACGAAGATCCGGCCGTCGACCCGGACGACATCGATCGACGAACCGTAGAGCCGCGACAGCACCGGCCCGGTCACGACCTCGTCGATTGTTCCCGTCGCGGCATGACCGCGCGCGAGATAAAGCACCCGGTCTATGGCTCCGACCAGCGGATTGACCTCGTGGGCGCTGAACAGCACGGCGATGTTGCGCTCGCGCGCAATCGAGGCCACGAGGGCCACGATGTCGGCCTGGCGCGCCGGATCCAGGCTGACGAGAGGCTCGTCGAGCAGAAGCAGGCGCGGCTCGCCGAGAAGCGCCTGCGCGATCATGAGGCGCTGCCGCTCACCGCCCGACATCTCTCCGACCGGCCGGCCGGCAAGGTCCAGCCCGCCAACGCGCTCGAGGGCAGACCAGGCTGCAGCCCGGTCGCGCTTGCTGGCCCAGGGCCAGCCCCATCGCTCGCCACCGGCGCCGGACAGGACGACTTCAAACCCGGTGAACCGGGCATCGGCCAGCGTGCGCCTCAGCTGCGGGGCGTAGCCGATGGCCGGGTTGCCCCGGCGCACCGGGGCGCCGCACACGGAAATCGACCCCGCCGTCACCGGCAGCAGGCCGACGATGGCGCGCATCACCGTCGTCTTGCCCGACCCATTCGGGCCGAGCACACCGACGAACTGTCCGGGCTCAACGACAAAGGAGACGCCGGACAGAACCCGGCGCCCCCCCTGATCGAGAGCCACATCGCGGAAAACGACGGCACTCATTCACGAACGTCCATCTTGCTCGCGGCCTCGACAGCCCCCGGTCACGAACTGTGCTTCAGGGCGGCCTCGACCGCATCGAGTTCGCCGAGCATCCACGCGGCGAAAGTCTTGCCGGCGGGTGCCGTCTCGGTCACGCCGACCACCGGAACGCCGCCCTGCTTGGCGATGGCGAGCAGACGCTCCGTCGCGCTGTCCGTCACCTGGGAATTGTAGAACAGAATCTTGACCGCACCGCTCTTCAGGTCGTTCTCGAACGCCGCGACCTGCGAAGGCGTCGGCTCTGCATCGTTCATCACGGCGTTCTGGAAGGCCATGTTGCGCATCTCGAAGCCGAGTGCTTCCGCCATGTAGCCGAACACCGGCTCGGTCGCGGTCACGGCCACGCCCTTGTAGCGCGACTTGATCTCCTCGATCTTCGCCTTGACCGGCGTCAGCGAACCGTCGAAGCGGGCAAGGCCGGCCGCGTAGTCGGCGGCGTGCTCGGGATCCTTCTTCTCCAGCGCCGCCGCGATCGCCGCGGCGACGGCCGGCGCCGTCGCCGGATCATACCAGAGGTGCGGGTTGTCGCCGTCCTTGTGTCCGGTGAGCTTGGCGGCGACGATGTCGGCGCGTTCCGGGTTCGGCGAAGCCGACAAGAGCTTGCCCATCCACGGATCGTAGTCCGCCCCGTTATAGACCACGATGGCGGCGTCGGCGAGCGCACGCGCGGTGGAGGGACTGGCCTCGAACAGGTGCGGATCGTCGTCCGGGTTCGAGATGATGCTCGTCACGTCCACATGAGAGCCGCCGACTTCCTTGGCGATGTCGCCGTAGAAGTTCTCGGCGGCGACGACGCTGATCTTCTCCGCGGCCAGAGCGTTGCCGGAAAGCGCGGCCAAGGCCGTGGCGGCAGCCGCCGCCAGAAGCAGTTTTCTCATGTTCGCAGACCCTTGTCTTCGATGTCGGTTCATCGGAACGGCCTGGATGGGATTCCGGTCGGGTGCCGGCGCCCGACCGAATGCCACTCCAGATGCTGGAGCCCGTGTTCCCTGCGCAACGCCAACGTCCGCACGGGTGGGCTCATGCCGCGGCCGCGATTGTTATGTTATAATATAACACTCGTCAACACAGCCAAATCGACCCTCCGGAACGGAACGAGGCCCCGGGACGAACCGGAGCCTCGCTTTCATCGTCGGACTTGAGTCGTGCCGGCTTGCGCCGGCGCTGGGGATCAGAACGGCGAATCCGGGAAATAGAACTCGGCCGCATTGTCCTTCGTCACCAGGGTCGCATCCAGGATGTAGCGGCCACGGGTCGGGATGTGATCGTAGAAATTGGACGCCGTCAGCTCCATGGCGGTTGCGATCATCGCCGGCGGATAGAGCACGTCGACCGGGATCATCGTGTCGCCGTCGGCGACGCGCTTGATCATGTCCTTCATGCCGGCGCCGCCGACGACGAACTTGATGTCGGTGCGGTTCGCCTGCTTGATCGCCTCCAGCACGCCGACGGCCATGTCGTCGTCCTGGCACCACACCGCGTCGATCTTCGGGTACTTGGAAAGGTAGTCCTGCATCACCTTGAAGGCGTCGTCGCGGGACCAGTTGCCGAACTGCCGGTCGAGAACCTTGATGTTGCTGCCGGCGATCGCCTCGTCGAAGCCCTTCTGGCGTTCCTCGTCGATCACGATCGGCAGGCCGCGGATCACCACGACGTCGCCCGAGCCGAGCTTCTCCTTGATGTACTCGCCGGCCACGCGGCCGAGTTCCGGGTTGTTGCCGGCGACGTAGAGGTCCTGGATCGTCGGATCGGACAGCGCACGGTCGACCACCGTGACGAACACACCCTTGTCCTTCACCTGACGGATCGGGTCGGTCAGCTCGTCTGAATTGTGCGGCAGGGTCACGAGGGCATCGATGCCCTGAGTCGTGAGGTCTTCCAGTGCGTTCGCCTGGGACGCCCCGTCCGGCGACGTCTTGACGATGATCTTCAGGCCCGGATAGCGCTCCTCGAGGATCTTCTTGGCGCGCTCCGCATGGAAGACGACGCCGCCCGTCCAGCCGTGGTCGGCGGCGGGAATGGAGACCGCCATCGTGACGCTCTTCTCCTGAGCACCGGCCGCACCGCCGGCCGCCAGCAGAGCTGCCGCCGCAAGGCCAAGAACCAACTTGCGCATTTCGCTTTCTCCCCGTTCGGCGGACGGCTGCCGCGGATTGCCCCGACCCGCCCGCTCATTGTGTGGTTTTCGGTCTTCGGTCTTCGGTCTTCGAGGCTTGTCAGCGCCCCGCGCGGCCGCCCCGTTCCGCGCGCGGATTTTCTCCCGTGCTATGGCCGCCGCGACAGCGAGCGCTGCACAAGCATGGCGATGATGATGATCGCGCCCTGCACCGCGCCGATCAGGTACTCGCTGACGAGATCCGACAGCACCATGATGTTGCCGACGACCTCCAGGATGACGGCCCCGCAGATCGTGCCCCAGATCCGGCCGACGCCGCCCTTCAGCGCCGTGCCGCCGATGACGACGGCCGTGATCGCCTGCAATTCCCACAAAAGCCCGGTCGTCGGCGTGGCGGCGCCGAGGCGCGGCACATAGACCAGCACGGCGATGGCCACGCAGATGCCCTGGATCACATAGGTCAGCGTCCGCACCCGGTTGACGGGAATGCCGGAATAGCGCGCCACATCCTCATTGGAACCCACTGCCACCACATGCCGGCCGAACGCCGTGCGATAGAGCAGGAAAGCCCCGACGATTCCCACCGCAACGATCACCAGCACCGGGATCGGAATTCCGAACACCGATCCGAAATAGACCGGGCGATACAGCGCGCGCAGTTCCTGCGACTTCATCGCGATGGAACCGCCCTCGGCGAGATAGATCGTGAGCGCACGGTAGATGCCCATCGTGCCGAGCGTGACGATGAACGGCTCGATACGTCCGATGGTGATCGTCAGCCCGTTCGCCAGCCCGCAGACCGCGCCGACGACCAGCGCGAATGCCATCGCCGTGGCAATCGCACCGATGCCGCCGTCGACGAAGCCCGCGTTCATGAACAGGATCATGGTGCCGGCGACCAGCGCCGACATCGATCCGACCGAAAGGTCCAGTCCGCCGGACGCGATCACGAAGGTCGCCCCGACGGCGATGATGGCGATGAAGGCCGACCGCGTCAGCACGTTCGTCAGGTTCTCGATGCCGAGAAAGCTCGGGTTCACCAGCGTGCCGAGCACCATCAGCACCGCGAGTGCGGCAAACGGGGCGACGGCGCGCAGATCGAGATCGGCCCATTTCCGCCAGGGCTTGGAAGTGGCGACGTCGCTCATGCTCGGGCCTCGGCTGTTGGGTTGTCCTGCGTCCTGACGCCGGTGGCGTAGACGACGATCTCGTCCTCGGTCATCGCCTCGCCGGAGACCTCTCCCACGATCCGGCCACCGCGCATCACCACGATGCGGTGGCAGAGACCGATCAGTTCCTGCATCTCAGACGAGACCACGATCACGGCTTTTCCGCCCGCGGCCAGGTCGGCGATGAAGCGGTAGATCTGCTGCTTGGTGCCGATGTCGATGCCGCGCGTCGGCTCGTCGATGATCACGATCCGCGGCTCCAGCAGCATCATCTTGGCGAGCAGCAATTTCTGCTGGTTGCCGCCGGAAAGCTGGCCGGCCAGCATCTCGCGTCGCTTCGCGCGGATGTCGAAGGCCTTGATCGCCTGAGTGAGGCCGGATTCTTCCTTCGACCGGTCGATCAGGAAGCCCTTCCGGAAGCGGTCGAGCGCGGCAAGCGTGAGGTTGACGCCGAGCCGCTGGCCGAGCAGCAGCCCTTTCCCCTTGCGGTCCTCGCTGAGATAGACGATGCCGGCCTTCATGCTATCGCGGGCATCCGCGAAATGGACCGGCTTGCCGTCGACCTGGATTTCGCCATGTGTCGGCCGCAGGCCGACGAGGCCCTCCATCAACTCGGTCCTGCCGGCACCGATCAGTCCGGCGAAGCCGAGGATCTCGCCCTGCCGCAGTTCGAACGTCGCGTCGGATGCCCAGCCCGGCACGGTCAGGTTCCGCACCGCGAGCACGGCCGGCGCAGAGGCATCCTCGTCCGGGCGGTGCGGATAAAGGTTCGCCATGTCGCGGCCGACCATCAGGCGCGCCATCTCTTCCGGCGAGATGCCGTCGGCCGGGCGTGTCGCGATGCGCTTGCCGTCCCTGAGGACCGTGACCTCGTCGGCGATGGCCGCGACCTCGGGGAGGCGGTGCGAGATATAGAGCACCGCCACGCCTTTGGCCTTCAGGTCGAGGATGACGGCGATCAGCGCCTCGGTCTCGACCGGCGTAAGGGAGGCCGTCGGCTCGTCGAAGATCACGACGCGATGGGGCACCTGCAACGCGCGGGCGATCTGCACGAGCTGGCGCTGGGCGATCGACAGCCGCGAGACCACCGTCGTCGGCGCGATGTCGGCGCCGAGATTGTGGACCGCCTCGGCTGCGAGCGCGTTCATGCGCCGGTCGTCGAGCACGAGCCCCCGGCGCAGCTCGCGGCCCATGAAGATGTTCTGCGCGACCGTCAGATGTGGCGCGAGCAATATCTCCTGATGCACCAGAACGATGCCGTGGCGCTCCGCGTCCACCGGACCGTTGAGCGGGACCGGCTTTCCGTCCATTGCGATGGTCCCCTCGGTCGGCGCGAGATGGCCGGAAAGGACCTTCATCAGCGTCGACTTGCCGGCGCCGTTCTCACCGATCACCGCATGAACGGTGCCGGCCTCGAGCGACAGGTCGATGCCGCTCAAGACCTCGACCGGGCCGAAGGACTTGGAGATGCCGCGCGCCTGGAGCACGGGGGCGGCTGCCTCCGAACCCGGAGAACGACCCGGCCTGCCCTGCTCCGCCGCATACGGCGGATCCGTTACGATGGTCACTGTCGTCGCCTCCCTGCCACGTCGCTCTTCGGCGGCGTCGGCGGTCGAATGCCGCTGCGGCTTCGTTCGTCCGCTGGCGGTCAATCCGGTCAGTCGATGGACCGGCGCGGGCAAGCCTGCGCCGCCCGCTCGATCACGTTCAAGGCACGTTGTCGCGCAGGAAGATCTCGATGCGGATCCGCTCCTGGGCGGCGATGATGGGATCGCCTTCCCGCAACGCCAGCAGGATCCGCGCGGCGCTGCGCGCCATGTGGCCGGCGTCCTGATTGATGATGGCGTCGATGGTGCCGCGCACGAGCTGGCGCCGCGCCAGCGCGGTCAGTTCGTGCGCGACGAACACGACCTCCTGGGACCGCCCGCTTTCCTCCAGCGCGTTGACCACGCCGAGCTGGCCGCCGCCGACATTGTAGATCGCGACGAGATCGGGATGATCGGCGAGAAGCGCCCTCGCGGCGGCCTCGGCACGCGCGTTCTCGTCGCGCCCCTCGCGCACCGGCAGCACTTCGAGGTTCGGATATTCGAGCGCCATGACCTGCTCGAAGCCGTAGTGGCGCTCGATATGGTCGCGCAGCGACATCGAGCCGGCGATAAGTCCCACTTTTCCAGAACGCCGGCCTGCCAGTCGGCCGACGAGGGACGCCGCCGTGCGGCCCGCGGCGAAATTGTCAATGCCGACGAACCTTGCCCGCCGCGTGGCCGGCAGATCCGAAACGAGCGTCAGCACCGTCACGCCGGAATCGGTGAGCGCGTTCACCGCCTCCGCCACCGCCGGATGGTCGAGCGCCACCAGCGCCACGCCATCGACGCCGGAAGGAAGGTTCTCCAGCGCGCGGGCCAGCGCGGCGCCGTCGAACACGTCGACCTGGGAAATGTCCAGCCGAACGCGCTCGCGCACCATGCGCTCCCCCGTGGCGCGGAACTCGGCCTCCAGGATCTTCATGAAGTCGTTCTCGCCCGTCGGCAGGATGATGCGAAAATCGTAATCGCGTCCCCGGGCAAGCCGCGAGGCATGCCGGTCCGGCCGGAAGTCGAGCTGCTTTATCGCTGTCTGAACCCGCTCGATGGTGCGCGCATGTACGCCGGCGCGCCCGTTCACCACCCGGTCCACGGTCGCAAGGCTTACACCGGCTTCTCGGGCGACATCTTCCAGTGTCATTTTGCCCATGAGAGCCAACCTCCCTGCAACCGCTATATTGATCGCGGCTGATGTACGCAAGTCATTTTGACGGCTGCCGCCTGCGTTTCCCTCACAACGTCGCGTCCGGACGGGAAAGGGCGGCCACGGGCCGCCCCTCCACCGCTCACACGGTTTCGAGATAGGTGCGATATTCGAACGGCGAGATATCCCGCGCGAACCGGGCATATTCCGCACGCTTCAACGCCAGGAAGACGTCGTGCATCACGGGCCCGAGCGCCTCGTCCCTCAGGAAGGCGGAACCGGCCGCGCGCCCGATGGCAGCGTGCCAGCTCGACGGAATTTCGCTTGTCTTTGCAGTGGCATATCCATTCCCCGACACCGGCTCGCCGGGATCGAGGGCGCGCTCGATGCCCTGTCGGATGCCGGCCAGAATCGCCGCCCCCACGAGGTACGGATTGGCATCCACACCCGCGACGCGCTGTTCGAGGTGACGGGTCGGCGCCGGCCCCGCCGGCAGTCGGACGGCGACGCTGCGGTTGTTGGTGCCCCAGTTCGGGGCGATCGGCGAGTAGCTCCCGGCGGAGAAACGACGCCAGGAATTCTGATGAGGTGCGAACACCAACATTCCATCGGCCATGGTGTCGAGGAGGCCCGCGACCGCGTGTGCGAGGAGCGGCACCACCTGTCCCTCGCGATCGGCGAACAGATTGGCGCCGGTCTCGTCGGCGAGGCTCGCATGGAGGTGCATGCCGGAACCGGCCCGGTCGGCGAAGGGCTTCGCCATGAAGCTCGCGATCATGCCGTGGCGGGCGGCGAGGCCGCGCAGCAGCCGCTTCAGCATCGCGAGGTCGTCGGCGGCGCGCAGCGCGTCGTCGCGGTGGCGCAGGGTCAGCTCGTACTGGCCGGGCGCATATTCGGAGATCATGGTCTCCACCGGCAGCCGCTGGGCCTCCGCGGCACGGTAGACCGCGTCGATGAACGGCTCGAGCCTGTCGAGCTCCTGCACGCCATAGACCTGGATCGTCTCGGGTCGCTCGCCCGTCACCGGCAGCCGTGCCGGCCTCGGCGTTCCGTCGGCGCACGGCTCCCGGTCGAGCAGATAGAACTCAAGCTCGAAGGCGAGCACCGGCCGGCGCCCCTGGCGCCTCAGGCGCTCGTCCTGCCACGCCAGCACATGGCGCGGATCGGCCATCATCGGGGAGCCGTCGAGTTCATGGAGCGTGAGTTGCACCTGTGCCCGCGGCGGCGATGTCCACGGCATGGCGACGAGCGACCCCGGAACCGGCCACGCGCGGCGGTCCGCATCGCCGTCCGACCAGACGAGGCCGGTTTCCTCCACGTCCTCGCCGGTCACGTCGAGGCCGAGGATCGAACCCGGCAGGTGGCGGCCGTTGCGGTAGATCGCCATCAGCTCGTGGCGGCGCACGATCTTGCCCCGCCCGATGCCGTTGGCGTCGACGAGGACGAGATCGATCGCCACGATTTCCGGATGAGCGTCGAGGAATTCCTGCGCTTCCTCCACGGGCGCCGCGCCGCGAGGGCGGACGGCCTCGGCATCGGGGGCCTGGATGTTCATTGGATCGCCTCCGCGGACGAAGAAAGCTCCGCCACCGCATCCGCGAACGCGGCGACGAACGCTGCCGCCTCCGCGTTCGTCACGCCGGGGCCGACGAGCACCATGTTGTGGAACGGGGTCAGCAGGAAGCCGCGGTTGAGCAGCATCATGTGCAGCGCCCGCTCGGTCTCCGGCATCGCCGCGGCACGCGCCTCGGCGGCATTGCGCAGCGGCGCCGACCGGAACACGACCTCGAGCCGCGCACCGACCCGGGCGACGTGCCACGGCAGTCCGAACGAGCGGATGACGGACGCCAGCCCCGCCTCGATCTCGGCGGCGCGATCGAGCATCGCGGCATAGGCCTCCTCGGTCATGACCTCTTCAAGGCAGGCCCTCAGACAGGCGAGTTGCAGAGCGCTCCCCGAAAGCGTGGTGCCGATGCCGGAGTGGCCATGCTCGTCGCGATCGCGCGCCGCCGCGAACGCCTCGGCGACCGCTGCCGTCATGCCCCAGACCGCCGCCGGAACACCACCGGCGATCGGCTTGCCCATCACCATCAGGTCGGGTTCCAGCCCGTGAACGCGCGTGTAGCCTCCCGGCCCCGTGGACAGGGTGTGGGTCTCGTCGATCAGCAGCAGCGTTCCGGCGGCACGGGTCAGCGCGCGCAGCGCCTCGTGGAAGCCGGGTTCCGGCAGGATCATGCTGCAGTTCGTCATCACCGGCTCGGCGATGATGCAGGCGACGTCTCCGGCAGCAAGCGCCTGCCGCAGCGCGTCGACATCGTTGAACGGGATCGCGACCGTCGTCTGCGACAGGTCCGCGACCTGGCCGATCAGGCTGCGGCGCGCGATCGTGCGGCCGTCGACGAGATCGACCAGGGTGTCCTCGACGGTGCCGTGATAGCAGCCGTCGAAAACCAGGACCTTGGGGCGGCGCGTCACGGCGCGCGCGGCGCGAATGGCGAACCGGTTGGCATCGCTCGCCGTGGTCGCCACCTGCCAATGCGGCAGCCCGAAGCGCGCGGCCAGCAGGTCGCCGGCGGCGAAGGCATCGGCCGACGGCAGCATGAAGGTGAAGCCCCGCGTCGCAAGCCCGGCGAGCGCCCGCACGACAGGCGGCGGAGCGTGGCCGAACATGGCGCCGGTGTCACCGAGGCAGAAATCCGTCAGCCGGTTGCCGTCGATGTCGGCGATATGAACGCCCTGCGCCTCGGCCACCACCATGGGAAACGGCATCGGCCAGTCCAGCATCCAGTGCAGCGGCACGTTGGAGACGAAACCGGCGCCGTGGTCGCGGCACGCCGCCGAGGACCGGGGCCTCCGCTCGGCATAGACCGCGGCCTCCCTGGCATAGAGCGCCGCCGCGGCGCTTTCGAAGGCACGGAAACTCGAAGCGGAAGAATCGGGTTGGGAAGACATGATGTCCGTTCGGCAGGCTATGGGTCGTCCGGACCGCACGAATGCGCCGAACCACGGTTAAAGCGCGCCGATCAAATCCGATTTCGAGGCGGAAGCATAGCGGGCGACCCCGCGATCGTGGCGGTTCAACGGCACCACCCCCGCCGCCGGAACGCGGTTCAGCGTCGTGCCGACATCGCGCTGTCGAAGACCGACAGCCCGGACCGTATGTCCTCCGCCACCGAAGCCTTCAGAGCCTCTGGATCGCGGCGCTTGATGGCGGCGATGATGGCGGCATGCTGCAGCGGCGGCTCCGGCGTTCCCGCCATGCCGTAGACCGCGCGCATGAACGGTCCGAAGCGCATCCAGATGCGCTCGACGAGCGGAACGAGCACATGGGAGGGCGCGGCCCGGTAGATTTCGAAGTGGAACCGATGGTTCGCCATCATGCCGATTTCGGCATCGCCGCTGATGGCCGCCCGCCGCGCCACCGCGTCGTAATCGTGCACGCGGCCGAGAAGGCCGCGGTCGACATAGGGCATCGCCCGCACGGCGCAGGCCGGTTCCAGCAACAGCCGGGCCTGCATCAGTTCCTCGAAGCAATCCAGCGACAGCGGAGGCACCTCGATGCGGCTGTCCGTCAGCAGGACCGCGTCCTCGGCGGCAAGCCGCCTTGCGGCCTCCCGCGCGGCGCCCGGGCCGATGCCGAAGGCTTCGGCGAGCGTGCGAATGCCGATGCCTTGACCAGGCATCAGGCGCCCGGCCGACAGACCGTCCCGGATGGCGGCGTAGAGGCGGTCCTCCTCCGGCAGAGACGGATCGACCGCGATGCCGTCGAGGCTGAACCCCTGTTCCTGCGTGTCACCGCTGACCGGACCTGCGCGCCCGCGCGGCGACGCCCGCAGCAGGCGCGAGGACCGTCTCCGTCCAGGATCGCCTTCGGTCTCTCCGTCCCGGGGATATGCCTGCTTCATGTCACTTGCCCGCCGCGTTCCACCCGTCCGACACACTCGGCCTGCATGCGACGAAGCTTGCCGACAATAAGAACGTCTTTTGATCTGGGCTTTCAATCGTCGATATCAAGCTATCCGGGCATCAATTGCGCCGCGACGGCCTGATAGAGCACCTCCGCTGCGGGCGAGAGCTTTCTTCCCTTCGCCTTGATCAGCCCGAACGGTTCGACCATGACCCGCTCCGTCAAGGGCAGCTTGCAGAACTGTCCCGCCGACATCATCAGATCCGCGACCGAGGTCGCCATCGGCGCGATGGAATCGGTCTTCGCGGCCATCACCATCGTCATCAGGAACGAGCCGGTCGTGACGATACGGTCGGGAGGAGCGACACCGTTGCGCACCATCATGGCTTCGAGGCTGCGGCGCAGCAGCGAGCCGCGCGGCTGCAGAACCCAGTCGCGGTTCTCCAGGTCGCGCGGGGTAACCGCCTCCAGCGAGGCCAGCGGATGACCGGCCCGCACGACGAGGCACGCCTCCTCTGCCCCGACCTCGCGGTAGTCGAACGGCGCCGGATCGGCGAAGAACGGAATGCGGGCGATCACAAAATCGAGCCGGGAGGCGAGCAGGGCCTCGGAAAGAACGTCGCTCGTCTCCACCTGCGCGAAGATCTCAAGCCGCGGTAGGCGGCGGCGCACCGACTCGATCGCCGTCACCAGCGCCTCGATGGCGGGCGCCATCACGGCGCCGACGGACACGACGCCACCCTCTCCGCCCTTGAGCGCGGCGATCTCGGATTCCGCATGACCGAGTTCGGCCAGCATCGTCCGCGTGCGACGAATCAGCGCCTCGCCGTAGAGGTTGGGCTCGATGCCGCGCGCTAGCCGGTCGAACAGCGTGACGCCCACGATCTTCTCGACGTCGTTCAGCATCTTCGATGCCGCCGGCTGGGAGATGTTGAGCGACGCGGCGGCCTGCTGGAGCTTCCGCTCGTCGTCGAGCGCGATCAGCAATTGCAGATGGCGAAGCTTCAGCCCTGCTCGCAGCAACCTATCGATCTGCACGGGTTCGCGAGGGGCCACGACGGCACCGGCGGAAGCGGTCGCCCGCATCCCGACTTTCCCGGAACTGAAGTCTTTCATGCGGTTCGTCCCTCGTTCCTCACGCTCGCCCGAGGCCCTCTCCGGACGTCTGACCCCTCATTTTGGCGGCTTGCGATACACCGTTTGGCATGAGATATATCATTTCTGATATGTCTCATGCGAAAAATTGCACTTGAAAGTTATACGGAAATCGCATCAACGTCTGCCAATCTGAGGGGCGCCCATCATTCCGAGCGGGAGGTGCCTCCGGTACCGGGAGAGTTCGAAACGCGGCTGGGGGGAAAGCCCGGCTCAGAGAGGGCAAGCGACGGTTGGCCGCCAGGCCGGCCGGCGGACGGCACGTCGAGCCCTCCCGATGACAACAACCACAACGCTGGGAGAAGAAAAGCATGAGGGCACTGACCTCCATCCTCGCAGGGCTCGTCGTCGGCTCGATGGCCTTTGCGGCGCCGTCGTTCGCCGCGGACAAGGGCATCATCGGCGTCGCGATGCCGACCAAGTCTTCCGCCCGCTGGATCGCGGACGGCGACAACATGAAGAAGGTCCTTGAGGAGAAGGGCTACACCGTCGATCTGCAGTATGCCGACGACGACATTCCGAACCAGCTCTCCCAGATCGAGAACATGGTCACCAAGGGCGCCAAGGTGCTCGTGATCGCCTCGATCGACGGCACCACGCTTTCGGACGTCCTGCAGCAGGCCGCCGACAAGGGCGTGAAGACCATCGCCTATGATCGTCTGATCCGCGAATCCCCGAACGTCGACTACTACGCCACGTTCGACAACTTCCAGGTCGGCGTGCTGCAGGGAAGCTACATCATCAAGGCGCTCGGCCTCGACCAGGGCAAGGGTCCGTTCAATATCGAGCTGTTCGGCGGCTCGCCGGACGACAACAACGCCTACTTCTTCTACAACGGCGCGCTCTCCGTGCTGCAGCCCTACATCGACAGCGGCAAGCTCGTCGTGCAGAGCGGCCAGATGGGCATGGACAAGGTCTCGACCCTGCGTTGGGATCCGGCCGTCGCTCAGGCTCGCATGGACAACCTGCTCAGCGCCTATTACACCGACAAGCGCGTCGATGCGGTCCTGTCGCCCTATGACGGTCTCAGCATCGGCATCATCTCGTCGCTGAAGGGCGTCGGCTACGGTGGTTCCGACCAGCCGATGCCGGTCATCACCGGCCAGGACGCCGAAATCCAGTCGGTGAAGTCGATCATCGCCGGCGAGCAGAGCCAGACGGTGTTCAAGGATACCCGTGAGCTTGCCAAGGTCACGGCCGGCATGGTTGACGCTCTCCTGAGCGGCTCGCAGCCGGAAATCAACGACACCAAGACCTATAACAACGGCATCAAGGTCGTTCCGTCCTTCCTGCTGAAGCCGGTCTCGGTGGACAAGAGCAACTGGGAGCCGATCCTGATCGGTAGCAAGTACTACACGCTCGATCAGATCCAGTAATCTCGACCGGCGTCGTCAGGCGCGGCCGGAAAACGCCCCCGACGCGGGGCGTGGACCGGTGGCTCATGGACGACCGGGGCACGACTTAAGGTCCTAGGGCCGGCATCGCCGCAAGGTCTGCCGGCCCTGTTTCTGTATCGGTCACCCGGTCCGGCCCGCGCCACGCGGGCGCTCCGGGCTCATCCGGCTCCCCCTTAACCGGAAGGTTCGGTCAGCCGGAGGCGATTTGAGGTCAAGCGATGAATGCCATCCTGGAAATGCGAGGGATCACCAAGACCTTTCCAGGGGTCAAGGCGCTGAACGACGTTAACCTTGTCGTCCGCGCCGGTGAGATCCATGCCCTCGTCGGAGAGAACGGCGCCGGCAAGTCGACGCTGATGAAGGTGCTGAGCGGCGTTTACCCGCACGGCACCTATGAAGGCGATATCGTCTACCAGGGCGAGACGCGGCAGTTCCGCGACATTGCCGACAGCGAAGAGCTGGGCATCATCATCATCCATCAGGAACTGGCGCTGGTTCCGCTGCTCTCGATTGCCGAGAACATCTTTCTCGGCAACGAGCCCGCGCGTTTCGGGGTGATCGATCGCTCCTCGGTGTTCCGGCGCACGCAGGAACTGCTGAAGACCGTCGGGCTCGACGAATCTCCCGACACGCTCATCACCAATATCGGCGTCGGCAAGCAGCAGCTCGTGGAAATCGCCAAGGCGCTTTCGAAGAAGGTGAAGCTGCTGATCCTCGACGAGCCGACGGCGAGCCTCAACGAAAGCGACAGTGCGGCGTTGCTCACGCTGCTCGAAGGCTTCCGCGAGCAGGGCATCACCTCGATCCTGATCTCCCACAAGCTCAACGAGATTTCGCGGGTGGCGGATTCGATCACGGTGCTGCGCGACGGTGCCACCATCGAGACGCTCGACTGTCATGCCACGGCGATCAGCGAAGACCGCATCATCAAGGGGATGGTCGGGCGCGAGATGGCCGACCGCTACCCGAAGCGCGTGCCGAAGATCGGAGAGCCGATCTTCGAGGTGAAGAACTGGTCGGTGTACCACCCGATCCATTCCGAGCGGCAGATCATCAAGAACGTCGACTTCCACGTGCGACGTGGCGAGGTCGTCGGCATCGCCGGCCTGATGGGCTCCGGACGCACCGAGTTCGCCATGAGCGTGTTCGGCCGCTCCTATGGGCAGAAGATTTCGGGCGACGTCACCCTCAACGGCCGCAAGATCGACGTCAGCACCATCGGCAAGGCGGTCCAGAACGGCCTCGCCTACGCCACGGAAGACCGCAAGCACTATGGCCTCGTGCTCGGCGAGGACATCCGCAAGAACGTCACGCTCGCCAACCTGCCGGGTGTTTCGCGCGGGCCCGTCATCGACGACATGCGCGAGCTGACGGTCGCGAGTTCGTTCCGCCAGAAGCTGCGCATCCGCTGCTCCAGCGTCTACCAGCAGACGGTCAATCTCTCGGGCGGCAACCAGCAGAAGGTCGTGCTCAGCAAGTGGCTGTTCGCCGGACCCGAAGTGTTGATCCTGGACGAGCCGACCCGGGGCATCGACGTCGGGGCGAAGTACGAAATTTATGGCATCATCAACGAGCTCGCCGACGAAGGTAAGGGCGTGATCGTCATCTCGTCGGAAATGCCCGAGCTGCTCGGCATCACCGACCGTATCTACGTCATGAACGAGGGAGCTTTCGTCGGCGAATTCCCGACGGCGGAAGCGTCGCAGGAGATCATCATGCGCTCGATCATGAAGGCTGGGGATAAGCTGCAATGACAACAACCGATTCCACGGCCGGCAAGACGGCGCCCTCCAAGACCACTCCTCCGGGCAAGTCCGGCGCCGGCTTTCTGAAGTCGAACCTGCGCGAATACGGAATGCTGCTGTCGCTGTTCGCGATCATGGTCTTCTTCGAGATCGTGACCAACGGCACCCTGCTGCGCCCGCTCAACCTCACCAATCTGGTGCTGCAGAACAGCTACATCGTCATCATGGCGCTGGGCATGCTTTTGGTGATCGTCGCCGGCCACATCGACCTTTCGGTCGGTTCGGTCGCCGGCTTCATCGGCGCGCTCGCGGCGGTGATGATGGTGCAATGGGGCGTTCCGGCGCTGCCGACGACCATCGTCTGCCTCGTGGCCGGCGGCGTGATCGGTGCGGCACAGGGCTATTGGGTCGCGTTCTTCCGCATCCCGTCGTTCATCGTCACCCTCGCGGGCATGCTTGTGTTCAAGGGCTTGACGCTTGCCCTGCTCGCCGGTCAGTCGGTCGGTCCGTTCCCCCAGGCGTTCCAGCGGCTTTCGTCGGGCTTCATTCCCGACTTCAGCAGCGAGCCCGGCCTGCGCATCACGTCGATGATCCTGGGCGTGGCGGTGGCCGCGATCCTGATCTGGGTGAATTACGGCAACCGCCAGAAGCAGGTTCACCACGGCGTCGAGACCGAGCCGTTCGGCTTCTTCCTCCTGAAGAACGGCATCGGCGCCGCGGTCATCCTGTACTTCACGTACCTGCTCTCCACCTACAAGGGCCTGCCGAACGTCCTCATCATCATGTTCGCGCTGATCGCCATCTACGCGTTCGTGACAAATCGCACGATCATCGGCCGGCGCATCTATGCTCTCGGCGGCAACGAGAAGGCCGCGAAGCTCTCCGGTGTGAAGACCGACCGGCTGACCTTCTTCACCTTCGTCAACATGGGCATGCTGGCCGCGCTCGCCGGTCTCATCTTCGCGGCCCGCCTGAACACCGCGACCCCGAAGGCCGGCGTCGGCTTCGAGCTCGACGTGATTGCGGCCTGCTTCATCGGCGGTGCCTCGGCCTATGGCGGCGTCGGCACGGTGGTTGGCGCCGTGATCGGCGCGTTCATCATGGGCGTGATGAACAACGGCATGTCGATCCTCGGCATCGGCATCGACTACCAGCAGGTCATCAAGGGCCTGGTGCTGCTCGCCGCCGTGTTCATCGACGTCTACAACAAGAACAAGTGACGGCCCGGTGCCGGCGGAGGGCCCCTTCCCGGTACCGTTCCTCCGCGATCGAAAAACAAAGCGCGCCCGACCGGTCGGGCGCGCTTTTTTCGTCTCCGGATGGAAGTCCCGCCAGATCAGTGCCCGGCGGGACCGTGACGCGGCCGCAGCCGGTCGCGTCAGTTCTTCTCCTGCACGTGCGCCTCGAGGAACCAGAGGTCCTTGTCGAGCGAACGGGAGGCGGCGGTAAAGATGTCAGCCGTGTTCGGATCGCCGGCCTCGTCGGCCTCGTCGATCGCCTTGCGAACCGCGTTGGCGACGATGCCGTAGCGCTCGATCAGGGCAGCGAGGTGATCGTGCACGGAGTAGATGTCCGTGGGATACGGCGGCAGGCTGGTGCCGGACGCAACGGTCTGGAGGCTGCCGAACGCGGTGCCGCCGAGCTGGGCGACACGCTCGGCGATCGTGTCAGAATGGCCGTCGAGATCGCCACGGAAACCGTCGAGCATCTCGTGAACGGCGATGAACTGCGGGCCCTTCAGGTTCCAGTGCGCCTGCTTCGTGGCGAGCGCCAGATCGATGGTCGAGGCCAGCGTCCTGTTGAGAAGGTCGATAACAACCGTTTTGGTGTTGGACGGAAGATCGTTCCGTGTCGAGTGGACGGTCATCGGACGGTACCTTTTCCTGGTTGAATCACATCGGCCCTGAACGGACCGTGGAGGTATGCGTTGCCCTCTCGGGCGAGACTAGCACGGCGAAAATAACATGCGGATTGCGGCACCGGTTCCGCCGGCCCTTCCCTGCGTTGGAATAGTGGGCAGCGCTTATGCGCAATTCAAGCCGATACGAGCCGGCAGGACACCGCCGGGCCGATTTCTTCGGGCGATTGTGAAACGCCCGTAAATGCCCCCGTCTCGCCCGAAATATGGCAGGGCGGCCTCATTTGCAGTGCCCCGGCGCGAAAGGCCGGGCTATCCTCTCCCGGCCGTGGGCGACGATCACCCAACAAGGAGAGAACCGAATGATGAAGAACATATCCTCGATGGTGGCGGCCGGCAGCTGCGCCGTTCTCATGCTGGCGGGTTGCGTGCAGAGCCCGTCGGAGATCGCGCTGAACCAGACCAAGAGCCCCTATGTGGAGACCCAGCGCGACGAGGCTTCCTGCGGCAAGACCCAGAACATCTGGACCGCACGCTATGTCGTGAAGGGCACCCGCGACTATTCCGGCAAGGCTGTCGAGGCCTGCTTCAAGACCCGTCAGGCGTGCCACACCTGGCTGTCCGCGGCGAACGACTATCAGGGCGACGGCGAGATCATCGCCGACCAGTGCACGAAGAAGTCCTGAGCGGCTGGAGCATATCCCGCTCGGCCGATCAGAGCGGAAAGCATAAGCTCAGCCCTCTGAACCTGAAGCGATTTCCTGTCGATCCGATGCTGCGATCAGATTGGAAGGCGCTATGAGGCAGACCGGGCGGCCCGAATCGAACGGGCCGCCCGGCCGGAATCGGACGCCGGCGGCAGGCTCAGGGTTCCAGCGTCACCTTGATGGACGACTTGCCGGAGGCGACGAGGTCGATGCCGGCCTGGAAGTCTTTGAGCGGCAGCCGGTGGGTGACGATTTCGTCGATCGGCAGCAAGCCCTGCTCCAGCATCCGGATCGCGACCGGGTAGGTGTCGGGGCTGAGATGCGCGCCGTGGATGTTGAGTTCCTTGGTGTCGCCGATGATCGTCCAGTCGACCGTCACCGGCTCGCGCATCACCGAGAACTCGACGAAGGTGCCGAGCTTGCGAATCATCGCAAGCCCGTCGACCACCGCCTGGGGATGTCCGCTCGCCTCGATGTAGACATCGCAGCCGTAGCCGCCCGTGAGCCGCAGCACCTCCGCCACGACGTCGACCTGGGTGGGATTGAGGCCGATGTCCGCGCCACAGCGCTTGGCCATCTCAAGCCGCTGGTCGTTGAGATCGATGGCGATCAGCAGCGCAGGCTGCTTCATGCGCGCCGCGGCGAACATGCCGAGGCCGAGCGGGCCCGCGCCGGCGATCACGACGACGTCCTGGAACTCGATGTTGCCGCGCTGCACGGCATGGACCGAACACGCCAGCGGCTCGATGAAGACGGCATGATGGGCGGGCATCGAGCGGGGAACCTTGTGGTTCAGCGCGCCGACCGGGAAGCACATGAATTCCGCCATCGCACCCGGGGTGGACTGCCGGAATCCGTAGATGTCGTGGCGCTGGCACATCCAGTACTTGCCGGTCCGGCAGAACCGGCAGTCCCAGCAGGGCACGATCTGCTCGGAAACGGCGAGGTCGCCGATCTCCAGTCCGTACTTTTCCCCCGCCCCCTCGCCGAGGGCCACCACCTCGCCCACGAACTCGTGTCCGGGCGTGATCGGCGGCTGGCAATAGCCCTTCCGAGTCGAATCACCCCAGAAAAGCGGTGCGCCGAGATAGCACTTGAGATCGCTGGCGCATATTCCGGCGGATTTCACCTTTACCAAAACTTCTCCGGGACCGGCCTTCGGCACCGGAATTTCTTCGAGGCGATAGTCTTTCGGACCGAAGCAAACGACAGAGGCCATCGTCTTCGGCAGTTCGATCGCGTTTTTCAGCATGGTTTCCTCCCGCTTGTGGTTGTTTGCGCCGCCGGCACGGCGGGTCCGGTGCGGACGTTCTGCGGAAAGGCTATCAATGCCGGCGCGGGCCGCTATCGTGATCGTGCGGGCTCATCCATACTTTCTCGGCTTCGTGTGCCAAAATAATACAAGTCGCGCCGGAAACGGGGATAGCCACCACCGCAAGCCGCACATACGATTTGCGGCAGCGGCGGGATTGAGGAACGATCCTCAGAGCCGGGTGAACGGGTGCGGGAGCGGACCCGCTCCGCGGCGGTGCCAGGGGCATGGCGCCGTCGCCAAAGGCTCAGCAAAGGCTGGCCGCGTCTTGTTCGAGATGGGAGGGAGAGAGGCGCGTTTCACGCGCCGGGACCAATCGTCGCCGGAGAGAGCCGACAGGTCGACGTCGGAAATCCGCCGAACTGAATCGAAGTGATCGCCCGTGTTCTCGGCAAGGGGAGTGAGCGCTGGCCGCTCGGTCGAAACGGGGCGAAGTGGCTGAAGGAGCTGCCGAAGAGCGGCCCTTAACAATGAGAGTGGGAGGTCGACATGGGTGTGGATCGCAGACTTGCGCCCGATCACGAGGTGATCGTCTACCGTCCGTCGGAGTCATTTCGCTGGAACGTGCACGATTATCCGCATCATCTCGCAAAATGGCATCATCATCCGGAATATGAACTGCACCTGATCCAGGCTTCGAGCGGGACGATGATGGTCGGCGACCATGTCGAGCCGTTCACAGAGGGGTGCCTCGTGCTGACGGGGCCTCACGTTCCGCACAACTGGATGAGCGACGTTCCGGCCGGGGTCGTGGTGCCGAATCGCGACATGCTGGTGCAGTTCACGCCGCAGTTCGCAGACCGGCTCTGCGCGTCCTTCGTGGAGTTCGAGGAAGTCCGCACGCTGTTCGATGAGGCCGCGTTCGGGCTCGTGTTTTCCGGCCGCACGGCGCGCGAGGGCGCCGAACTTCTGCGCCAGATCGGCCCGGCCATCGGCGCGACGCGCCTCGTTCTCTTCCTCGACCTGCTCGCCTTGCTGGCGGCGCGCCCGTCCGAACGCCGCAGCTTGTCGCGCCGGCTGCCGACGCCGGCGCGTTCGCAGGTGGAGGAGCGCATCGAGATCGCACTGGAATATATCCGCGAGAACTACGTCGCCGACATTCGTCTTTCCACGGTCGCCGAGCTGTGCGGGATGGAGCCGACAGCATTCTCCCGGTGGTTCAAGAAGCAGACCGGCCATACTTTTGCGAAGTTCGTCAATCGAACCCGTGTGTATTCAGCCTGCACACGGCTGATGGAGACGGATCAGCCTATCACCGACATCTGTTTCGAGGTCGGCTTCAACAACATCGCGAACTTCAACCGTCAGTTCTCGAAGTTCTGCGACCAGACCCCGTCCGCCTATCGCCGGCGCACGCGCATGGTCGCTACGCCCGTTCCCTTCGCAGGGGTCTTTCACGCGCCGATGTAATGGCGTGTGCCTGCGGAAGGCCCTCCGTTGCCTTGCGGAGCAAAAAAGTATCGGACACCAAAAAAGTAGGCGTGGCTGCCAACAATAACAATCAGTAGCGTGTTCGAGGCTGATCGTATCGGGCAGCAGATAGTCTATTCGAATTTAAGTTCGGAATTTTCGATAAGTTTCAAAGTCCGGGAGGGGCAATTTCCTGGACGACTACGTATCCCGCTCGGCATGAAACATGGTCGAGCCGGGCATCGGTTGCCACGACGAGTGTCGATGGCGGCAACGAGAAAGAACAGCCGGGCACCGTGGCCGCTTCCACCGCGGCGCGGATGAACCCGGAGGGCATAGACCGCATCCGAGAATGCGCGTCATGGGGAGGAGAGCACGATGAAACATATGAGAAACTGGGTCGCCGCCGCGTTCACCGCAACGCTGCTGTCGAGCACGGCCCCGGCGTTCGCGGACTTCTGGTCCGACGCCGCGAAGGATCTTCAGGGCGTCACCATCCGCGGCATTTCCGAAAGCACGCCGCCGTCCAACTATGTGAAGGACGTGCTGGCGCCGGCCTTCAGCAAGGCCACGGGCATCAAGGTCGAGTTCGAGGGCACGTCCTGGGACCAGATGTACGACAAGGCGATCAAGGACATGGAGGCCAACACCGGCATCTATGACTTCGTCTATATCGAGCAGGACATCATCTACAGCTATCTCTCCCGCAAGTTCCTGGTGGATCTGACGGAGTTCCTCGACAAGAACCCGTCGCTGAAGGCTCCGTCGTTCGACATCTCGCACTTCACCAGCTTCATCGACAACTTCAAGGGCGACAACGGCGACCTGTTCGGCGTGCCGATGGAAGCCTTCATCAAGGTCTATCTGTATCGCAAGGATCTGTTCAGCGATCCGAAGGTGCAGGCCGACTTCAAGGCCAAGTACGGCCGCGACCTGGCGCCCGCGAAGGATCACGCCGAATACACCCAGATCGCCGAGTTCTTCACCGACTACGGCAAGTCGAACGACCTGCAGCTCTGGGGCACAACCGTCCAGGCGGCGTCGGGCCATCCGGCCTCGGTCTACGAGTTCGTCGAGAGCATCCTGCCGACCTACGGCATCTACAACTGGGGCATCGATCCGAAGACCTACGTCGCCTCGGTTGACAAGGGCGGCAAGATGAACAGCGACACCGCCAAGAAGGCGCTGGCTTGGTGGATCGGCAACCTGGCCTACGCCCCGCCGGAATCGACCTCCAGCACGTGGGACGAAGTCGCCGCCACGTTCGCCGCGGGCCGCGCGGCCCAGGGTCTCGTCTACGGCGAGAACGCCGCCTGGATCGCGACCAACCCCGAGAAGTCCACCGTCGTCGGCAAGGTCGGCGTTGCGCTGCCCCCGGTCGAGCCGGGCGTGATGGAAGAAGCCGAGTCCGGCGCCGGCTATATCGGCTACTATGACGGCGGCGCCTTCGGCATCCCGCATTCCTCCAAGAACAAGGAAGCGGCCGTCCTGTTCCTGGAATATATCGGCCAGGATGAAGTGCAGGCGGACTGGGCACTCGCCGGCAGCCGCATCACCCACACCGCGACCTACGACGATCCGAAGATCATCGAGCAGGACAAGAAGGTCGACGGCTACTACACGCTGATGCGCGACAAGGGCAAGCTGTTCCGCGGCGCCCCGCCCTACCCGTTCCACAACCAGGCCCGCGAGGCGATGGCGCCCTTCATCTATCAGGCCATCACCGGCGAACTGCAGGCGGGCGAGGCCCTGGACAAGGCGGCCGCCGCTGTCGACGCCGAGCTGAAGAACCTCGGCTACCAGAAGTAACCGGACGTCCCGGTTCGTCCGTTACCGCGGCAAGAGCGCCGCGGTAACGCTTCTGCACCATTGCCGCGAGGCGGCGGCGGAACCCGGACAGAGCCCGAGGTTCCGCCATCGCTTTACCGGGCAGGCGGTCATCAGGCCCCCTTCCCTCAAGACCGCGCGCCCCGGATAGACGCCTGAGCTTACGCACGCCGGATCCTCTCGATCCGCCACGGTGAGGCTTATGCGGCTGCCGCGCCCGATGCCCGACCCGGTTCGACGGAGCTAGTTTCATGCGCTCATCATCGGTCGGCTGGCTGTTTCTGGCCCCGACTTTCCTCATACTCTTCGTCTTCGGCGTCGTGCCGTTCCTCTACGTGCTGGTCATCGGCTTCACGCAGTGGAACTCGTTCGCAGCCGACCCGTCGATCCATTTCATCTGGGGGGAGAACTTCCGCCGGCTGGTGTTCGACGAGCAGTTCCTGCGCTCGCTCTGGCTGACCCTGAAGTTCGCGATCTTCGCGGTCCTCGGCGAGGTCGTGCTCGGCTACTTCCTCGCGCAGCTCTTCATGCGCGACTTCCCGGGCAAGGGCTTCTTCCGCACCCTGCACACCTTACCGCTGGTGGTGGCCCCGATCGCGGTCGGCGCGACGTGGCGCCTGCTGACGGTGCCCGGCCTCGGCCCGCTCGCCTACTATTTCGACCGCTGGTTCGGCTACGACTTCAACATCAGCCGCTACCCGACCCAGGCGTTCACCATCACGGTGATCATGGATATCTGGCACTGGACGCCGCTGGTGACGCTCACGCTGCTGGCCGCCCTCGCCGCCATGCCGAAGGAGCCGTTCGAGCAGGCCCAGATCGATGGCGCCAACCGCTTCCAGGTGTTCTGGCATGTCACGCTGCCGCTGCTGAAGCCGGCGATCCTCGCCACCGTGTTCATCCGCCTCATGGACGCGCTGCGCACCGTCGACGAGATCTGGATGCTCACCGGCGGCGGTCCCGGCTCCGCGACTCGCTATATCGGCCTCTATATCTGGCGCGTCGTCTTTCCCAAGACCGATTACGGTTACGGTTCTGCGATGTCGCTGATCACGCTCTATCTCACCATCGTCATGTGCTGGCTGCTCTACGCCGCTCTCGTTGCCCGGCGCGATCTCAGGAGGCCCGAATAATGCACCGCAAGCGCCCCCTGCTCTCCATCGCGTTCTGGACGATCTCCAGCCTGATCACGCTCATTCCGATCTACTGGATGTTCGCCGTTTCGGCCAAGAGCCGCGTCGAGCTGTTCGGCGCGCCCAGCCTGATCATCAAGGGCTTCTTCAGCGAGAACTACATCACCGTCCTGACGAACCCGAATTTCCAGCGCTACATGCTGAATTCGATCATCGTCGCGACGTGCAATGCCGTTCTCGTCACCACCCTCGCAGTCCTCGCGACCTATGCGCTGTCGCGGTACAAGCTCGCCGGCAAGGAGAACATCTTCTTCTGGACGATCACCAACCGCATGGCGCCGCCCGCGGTGTTCCTGCTGCCGCTGTTCCTGCTCTACACCCAGGTGTTCGTGATCGGCGACTTCCGGATGTTCGACACCCGGATCGGGCTCATCCTGCTCTATTGCGTGTTCAACCTGCCGTTCGCCATCTGGACGCTGCGCAACATCATCGATGGCATCCCTAAGGAACTCGACGAGGCTGCCTACATGGACGGCGCGTCGACGTGGCAGGTGCTGACGCGCGTGGTGATCCCGCTCGCCAAGCCCGGCATCGCCGTCACCGGCATCCTCACCTGGGTGTTCGCGTGGAACGAATACCTGTTCGCCGCCACCCTCACCTCGGTCCACGCGCGCACGATCACGACCGGCCTCGCCGAGTTCGTGACCGTCACCGGCACCAACTGGGGCCAGATGGCGGCGACCGCGATGCTCACGCTGGTGCCGGCCCTGCTCGTGCTCGGGCTTGTGCAGCGCCACATCGTGGCCGGTCTCACCTTCGGCGCCGTAAAGGAGTGACCGCCATGACCGAGCACATGCCCGATCCCGTGGACGCCCCGGTTGCGAAGCCGCAGCGCCAGGGCTTCCTGCCGATCCACACCAATGCCTTCGACCGCGTCTTCATCGCCGTCATCGTGTTCGTAGCGATCAACCTGTTGTGGATGCGGTTCCTCGAGGCCAACATCCCGCTGACCGTCGGCACCGTTCTCTCTGTTATCCTCGGCGTCTTCATCGTCGCGCGGGGCTAGGATTTCGTCTCATGGAAGCATTGGTCCTCGAAGAAAAAGGCCGGCTGTCGCTGCGTGATTTCCCGATCGAGGAGACGCTCGGCCCGCGCGACGTGCGCATCGCGCCGAAGGTCGTCGGCGTCTGCGGCAGCGACGTGCATTACTACACCCACGGCGCCATCGGTCCGTTCGTGGTGCGCGCGCCGATGATCCTCGGCCACGAGGCGGCCGGTGTCGTCACGGAAGTCGGCGCGGAGGTCAGCGAGTTCAAGGTCGGCGACCGCGTCTGCATGGAACCGGGCATCCCGGATCCGGCCAGCCGCGCCACCCGCCTCGGGCTCTACAATCTCGATCCCGCCGTGCAGTTCTGGGCAACGCCGCCGGTCCACGGCGTGCTGCGGCCGTCGGTCGTCCACCCGGCCGACTTCACCTTCAAGCTGCCGGACAATGTCTCGTTCGCCGCCGCCGCCATGGTGGAGCCGCTCGCCGTCGGCGTGCACGCGGTCACCAAGGCGCGGGTGAAGCCGGGCGATGTCGCCGTCGTCATCGGCGCCGGTCCCATCGGCCTCGTCACCGTGCTCGCGGCGCTCGCCGCCGGGTGCGCCCGGGTAATCGTCTCCGATGTCGACGACGTGAAGCTCGGCATCGCCGAGAAGCTCGGCGCCGTCACGCCCGTCAATGTCCGCTCCCGCTCGCTTGCCGAGGCGGTGATGGCGGAGACGGAGAACTGGGGCGCCGACATCGTGCTCGAATGCTCCGGCAACGAGCGCGCGGCGGCGGATGTGTTCGCGCCGCTCTGCCCCGGCGGTGTCGTCGTCTATGTCGGCATTCCGCTGGAGCCGATCCGCTATGACGTGGCGGCGGGGCAGATCAAGGAAGCGCGCGTCGAGCACGTGTTCCGCTATGCCCACGTCTTCCCGCGCTGCGTCGCCATGCTGGCGAGCGGATCGATCGACGTGACGCCGCTCATCACCCGCACCTTCCCGTTCTCCAGCAGCATCGAGGCGTTCGAGTTCGCCGCTTCGTCGCCGAGCGGGCAGGTGAAGGTCCAAATCGAGATGCCGGACTGAGGAACGCCATGGCCCCCGTTACCATCAAGGACGTCAAGAAGCGCTACGGCACCGTCGACGTCATCCACGGCGTCTCCGTCGATATCGAAGACGGCGAGTTCGTGATCCTGGTCGGCCCCTCCGGCTGCGGCAAGTCCACGCTCCTGCGCATGATCGCGGGGCTGGAGGAGATATCGTCGGGCACCGTCAGCATCGGCGGCAAGGTCGTGAACGACAAGCCGCCGAAGGACCGGGACATCGCCATGGTGTTCCAGAACTACGCGCTTTACCCGCACATGACCGTCGCCGACAATATGAGCTTCTCGCTGCGCCTCAAGGGCACGCCGAAGCCGGAAATTGAGACGAAGGTCAAGCGCGCCGCCTCCATCCTGGCGCTCGACAAGCTGCTGGACCGCTATCCGCGCCAGCTCTCCGGCGGCCAGCGCCAGCGCGTCGCCATGGGTCGCGCCATCGTGCGCGATCCGCAGGTCTTCCTGTTCGACGAGCCCCTCTCGAACCTCGACGCCAAGCTGCGCGTGCAGATGCGCGTCGAGATCAAGGAACTGCACCAGCGGCTCAAGACCACCACGATCTACGTCACCCACGACCAGATCGAGGCCATGACCATGGCCGACAAGATCGTCGTGATGCACGACGGCATCGTGGAGCAGATCGGCGCCCCGCTCGAACTCTACGACCGCCCGGCGAACCTGTTCGTCGCCGGCTTCATCGGCTCGCCCGCGATGAACTTCATCGAGGGGCGGCTGGCGCTCGACGGCGGCGCACCGGCGTTCGTGGCAGGCGACGGGCTGCGTCTGCCGCTGCCGAAGGTGCCCGCCGGCGGCAAGGATGGACAGGCCGTGGTCTACGGAATCCGCCCCGAGCATCTCGTGCTCGATCCCGGCGGCATCCAGGCGACCGTCTCGGTGCTGGAGCCGACTGGATCGGAGACCCAGGTCTTCATGAAGCTCGGCGCCGCCGACATTGTCGGCGTGTTCCGGGACCGCATCAGCGTCGCGCCGGGCAGCGCGCTCGGCGTGCTGCCGGACACGGCCCAGGCGCACATCTTCGACAAGGCAACGGGCCAGCGGCTCTGAAAGCCGGGGCCGGGCGGGCGTCGCCGTCGACGCTTTCCCGTCACCCTGGACACGCGTCCGCCGTCCGGATCGACGCATCCGGCCGGTCAGATGCGGTCTCGCCGCTGAACAAGACCCGAATGGAGGAAACGGCGTTGTACTGGGACAAATTGAGGCTCGACGGCCGTATCGCGGTCGTCACCGGCGGCGGCCAGGGTATCGGCCTCGCCTGCGCGGAGGCACTGGCGGAGACCGGCGCGAAGGTCGTCATCGCCGACATCAACCCCGCGACGGCGGAAAAGGGGCTTGCCGCTCTGGCGGCCAAGGGGCACGCGGCCGACAGCGTCACGCTCGATGTCACGAACTCGAAGGCCGTGACCGCGGCCGCCGACGAGATCGCCGCCCGTCACGGGCGCATCGACATTCTCGTCGCCAATGCCGGCATCGGCGGCGCCGGAGCGGGCGCTGAAGACACGACCGACGAGGATTGGCTGCGCGTCAACAACGTCAACTATAATGGCGTGTTCTGGTGCAACCGAGCCTTCGGTCGCCACATGCTCGCGGCCGGCCGCGGCGCCATCGTCAATATCGGGTCGATCTCCGGCTTCATCATCAACCGGCCGCAGATGCAATCGCACTACAATGCCTCCAAGGCGGCCGTTCATCACCTGACGCGTTCGCTTGCCGCCGAATGGGCCGGCCGCGGCGTGCGGGTCAACGCGGTCGCGCCGACCTATATCGAGACGCCGCTCACCATCTATGCCAAGGAAACGCCGGGCATGGTGGACGTCTGGCTGCGCGACACCCCCATGGGACGCCTCGGCCAGCCGGACGAGATTGCGTCCGTCGTGCAATTCCTCGTCTCCGACGCGGCGAGCCTGATGACGGGCTCGGTCGTCGTCGCGGACGGCGGCTTTACGTGCTGGTGAGGAAACGAACATGGATTTTACGGGCAAGACCATTCTCGTCACGGGTGCCGGCAAGGGCATCGGCCGTGCGATCGCGAAACTCGCCGCCGCCCGCGGCGCCTCCGTCGTGGCGATGACACGCACTGCGGCTGATCTCGAAAGCCTGGAAGCCGAAATCGGCTGCCGCTCCATCGTGGTCGATCTCTCGGATGCGGCGGCGACCCGGGCGGCCGCGCGTGAGGCGATGCCGGTCGATTATCTCGTCAACAATGCCGGCACGACGGCGCTCGATTCCGTGCTCGACGTCAGCGCCGAGACCTTCGATCTCCTCTATGCCGTCAACACCCGCGCCCCGCTGATCCTGGCGCAGGAATATGCCAAGGATCGCATCGCCAAGGGTCTCGGCGGCGCCATCGTCAACGTGTCGTCGATCTCCTCGTTCATCGGCTTCGCCGACCACGCCGCCTATTGCGCCTCCAAGGGCGCGCTCGATGCGATGACCCGGGTTATGGCCAACGAACTCGGCCGCAAGGGCATCCGCGTCAATGCCGTCAACCCGACGGTCACGCTGACGCCGATGGCCGTCAAGGCGTGGAGCGATCCCGACAAGGCCGGCGGCATGCTCTCGCGCATTCCGCTCGGCCGGTTCGCCGAGCCGGATGAGGTAGCCGAAGTGATCCTCTATCTGCTGGGCGATGGCGCCGCGATGGTGAACGGCGTCACGATGCCGGTCGACGGCGGCTTCATGTCGGATTGATGGCGGGCGTCTGCCCGATCGTGCGCTGCAGGGCCTCGAACGAGAACAACGCCACGGGCAGCGCCGTGCCGCCATCGAGGGCGAGGTCCGCAAGGATCTCGCCGATCACGCTGGCGAACTTGTAGCCGTGGCCCGAGCACGGCGAGGCCGCGACGATGTTGGGCTCGCCGGGCACATGGTCGAGCAGGAAGTTCTCCCCGGGCAGAAGCGTGTAGCGGCAGGTCGAGGTGGCGACGCGCACGCCGGCCGCGCCCGGCACGCGACGGGCGACGAAGTCCTCCAGCACCGCCGTGTCGCGGTCGTCGACCGCCGGGTTCGGCCGGTCCGGATCGATCTCTTCGAAGAAGTGGCAGTGCTTGCCGACCTTCACGGCGTCGCGGCCGATGACCGGGAAGCCGAAGAACGAGCCGGCCTCGCCCTCGAGCGCTTTCCGATCAGATGGAACCATCTGATCGACAAGAAATCGCTCCAGATTCGAATGCGGGAGCATATTCTTATCGTCCAGATCGCTTCGATCTGAACGGAATATGCTCTCGTCGCGGAGGAACACCGGCATCCGGCCGAGCGCGGTCGCGAAGCTGTCCCGCGGCTGGAACCAGGCGACCACCTGCTTGATCGGCTTCGCCACGCCCTTCAGCGACGGCACCAGTTCCGCGATCCACGGACCTGTGGCGACGACGACCTTGCGGGCCCTGACGCGGCCGAGATCGGACACGATGGTAACGCCGGCATCACCCGGCTCGATCGCGGTGACACGCTCGCCGAACCGCAGCACGGCGCCGTCCCGCGCCGCGCACTTCAGGTGCGCCATCACGGCAGCTTCCGGGCGCAGGTAGCCGCCTTCCGGCTCCAGCAGCGCCACCTCGTCGTCGTCGAGGGCGAACGCCGGAAAGCGGGCGCGCACCTCGTCCGGCTCGAAGACGGTGAACGGAAGGCCGTGCAGTTCGCAGGCCTGCCGCGAGCCGCTGACGATCGGGCTGTCCGGCCGGCCGAGCTGCAGCACGCCGGTGACCGTCAGCAGGTCCTCCCGCACCCGCGCCTCCAGCGCGCGCCAGTTGGCATAGGCGCGGCGCAACAGCGGCACATAGGCCGGATCCTCGAAATAGCCGAGCCGGATGATGCGGCTATCGCCGTGAGACGAGCCGAGTTCGTGCGCCGGGTAGAACGCCTCGATGCCGACCACACTCTGGCCGCGCGCGGCGATATGGGCGGCGGCCGCCGCCCCCATCGCGCCGAGGCCGATCACCGCGACATCGAACTGAGCCGTCATATCCTGTCTCCTGCCCGCATCGGTCCCGACCGGGCGAATTGTCCGCTTCAACCGCCGCGAGCTCGGGTTTGCCCCGGCTTGCTGCTGTCAGCCAAGTCCCGGCAGCGCGACGCCTGGCAGCGCGAGGCCCGTCGCCAGATTGAGCCTGCCGGAGCGCACCAGCCCCGCCGCCGAAGCGATGTCGGGCGCGAAGAACCGGTCCTCGATCAGCGTCGGCACCACCTCTCTCACCGCATCCCGCACACGCTCCAGCGCCGGACTCGATGCGAGCGGTGCGTGGAAATCGCAACCCTGCGCTGCGGCGAGCAGTTCGATGGCGACGACCTGCACCACGTTCTCCGCCATCGGCAGCAGGCGCCGTGCGCCGTGGGTCGCCATGGAAACATGGTCTTCCTGGTTCGCGGAGGTCGGGATGGAATCGACGCTCGCGGGATGAGCCTTCTGCTTGTTCTCCGAGACGAGTGCCGCCGCGGTGACCTGCGGGATCATGAAGCCGGAATTCAGCCCCGGCTGTGGCGTCAGGAACGCTGGCAGGCCGGAAAGCGCCGGGTCGACCAGCATCGCGATCCGCCGCTCGGTGATGGAGCCGATTTCGCACAGCGCCAGCGCGATCATGTCGGCGGCGAACGCCACCGGCTCGGCATGGAAATTGCCGCCGGAGATGACGTCGCCCTCGTCCGGAAACACCAGCGGATTGTCGGAGACCGCGTTCGCCTCCACGCCGAGCGTCGTCGCGGCCTGTCGCAAAAGATCGAGACAGGCTCCCATCACCTGCGGCTGGCAGCGCACACAATAGGGGTCCTGAACGCGCTCGTCGCCAACGAGATGGGAGGCGCGGATCGGGCTTCCCGCCATCAGGTGGCGCAGTGCGTCCGCCACCGCGATCTGCCCGTGATGCCGCCGCACGGCGTGGATGCGCGGGTCGAACGGCCCGTCGGAACCGCGCGCGGCATCGGTCGCCAGCGCGCCGGTGACGAGCGCCGCCTGGAACACCTGCTCAGCCTCGAACAGCCCGGCGAGCGCGAGCCCGGTCGAGACCTGAGTGCCGTTGAGAAGGGCGAGGCCTTCCTTGGCACCGAGATCGAGCGGCTTCAGCCCCGCGCGCAGAAGCGCCTCGGAGGCCGGCATCGTCTCGCCCTTGAGCGATGCTTCGCCCACGCCCAGCATCAACGCTGCCGCGAGGTGCGACAAGGGCGCGAGGTCACCCGAGGCGCCGACGGAGCCCTGGGCCGGGATCAGCGGCAGCAGGTCGGCATCGAGACAGGTCGAAAGCCGCTCGATCACCGCCCACCGCACGCCGGATGCCCCCTGCGCGAGGCTCGCGAGCTTCAGCGCAAGCACGAGCCTCACGACCGCGGCCGGCAGCGGCTCGCCCACGCCCGCGGCATGGGAGATGACGATGTTGCGCTGGAGCCGCGCGAGATCGGCATCGGGAATGCGCACGCTCGCGAGTTTCCCGAAGCCCGTGTTGATCCCGTAGACCGGGTCGCCCTTGGCGACGATGGCCGCGACGGTTTCCGCTGCGCGTTCCACCGCCGGCCGGCACGCCGGATCGAGCATCGGGCGGGCGCCGAAATAGAGGGCGCGCCAGGTTGCCAGCGGGACATCCCCCGCATTCAGGACGAGCGTGGTCATGATCCTGCAAATATCCTGCGATGGAGCGGATTGAAGCCGATGCGGTAGACGAGTTCAGCCGGCCGCTCGATGTTCCAGATGGCAAGGTCGCATGCCTTGCCCGCTTCGATGGTGCCGACCTCGTCGGCGCGGCCGAGGGCGCGGGCCGCCTCGCGGGTCACGCCGGCGAGGCATTCTCCGACCGTCATTCGGAACAGCGTCGCGGCCATGTTCATGGTGGTCAGCAGCGACGTGATCGGCGCCGTGCCGGGATTGCAGTCGGTGGCGACCGCCATCGGCACGCCATGGCGGCGGAAGGCTTCGATCGGCGGCGCCTGCCGCTCGCGCAGCACGTAGAACGCCCCCGGCAGGATCACCGCGACCGTCCCCGCCGCGGCCATCGCCTCAGCGCCGGCCTCGCTCGTATATTCCAGATGATCGGCCGACAGCGCGCCGAAGCGCGCGGCAAGCGCCGCGCCCGAGAGATCGGACAACTGGTCCGCATGAAGCTTGACCGGCAGGCCTGCGGCCTGGGCCGCGGTGAACACCCGCGCGATCTCGTCGGGCTGGAAGGCGATACCCTCGCAGAAGCCGTCGACCGCGTCCGCGAGCCCCTCCGCAGCCAGCGCCGGGATCATCCGCTCGCAGACGAGATCGAGATAGCCGGCGCGATCCTGCTTGAACTCCGGCGGCACGGCGTGGGCGCCGAGATAGGTGGTCGCCACCCGGACGCGGCGTGCTCCGGCGAGATCGCGGGCCGCCCCGAGCATCCTGCGCTCGGCCGCCTCATCGAGGCCGTAGCCCGATTTCACCTCGACCGTCGTGACGCCCTCGGCAAGCAGCGCGTCGAGCCGCGGCAGCGCGGAGGCCACCAGATCGGCCTCGCTCGCGCGGCGGGTGGCGTTGACGGTGGAGAGAATGCCGCCGCCCGCGGCCGCGATCGCCTCGTAGCTCTCGCCGGCCAAACGCATCTCGAATTCCATCGCCCGGTCGCCGCCGTGGACGAGATGGGTGTGGCAATCGATCAGGCCCGGCGTCACCCAGCGGCCGTCCAGATCCTCGCAGACAGCGGCGTCGATGTCGCCCGGCAGGTCGCCGTGCGGCCCGGCGAAGACGATGCGGCCGTCCCTGGCGGCGATCGCGCCGTCCTCGACGATCCCGAGCCCCGGCCTTTGAGGATCGAGCGTCGCGAGCCGGGCACCGGTCCAGAGCGTGTCGACGAACCGCGTCATGAGGAGGCTCCGCTGGCAATCGGGGGCTGGCCTGTCGAGGGTCGGGCGATTGAAAGCCCGCCGCGCACGAGGTCGAAACCCCGGGCAAGATGGTCGGCCATCGGCCGGTCATCGCGATAGGGTGCGGCGACGGCGCGAACCTGAGCGCGAAGCGCAGCCGTTCCCGGCGCGCAGTCCGCAGCATCGCCCCTCAGATCGCCGGCATCGACCGCCGCGAGCAGTTCGATGCCGAGGATGCGCTCGCAATTGTCGATGATCGTCTGGATCTTCGTCGCCGCCGCCGTCGGGTGGGCGAGAAAATCCTCCTGCAGCGCGGAGGTGATGCCGCCGTCGAGGCTCGCCGGCGCGGCAAGCCGGCGATTCTCGCCGACGAGCGCCGCAGCGGTATATTGAGCGATCATATAACCGGAACAGGAACCGGCATCCGCTGCCAGAAAAGGCGGCAGACGACTGACCAGCGGGTTCACCAACCGGTCGAGGCGCCGTTCGGCCATGGCTGCGACCTGCGCCACCGCAATTGCGAGGGAATCCATCGCGTGGGCCAGTGCGGGAGCGACCGCATGGGCCTCGGACGACACCACCGGCGCCTCCGGTGTGCCGGACAGGATCGGGTTGTCCGTGACAGACTGCAACTCGCGATCGACGACCGTACAGGCGTTTTCGAATGTATCCCGCGCGGCACCATGCACATGCGGTACAGCACGCAGGCTCAGCGCATCCTGTGTACGTGCGCCCTGGGCCGCCTGGATGATCCGGCTGCCGGTAAGCAACGTCCGGATCACCTCCCCGGACTCTTTGAGGCCCGGCGACACCCGGGCGGCCAGCACGTCCGCCTCGAACGCCGCCATCTGCGCGCCGAGCGCCTCCAGACTGAGAGCCGCCACCGCATCGGCGACGAGCAGCAACCGCTCCGTCCGCGCCAGGGCGAGGCAGGCGAGCCCCGTCGAGCACGGTGTGCCGTTGACGAGGCTGAGCCCCTCCTTCGCCTCCAGCACCAGCGGCGCTAAACCCGCCGCGGCCAGGGCATCGCCACCGGCGACCGTGTCGCCGCCGACCACCGCCCTGCCCTCGCCGATCAGGACGAGGCCGATATGGGCGGCGTGGGTCAGGTAGCCGACGGATCCTCGTGCCGGCACCTCCGGCACGATGCCGTGTTCGAGAAGCCCGGCGAGCGTCGCCACCACCTCGGTTCGAACCCCGGAGCGGCCGTGGGCGAAATTGTTGATCTCGGCCGCGATGATCGCCCGCACCGCCTCGGCACCGAGCGGCTCGCCGACACCGCAGGCATGGCTCATCAGCAGGTTCCGCGACAGGCGCCGCTGCTGCGGGCGGTCGACCACGGTGTCGGACAGCGCGCCGACGCCGGTGTTGACGCCGTAGGCGCGAATGCCGCGCTCCACGATGGCGGCAACGAGCGTGTTCGCGTTCGCGATCCGCGTCCAGGCGGCCGGCGACAGCGCAAGCGCGCTTCCGCGGGCGACCGCCGCGACGTCCCGCCAGCCGAGTGCGTTATCAAGGGTGATCGTCATGTCCAGCGCCCCCGGTTCCAATGCCCCCGGTCCCCGGCGGCCCCGGCGGCTCTCCTCTCACGCGTGAACCGTGCCGATGAACTGGCGGAAGCGCGGCGAGGCGCCGTCGCCGAAGACCTCGTCCGGCGTGCCCTCGCAGTCCACGGATCCGTCGTTCAGATAGATCACTCGGTTCGAGACGTTGCGGGCGAAGTTCATCTCGTGGGTCACGACCAGCATGGTCATGCCCTCCTCCGCGAGGCCGCGCATGACGCGCAGCACCTCGCCGACCAGCTCCGGGTCGAGCGCGGAGGTCGGCTCGTCGAACAGCATCGCCTTCGGCTTCATCGCAAGCGCCCGCGCGATCGCGGCGCGCTGCTGCTGGCCGCCGGAGAGATGCGCCGGGTAATAGTCGCGCCGGTCCGCAAGGCCGACCTTCTCCAGAAGCGCCTCGGCTTCGGCGATGCACTCCGCCCGCGGGCGCTTCAGCACGTGCACCGGCCCCTCGATGACGTTCTGAAGGATCGTCATGTGCGACCAGAGATTGAACGACTGGAACACCATGCCGAGTTCGGTGCGGATGCGGTCGACCTGCCGCTGGCTCGACGGCACCGTGCGGCCCCGGCGCTTCTCGAGCCGGATCAGCTCCCCGTCGACGGTGATGTCGCCGGCATCCGGAATCTCGAGCAGGTTGATGCATCGAAGCAGGGTCGACTTTCCGGAGCCGGAGGAGCCGAGCAGCGAGATCACGTCCCCGTCGTGGGCGTCGAACGAAATGCCGCGCAGCACCTCGTGGTTGCCGAAGGATTTGCGGAGGCCGGAGATCGAAAGGCGGGTGGGACGGGACATGGAAGCCTCCTGCGGAAATGGTGCGCTCAATGCCCGGTGGCGATGGCCGGCGCGCGGCGATGGGCCGAGAGCCGGTATTCGAGATAGGCCATCGCCTGAAGAAGGACGAAGTTGAGGATGAGGTAGATCGCCGCCGCACAGAGGAACACCTCCATGGTGCGGTAGGTGTGCGAGATCAGCCGCTGGGCGACGCCGGTCACTTCCCACACCGTCACGAGGCTCGCGAGCGCGGTGGATTTCACCATCAGCACGATCTCGGTCGAATAGGCCGGCAGCGCGTGGCGCAGCGCGATGGGGGCGATGATCCGGCGCACCAGCAGGAAGCCCGACATGCCGATGGCGCGGCCGGCCGCGATCTCGCGCGGCGAGACTGCCTTCAGCCCGGCGCGGAAGATCTCCGCCGAATAGCCGGCATTGCACAGCGCCAGCGACAGCACCGCGCAGAAGAACGGCTCGCGCAGCGCCGGCCACAGCGGCGACTGCCGGATCACCGCGAACTGGCCGAGGCCGTAGAAAACCAGGAACATCTGAATCAGCAGCGGCGAGCCGCGGAACACGAACACGTAGACGCGTGCGAAGCGGCTCAGCACCGGCCCGCCGGCCACCCGCATCCACACGACGACCAGTGCCAGCATGCAACCGAAAACGATCGAGAGCACGAACAGGCCGAGCGTCGTCGGCACCGCCGCGATCAGGGTGCCCATGGTCGAGAGAAGGAAGGCGACATCCATGGTCACACCCGTCCGAGATCGCCGGCCATGCTCTTCTGGGTGCGCTTTTCAGCGCCCGTGAAGATGCGATCCGACAGGCTGGTGAGAATGAGGTAGAGCGCGCCGCCCACGATGAAGAACAGGAAATATTGCCGGGTGGAGCCGGCGGCGACCTGGCTCGTCCGCATGAGATCCGCAAGGCCGGTCACGGACACCAGCGCGCTGTCCTTCAGGCTCAGCTGCCAGACATTGCCGAGGCCCGGGATCGCCGTGCGCAGCACCTGAGGCAGGATAATGCGCCGAAGCCGCATGAAGGTCGGCATGCCGACGGCCTTCGCCGCCTCGATTTCGCCGAGCGGGATCGCGAGATAGGCCCCGCGGAACACTTCCGCCTCGTAGGCGCCGGCGATCAGGCCGACCGCAAGTGCACCGGCGATGAAGGACGGCATCCCGAGAAAGCCCTCGACGCCCAGCCAGTGGCCCGCCGCCGTCACCGCGCTCGAACCGCCGAAATAGATGAGATAGATCACCAGAAGTTCCGGCACGCCGCGGAACACGGTCGTGTAGGCGGTGGCGACGACGCGCAGCACCCGCGAGCGGGCAAGCTTCATCGCCGTCACGAGCGTGCCGATGACCGCACCGATCGCGAGCGCCGTCAGGGTCACGGCGAGCGTCGTCAGGGCCGCGACGAGCAGAAGCCCGCCCCATCCCTTGGGGCCGAACCCCAGCAAATCCAGGATCGACATCGCCTCCCCCTCTGCGCGCGAACATGGAGCGCGTTCGACTTGCCTGCGGCCGACGGGCTCGCCGGGCCGGCGTCCAGCTTTCCGGACTTCACGCCGGATTCAACCGCTCTTTTCACCACCCGCCCGGATCCGGTCCGGGCGGGCGGCGGTCGCTGGCCTCAGGGCGTGACGTCGGTCTTGAACCACTTCATCGACAGCGTCTTGATCGTGCCATCGGCGAGCGCGGCCTTGATGGCCTCGTCGAACTTGGCCTTCAGCTCGGGATCGGACTTGCGCAGGCCGAGGCCCTCGCCGACGCCGAAGATGGTGCCGCCGACTTCAGGACCGGTGAAGGCGAGGGAGCCATTGGCCTTCTCGAAGGCCGAGAGCAGGTAGACCGCGTCGTCGAACGCGAGATCGAGACGCCCCGTCTCCAGGTCGAGATCGCGCTCGCCGCCGGTCTTGTATTCGCGCACCGTGGCGATATCGCCGAAGTTGTCATAGATGAACTTCGCGTAGACCGTCGCGGCCTGGATGCCGATGGTCGCGCCCTTGAACTTCTGGCGCAGCGCCTCGATGGTCGGCTTGGCGTCGGTCAGTTCCGGGGTGAACTTCACCACCGTGCCCGTGCCGGCGGCATTGGCGAAGGCGCTGTCCTTGGTGGCGGCGAAGGCGGCGTGGGTGGCGGCGTAGGGGATCGAGAAATCGATCACCTGCTTGCGCTCGTCGGTGATCGACAGCGCGTCCATGATGACGTCGAACTTGCCGGCGTTCAGGGCCGCGATCATGCCGTCCCAATCCTGCGGGATCAGCTTGCAGTCGAGCTTGGCGTGGGCGCAGAGATATTTGGCGAGTTCCGGCTCGAAGCCGTCCAGGCTGCCGTCGGGATTGGTCAGGTTCCACGGCGCATAGGCGCCCTCGAGCGCGATCGTGACGGTCTTCCATTCCTTCGCGGCGGCAACGCCCGGAAGCGCGAGCACGCCGAGGCCGATCGCGGCGATGGCGTTGAGGAAATGCCTGCGGTTGGTCATCTTCAGATCCCCTTCTGTCTGGTCCGTCGTTTGCGGTGTTGTTCGTGAGCGCCGTATCGCGCTGCCGGGGCGATGGCTTCGCCCTCGTCACTCATTCCGACCCCGGCGAAAGCCGTGGTCTTTTCCCAGGCGGCCGATGTCTCCCTCAGATGGACGCCAGCCGTTCGAGCACGCCGGCGAAGGCGCGATCGATCTCTTCGTCGCGGGCGTGGCGACCCTCCCGGATCTGCCAGGCACCGCCCACCATCACGTCGCGCACCGCGCGGTCGCCGAGAGCGAACATCCAGCGATCCAGAACCGCATCGCCGCGCGAGGTCGCGATGAACGGATTGGCGCCGTCGAGCACGACGAGATCCGCCGGAAGGCCCGGTGCGATGGCGGCGCCCGGCCGGCCGAGCGCCCGCGCGCCACCCGCCGTCGCCGCATCGAACAGGCTGCGCCCGACCGAGCGGCCAGGGCCGTCCGCAAGGCGGTTGCGCTGCAGGTCGCGCAGCCGCTGACCATATTCCAGTGTGCGCAGTTCCTCCGCGACGGTGGTCGCGACATGGCTGTCGGTGCCGATCCCGAAGGCACCGCCGCGGTCGCGATAGTCCGTCGCCGGAAAGAGGCCGTCGCCGAGATTGGCCTCCGTCGCCGGGCAAAGACCCGCGATCGCACCGGAGGTGGCGATGGCGGCGCATTCAACCGCGTCGATGTGGGTGGCGTGGACAAGGCACCAGTCGGCATCGACGGCGAAGCGGTCGAACAGGAACTCGACGGGACGCCGACCGCTCCAGGCAAGGCAGCTTTCCACCTCGCGCGGCTGTTCGGCGATGTGGATGTGGATCGGCCCCTTGCCCGTCCGGTCGGCGAGCACGGCGTCCATTTCGTCCGGCGTCGCCGCCCGCAGCGAATGGATCGCGACGCCGAGCCGCGCGCCGGCATCGGCGACGTCGCGCTCCAGCGAACCCACCAGCCGCAGATAGTCGTCGACGCCGTGGACGAACCGCGCCTGCCCGGCATTCGGCGGCACGCCGCCGAAATCGGCGTGGGCATAGAACACCGGCAGCAGCGTCATGCCGATGCCCGCGCGCGACGACGCCGCGAGAATGCGGCGGGCGAGTTCGCCGCGGTCGGCATAGAACGCGCCGCCTGGGGCATGATGGAGATAATGAAACTCGGCAATGGAGCCGAAGCCGCCCTTCAGAAGCTCGACGAACAGCTTGGCCGCGATGGCCTCGACATCGTCAGGCCCGATTGCGCCGACGATGCGATACATCGTGTCCCGCCAGGACCAGAAGCTGTCGGCCCCGCCGGAGGCGACCTCGGCAAGGCCGGCCATGGCGCGCTGGAAGGCGTGGCTGTGCAGGTTCGGCATCGCCGGAACCAGCGGCCCGGCGACCTTTTCCGCCCCCGCCCCGTCACCACCGACGGAGACGTCCGCGATCGTGCCGTCCTCGGCGATGGCGATCGTGACATGCTCCGCCCACCCTTCCGGAAGAAGGGCCCTTTCGGCATGAAGGCGGGCGGCATAAGACTCGATCATCGCGGCCGGACTCGATAAAGTTGCCTATACAAGTATGATATTCAGAATCGCCAGCGATGCAAGACGGTTTGGCAAGAAACCGGGCAGACACGGAAACTGACTGGAAAATGAGCACTATAGACCCCGTCATTCCGTCCGAACGCGGTCCCGGCACCTCGCTCTACGAGGGCGTGAAGCGCATGATCGATGCCCGCATCGTCAGCGGCGAGTGGCCGCCGCGCTTCCGGATCCCCTCGGAAAACGAGCTCGTCGCCCAGCTCGGCGTCAGCCGCATGACCATCAACCGGGCGCTGCGGGAGCTCGCCGCGGAAGGCAAGCTGGTGCGCGTCCAGGGGCTCGGCACCTTCGTCGCGCAAGGCAAAGGCCAGTCCAGCATCTTCGAAGTGCGCAATATCGCCGACGAGATTGCCGAGCGCGGCCATGACCATCTCGCGCGTATCATCAGCATCGACAGCGGTAAGGCATCGCCTGAAATCGCTGAATCTCTTTCTATTTCAATCGGCGATCCCGTCTATCATTCCGTCATCGTTCATCTAGAGGACGATATACCGGTCCAACTCGAGGATCGCTACGTCAATGCCGCCGTCGCGCCGGCCTATATCGACCAGGATTTCACCACCATCACCCCCAACCGCTTCCTCACCGATGTCGCGCCGTGGACCGAGGCGGAACAGGAGATCGAGGCCGTGCTGCCCGCCGCCTGGGAAGCGCGGCTTCTCTCCATCGGCCGCGCCGATCCGTGCCTGCTGATGCGCCGCAAGACATGGCGCGCCGACCAGGTGGTGACCGCCGTCCGCATCCTCATTCCGGGTGGCCGGTACAAACTGCAGGGGCGCCAGATCGCCCGCTGACGTCCGTCGCACGCCCTGAACCCGATTGACAGCCATCACGCGCTTGCCTAGCCTGTATATACAAGTTGGCGATTGGGTCAGGGAATCGACGATGACCAGCAACACCCGTTACCGCGACATCGAAATCCGTGCGCCGCGCGGCAGCGAGCTCTCCGCGAAAAGCTGGCTCACCGAAGCGCCGATGCGCATGCTGATGAACAATCTCGATCCCGACGTCGCCGAGAACCCGAAGGAACTCGTCGTCTATGGCGGCATCGGGCGGGCCGCCCGCGACTGGGCGTGCTTCGACAGGATCGTCGCCACGCTGAAGACGCTTTCCGATGACGAGACCCTGCTGGTGCAGTCCGGCAAGCCGGTCGGCGTCTTCCGTACCCATGCCGACGCGCCCCGCGTGCTGATCGCGAACTCGAACATCGTGCCGCACTGGGCCGACTGGGAGCACTTCAACGCCCTCGATCGCGAGGGGCTGATGATGTACGGCCAGATGACCGCGGGCTCATGGATCTATATCGGCAGCCAGGGCATCGTGCAGGGCACCTACGAAACCTTCGCCGAAGCCGGCAGACGGCACTATGGCGGCGATCTCGCCGGCCGCTGGATCCTCACCGCCGGCCTCGGCGGCATGGGCGGCGCCCAGCCGCTCGCCGCGAGCTTCGCCGGTGCCGCCTCCCTCAACATCGAATGCCGCCAGGCCGGCATCGATTTCCGCCTCCGCACCCGCTATGTCGACGTGCAGGCCGCCGACCTCGACGAGGCACTGGCGATGATCGGGCGCGCCTGCGCCGAGAAGAAGGCACTGTCGGTCGCGCTCCTCGGCAATGCCGCCGAGATCGTGCCCGAGCTCGTCCGCCGCGGCGTGCGTCCGGACATCGTCACCGACCAGACCTCCGCCCACGATCCCCTGAACGGCTACCTGCCGATCGGCTGGACATGGGATGAATACCGCGAGCGCGCCCGCCTCGACCCGGCCGGCACCACCCGCGCGGCGAAGGAATCCATGGCGGTTCATGTCCGCGCCATGCTGGATTTCCATGCGATGGGCGTGCCGACCGTCGATTACGGCAACAATATCCGCCAGATGGCGAAGGAGATGGGCGTCGAGAACGCCTTCGACTTCCCGGGCTTCGTGCCGGCCTATATCCGACCGCTGTTCTGCCGCGGCATCGGCCCGTTCCGGTGGGCCGCACTCTCCGGCGACCCGGAGGACATCTACCGCACCGACGCCAAGGTGAAGGAGCTTCTTCCCGACAACACCCACCTGCACCGCTGGCTCGACATGGCGCGGGAGCGCATCAGCTTCCAGGGCCTGCCCGCCCGGATCTGCTGGGTGGGTCTCGGCGACCGTGCCAAGCTCGGCCTCGCCTTCAACGAGATGGTGCGCAGCGGCGAACTCAAGGCTCCGATCGTGATCGGCCGTGACCACCTCGATTCCGGCTCCGTCGCCTCGCCCAACCGCGAGACCGAGGCGATGCGCGACGGCTCGGACGCCGTCTCCGACTGGCCGCTCCTGAACGCCCTCCTCAACTGCGCGTCCGGCGCGACGTGGGTTTCGCTGCATCATGGCGGCGGCGTCGGCATGGGCTTCTCGCAGCATGCCGGCATGGTGATCGTCGCCGACGGCACGGACGCCGCCGAGCGGCGGCTGGAGCGCGTCCTGACCAACGATCCCGCGACCGGCGTGATGCGCCATGCCGATGCCGGTTACGAGATCGCCATCGATTGCGCGCGCGAGAAGGGCCTCAACCTGCCCATGCTCGGCGCATGATCGCGGCGACCGGCGACCACGCCCCGGCCGGCGCGGCCACCCTGCCGGCGGGGGCCCGGCTGTCGTCGCTCGCCGACGCGAAGGTGATGCCGTGGGCCAACGGCCGTGGCGTCACGCGCGAACTCTTGCGGCGCGAGACGCCGGACGGCCGGCTGTTCTGCCGCCTGTCGGTGGCGGACGTGGTGGAGCCCGGCGCCTTCTCGCCCCTGCCGGGCATCGACCGGCATCTCACCCTGATCGACGGCCAGGGCTTCACGCTCTCGGTCAACGGCCGCGTCGTGCCCGTGGCGTTCGGCGAGCCCCTCGCCTTCTCGGGCGACGACGATGTAGCGGCCACGAAGGTCGACGGCCCCTCGCGGGACTTCAACGTGATGGTGGACCGCGCCGTCGCCCGGGCCGTGGTGTCGCGCCGCGACGGCAACTTCGAGGACGTGTCGCCGGCAGCCCTGCGATGCTATTTCGTCGTGCAGGGCGCGTTCGCGGCATCGCTGCTGCCGGATCGCCCGCTCGCCGCGGGCGACCTTCTCGAACTCGATCGCGATGCGGCCTGTCCCGTCACGTTCGCAGGCAGCGGAGTGCTGGTCGCCGTTCACGTCAACACCGTCTAGGGCGCCCTTCGATCGGCTGGAAAGCTCCGGCCGGGAAGAAGCCGCTCCGGATTCAAGAGCTTGCGCATATTGCCGTCGTTCCGGCCGCTCCGGTCCGGACGGAATATGCCCCGGGAGCAGACACCTTGACCTGGCTGACCGTCACGCGCGGCGATGCACCGCTGCTGGTGAGCATGCCCCACACCGGCACCACGCTGCCGGACGGGATCGAGAACGATCTCGTCTCGCGGGAGCTCGCCCTCCACGACACCGACTGGTGGATCGACCGCCTTTACGACTTCGCCGCCGGTCTCGGCGCGACCGTTGTCCATACCGCGGTCTCGCGCACCGTCATCGACGTCAACCGCGACCCGTCCGGCGCCTCGCTCTATCCCGGCCAGGCGACCACCGGTCTCTGCCCGGTCACGACGTTCGACGGCCGCCCGCTCTACCGCCCCGGTCGCGAGCCGGATTTGGGCGAGATCGAGCGACGCAAGCAGACCTATTTCACGCCCTACCACGACGCGCTTTCGCGGGAGGTGTCCCGCCTGCGCGAGGCGCATCCCGCCATCGTCGTCTACGACTGCCACTCCATCCGTTCGTTCGTGCCGCGGCTGTTCGACGGCGAGCTGCCGATCCTCAATATCGGCACCAATGGCGGGCTGAGCGCGGCACCGGAGATCGAGCGCCTCGTGGTCGAGGCGTGCGCGGGCTCGTCGGTGTCCCACGTCCTCAATGGCCGCTTCAAGGGCGGCTGGATCACCCGCAGCCTCGGCAACCCGGCTGCCGGCGTCCATGCCGTGCAGATGGAAATCGCCTGCCGCGGCTATATCGACGAGACCGAGGAGGGAACGCCGATCTACGACCCCGCCGTCGCGACGCCGATGCGCCTGTTCCTCACCGATCTCCTGACCAGCCTGCGCGACCGCGCCGCCGCCATGGCGTGATATCCCGGTCGTGAAAAAGGGGGCGGCGCGGATGCCTCCCCCTTCTTGTCCCGATTCTTCGCGTGCCGATCAGCCCAGATAGCCGTTGTCGAGCATGTAGGCGACGATCCGCTCGGCGGCCTCGGCGGCGGATTGTTCGGCGGCGTGAAGGTGGATTTCCGGCGACTCCGGCGCCTCGTAGGGGCTGTCGATGCCGGTGAAGTTCTTGATCTCACCCTTGCGGGCGCGCTTGTAGAGCCCCTTCACGTCGCGCTCCTCCGCGACCGCCAGCGGCGTGTCGACGAAGATCTCGACGAACTCGCCCGCCTCGACCAGTTCGCGCGCCATGCGCCGCTCGGCGCGGAACGGCGAGATGAACGACACCAGCACGATCAGGCCGGCATCGACGAACAGCTTCGCCGTTTCCGCAACGCGACGGATGTTCTCCACCCGGTCCGCCTCGGTGAAGCCGAGGTCGCGGTTGAGGCCGTGGCGCACGTTGTCGCCGTCGAGCATGTAGGTGTGGCGCGACAGCTCGTGGAGCTTCTTCTCGACCAGATTGGCGATGGTCGACTTGCCGGCGCCCGACAATCCCGTGAACCAGAGAACGACCGGCTTCTGCCGCTTCATTTCCGCCCGCGAGGCCTTGGTCACCTCCAGCGCCTGCCAGTGCACGTTGGTCGCGCGCCGCAGGCCGAAATCGATCATGCCCGCGCCGACCGTGGCATTGGTCATGCGGTCGATCACGATGAAGGCGCCAGTCGCGGGCAGGTCCGAGAAGCGGTCGAACGCGATCGGGTCCTGGGTCGAGACGTTGACGACCGCCACCTCGTTCAGCGCCAGCGTCTTGGCTGCCAGCTTCTGGAACGTGTTGACGTCGATCTTGTGCTTGATCTCGGTGAAGGTCGCCGCGACGGTGCGGGTGCCGGCCTTGATCAGGTAGGGACGGCCCGGAAGCAGCGGCTCGTCGACCATCCAGATCAGGTGGGCGGCGAACTGGTCGGAAACCTCCGGCCGTGCGTCGGCGGCGGCGATGATGTCGCCGCGGGAGATGTCGACCTCGTCCTCGAGCGTCAGCGTCACCGCCTCGCCCGCCCCGGCCTGCGCGAGGGCGCCGTCGGCGGTCACGATGGCGCGCACCTTCGAGGTCCGCCCGGAGGACGCCACCACCACGGCGTCGCCCGGCCGCACGGTGCCGCCGGCGATGGTGCCGGAGAAGCCGCGGAAATCGAGGTTCGGCCGGTTCACCCACTGCACCGGCATCCGGAACGGCGCGCGGATGGCGCGGTCCTCGACCTCGACGGTCTCCAGGTGCTGCACCAGAGTCGGGCCGTCGTACCATGGCGTGTTGGCGCTCGGCTCCAGCACGTTGTCGCCGAAGCGGGCGGAAAGCGGCACCGCCACCAGCGTCTCGAAGCCGAAATCCGCCGCGAACGCGCGATATTCCGCCACGATCTCGTCGAACCGCGCCTGCGAGAAGCCGACGAGGTCGATCTTGTTCACCGCCAGCACGACATGACGGATGCCGAGCAGCGACACGATGAAGGAATGCCGCCGGGTCTGGGTCAGGATGCCCTGGCGCGCATCGACCAGGATCACCGCGAGGTCGGAGTTCGAGGCCCCGGTCGCCATGTTGCGGGTGTACTGCTCGTGGCCGGGCGTATCGGCCACGATGAACTTGCGCTTCTCCGTGGTGAAGAAGCGATAGGCGACATCGATGGTGATGCCCTGTTCGCGCTCGGCGGCAAGCCCGTCGACGAGAAGCGCGAAATCGAGATCCTCGCCCGTCGTGCCGTGCTTGCGGGAATCGCTCGAAAGTGTCGCGAGCTGGTCCTCGAACAGGAGCTTGGTGTCATAGAGCAGCCGGCCGATCAGCGTCGACTTGCCGTCGTCGACGCTGCCGCAGGTCAGGAACCGCAGCAGGCTCTTGTTCTCGTGCACCGTGAGATAGTCGGCGAACGCTTCGGCATCGAGGGCGGACTGGGCGACAAGGCTCATCAGAAATATCCCTCGCGCTTCTTCTTTTCCATCGAGGCGGCCTCGTCGTGGTCGATCAGCCGGCCCGAACGCTCGGAGGTGCGCGCGATCAGCATCTCGCGGACGATTTCCTCGAGCGTCGTCGCATCGCTGTCGATGGCGGCCGTGAGCGGATAGCAGCCGAGCGTGCGGAAGCGGATCATGCGCTCCTCGGGCACTTCGCCGGGATGGAGCGGCATCCGCGCATCGTCGACCATGATCATCTGGCCGTCGCGCCACACGATCGGGCGCTTGGCGGCGAAATAGAGCGGTACGATCGGGATGCGTTCGGCGAGGATATATTGCCAGATGTCGAGTTCGGTCCAGTTCGACAGCGGGAACACCCGGATCGATTCACCCGGCTTCACCCGCGCGTTGTAGAGGTTCCACAGCTCCGGCCGCTGGTTCTTGGGGTCCCAGCCGTGGTTGGCGGTGCGGAACGAAAACACGCGCTCCTTGGCCCGGCTCTTTTCCTCGTCGCGGCGTGCGCCGCCGAAGGCCGCGTCGAAGCCGTGCTTCGTCAGCGCCTCCTTCAGCGCCTCGGTCTTCATGACGTTTGTGTAGAACGACGAGCCGTGGTCGAACGGGTTGATGCCCTGGGCGACGCCGGCCTGATTGGTGTGCACGATCAGATCGAAGCCGAGCCGCTTCGCCGTCTCGTCGCGGAAGGCGATCATCTCGCGGAACTTCCACGTCGTATCGATGTGCATCAGCGGAAACGGCGGCTTGGAGGGGTAGAACGCCTTCACCGCGAGGTGAAGCATCACCGCCGAATCCTTGCCGATGGAATAGAGCATGACCGGGTTTTTGAACTCGGCCGCGACCTCGCGGATGATGTGGATCGATTCCGCTTCGAGACGCTTGAGGTGCGTCAGACGATCAACCGACATGCCGGAACCTCTTCAACGCGCCGCACGGGCATGGCTTGAGGGAAGCGGGCGAATGGAAAGCGGCATCGTCACGCGGCCTCGCCCGCCGCGGCGATCAGGTGCCGGTCGCCGTAGGCGACGAAATGCGGGTTCGCATAGGGCGAATCCGCCGACTGCTCGCGCTTGCCGTAGACGAGCGGACGTCCGTCGAGGGTGGTCACGAGCCCGCCCGCCGCGCGCAGCACGGCGTCGCCGGCCGCCGTATCCCACTCCATCGTGCGGCCAAGGCGCGGATAGATGTCCGCTTTGCCCTCGGCGACGAGGCAGAACTTCAGCGACGATCCGGCGGAAACGAACGTGTCGACCCGGAAGCGCTCGAGCCAGTCTCCGGTTTCCTTGGCACCATGGGACCGGCTGCCGATGGCAGCGAGGCCTTCGGCCGGGGCCGACCGCACCGCGATCGGGCTCTGCGGTCCGATCACGCCGCCTTCGACCTTCGCCTTGAAGGCAACCGCCTCGTCGCCGTGCCCGTAGCCCGCGTAGATCACGCCGATCACCGGCGCATAGACCACGCCGGCGACTGGCACGCCCGCGTCCACCAGCGCGATGTTCACGGTGAACTCGCCGTTGCGCGACAGGAATTCCTTGGTGCCGTCGAGCGGGTCGACCAGGAAGAACAGCGCGCCATGGGGCGGCATGCGCCCGGCGGCGCACTCCTCTTCAGCGACCACCGGAACGTCCGGCGCGATCTTCGCGAGACCCGCGAGGATCACGGCCTCGGCGCGCTGGTCCGCAATTGTCACCGGCGAGGAATCCGCCTTGTGGCTGACCGAGCATCCCTTGGCGTAGACGTCCAGAATTTCCCGTCCCGCCTGCAACGACAGATCGAGCAGTTGCGGCAGGATGGCTGCGGCATCGACGCGGACTTGCGACATGATCGGCGGGGTTCCTTGCACCGGCACGAGACGAAAATCGACTCATACCGCGATGGCGCGCAATCGCATTCTAATAAATGCAATCTGCAGCGCACGTCTGTAGAGCAGCCGCACTTGCGAATGAAGCAATATCATTCCGTTGAAACGCCGGATTGGAGCATCCCTTTCCGCCGATTGCACCGTCGGCTCGCGGCAGGCCGGAAACAGGCGCGCCGCCGCAACGAATGCGGCGGCGCTATCAGGCGCAGAAGCTGAAAAAGAGACGGTCGAGCCTCAGGCGGCGGCGCCGGCCTTGGCCTTCGCCTCGCGGCGGCGCGCATGCAGGATGAACTCGGTGTAGCCGTTCGGCTGGGCGCAGCCCTCGAACACCAGATCCTCTGCGGCGTGGAACGCCGGTCCGTCGAAGCCGGGCGCCATTGGCACATATAGCGGATCGCCCGCATTCTGGCGATCGACCACTTCGGCCATCCTGCGCAGCGTCGCCGCGACCTGCTCGCGGGTCACGACGCCGTGGCGCAGCCAGTTCGCGACGTGCTGGCTCGAAATACGCAGCGTCGCGCGGTCCTCCATCAGCCCGACATCGTGGATATCCGGGATCTTCGAGCAGCCGACGCCCTGGTCGATCCAGCGGACGACGTAGCCGAGCAGCCCCTGCAGATTGTTGTCGAGTTCCTGCTGGACGTCGGCGGGCGCGAAGTTCGACTGCGCGAGCGGGATGGTCAGGATGTCGGAAAGCCGGGCCGGCGCGCGGGAGGCGATCTCCTTCTGCCGGGCGCGCACGTCGACCTGATGATAATGGGTGGCGTGCAGCGTCGCCGCCGTCGGCGACGGCACCCAGGCGGTGTTGGCGCCGGCATTGGGGTGGCCGATCTTGGCCTTCAGCATGTCCGCCATCAGATCGGGCGCCGCCCACATGCCCTTGCCGATCTGGGCGCGGCCGGGCAGCCCGCAGGCAAGGCCGACATCGACATTGTTGCGCTCGTAGGCGTCGATCCAGGTGGTCGACTTCATGTCGTTCTTGCGCACCACCGGGCCGGCTTCCATCGAGGTGTGGATCTCGTCGCCGGTGCGGTCGAGGAAGCCGGTGTTGATGAACACGACCCTGTCCGCCGCCGCCGCGATGCAGGCGGCGAGGTTCGCGGACGTCCGCCTTTCCTCGTCCATGATGCCGAGCTTCAGCGTGAAGCGCGGCGCGCCGATCAGGTCTTCCACCCGGCCGAACAGCTCGTTGGTGAGCGCAACCTCGTCGGGGCCGTGCATCTTCGGCTTGACGATGTAGACGGAGCCCTCGCGGCTGTTGCGGTAGCGTCCGTTGCCCCGCAGGTCGTGCAGCGCGATCAGCGAGGTGACGGCGGCATCGAGGATGCCTTCCGGAATGTCCCGGCCGTCCTCGTCGCGCACCGCGTCCGTCATCATGTGATGGCCGACATTGCGGATCAGCATCAGGCTGCGGCCGGGCAAGGTCAGCGTTCCGCCGGAGCCGGTGTGATAGGTGCGGTCGGGGTGGAGCGTGCGGACTTCCGTCCTGCCGCCCTTCTCGAACGACGCCTCCAGATCGCCCTTCATCAGGCCCAGCCAGTTGCGGTAGACCTCGATCTTGTCGCTCGCGTCGACGGCGGCGACCGAATCCTCCAGATCGACGATGGCGGTGATCGCCGCCTCGATCACGACGTCGCTGACGCCGGACGGGCGGTCGCGGCCGATCCGGCTGGTGCGGTCGATCACGATCTCGATGTGCAGGCCGTTGTGCGCCAGCAGCACCGACGACGGCGCGTCCGCCGTGCCGGTATAGCCCGCGAACTGGGCGACGTGGACGAGGCCGGCGGTACCGCCGCCGGCAAGATCGACCACGAGTTCGCCCTCGACGACCCGATAGCCCGTGGCATCGGCGTGGCTGGCGCCGGCGAGCGGGACCGCCTCGTCGAGGAACTGGTTGGCGCGGGCGATCACCGCCGCGCCGCGCTCCGGATCATAGCCGGCCTTGCGGGTGCCGGGCTCGACGGGAATGGCGTCCGTGCCGTAAAGCGCGTCATAGAGGCTGCCCCAGCGCGCGTTGGCCGCGTTCAGCGCGTACCGTGCGTTGGAGGCCGGCACGACGAGCTGCGGCCCGGCGATCCCGGCGATCTCGGCATCGACGTTCACCGTGCGGATCTGGAAGGCGGCCGGCGCGGGACGCAGATAGCCGATCTCGGTCAGGAACGCCTCGTAGGCGGCCTGGTCAGACGGCGCCCCCGGATGGGCCCGGTGCCAGGCATCGATGCGGGACTGGAGATCGTCGCGGGTCGCCAGCAGCGACCGCGTGCGCGGCGCCAGGTCGCGCACGATCGCGGCGAAGCCCTCCCAGAATGCCTCCGGCGTGAGGCCGGTGCCCGGCACGACCTCGCCGGCCACGAAATCGAACAGGCCGCGATCGATCGTCAACCCGCTCGCACGCACCGTATCCATGTTGTCCGCTCCCGCTCTCGTCCGATCCGCCCTGCGGCCGGCCCCAGCATCGGTTAGAATGCGCGCATTGCATACGGGAGAAATGGCCGATGCAGAACCGCACGGAATGCGGGAAGATTGTTTCCGCACTGGAGAAAGTGGTGGGACCGGAACGCTCGGTCCTTGTGCATCGCGTTGGTCCTTGCTGCCTCTCTGAAGAGCATGGATTTGATCATCTGGTCAAAATATGCACTGATTGATGTTGAGAGGCGGATGCGTCTCCATCCATGCCTTTGTAATTTCAATAGAATTGACGTTGGCACGACGCATGCATTTATAAATCCGGCCACCCGAAGCGGGGCTGGCCGGGGTCGAAACAACACATGACCGGAGGTCAGCCATGAGCGACGTTCTGAACATCGGCGTGTTCATCCCGATCGGAAACAACGGCTGGCTGATTTCCGAGACGGCGCCGCAATACAAGCCGACCTTCGAGCTCAACAAGGAGATCGTGCTGAAGGCGGAGCAATATGGCTTCGATTTCGCGCTCTCGATGATCAAGCTGCGCGGCTTCGGCGGCAAGACGCAGTTCTGGGACTACAATCTTGAATCCTTCACGCTGATGGCCGGCCTTGCCGCCGTCACGTCCCGCATCAAGCTGTTCGGCACCGCCGCCACGCTGACGATGCCGCCGGCCATCGTCGCGCGGATGGTCTCCACCATCGATTCCATTTCCAACGGCCGCTTCGGCCTCAACGTGGTCACCGGCTGGCAGCGGCCGGAATATTCGCAGATGGGTCTGTGGCCCGGCGACGACTATTTCTCGCGCCGCTACGACTTCCTGTCCGAATATGTCCAGATCCTGCGCGAGCTTTGGGAGACCGGCGCTTCGGACCTGAAGGGCGAGTTCTTCCAGATGGACGATTGCCGCGTGCTGCCGAAGCCGCAGGCCAATATCGAGGTGATCTGCGCCGGCCAGTCCAATGCCGGCCTCGCCTTCACCGCCAAGTGGGCGGACTACAATTTCTGCTTCGGCAAGGGCGTGAACACGCCGACCGCGTTCGCGCCGATCACCGAGCGCCTGCAGGCCGAGACCGCCAAGACGGGCCGGGACGTCTCGTCCTATGTGCTGTTCATGATCATCGCCGACGAGACCGACGAGGCCGCATTCGCGAAATGGGACCTCTACAAGTCCGGCGCCGATCAGGAGGCTCTCGCCTGGCTGACCGAGCAGAGCGCCGCCGACACCCGCTCGGGATCCGACACCAACGTCCGGCACATGTCGAACCCGACCTCGGCCGTGAACCTCAACATGGCGACGCTGGTCGGTTCCTACGAGAGCGTGGCACGGATGCTGGACGAGGTCGCCACCGTCCCGGGCACCGGCGGCGTGCTCCTGACGTTCGACGACTTCGTCAAGGGCGTGGAGGATTTCGGCTGGCGCATCCAGCCCCTGATGAAGTCCCGCCGCCACATCTTCGCGTCCCTGCAGGAGGTGGTGTGATGGCCGAAGCCGAGATCGCCGTTTCCGGCTACGCCCCGGCCGGCCCCGAGGGCGCCGCCGTCACCCTGCCCGCTCGTCCGGAACCGCTCCGGCTCAACCCGTCCGAGACGGCGGTCATCGTCGTCGACATGCAGAACGCCTATGCCTCCGAAGGCGGCTATCTCGACATCGCCGGTTTCGACATCTCCGGCGCCAAGTCCGTGATCGCCAACATCCGGACCACGATCGAAGCCGCCCGCGCCGCCGGCATTCCGGTCATCTTCTTCCAGAACGGCTGGGACAGGAACTATGCCGAGGCCGGCGGGCCGGGTTCTCCGAACTACTACAAGTCCAACGCGCTGAAGACGATGCGCAAGCGGCCGGAACTTGCCGGCTCGCTCCTGTCCAAGGGCGGATGGGATTACGCGCTGGTCGACGAACTCGCCCCTCAGGAGGGCGATTTCCTCATTCCCAAGATACGGTACAGCGGCTTCTTCAACACCGGCATCGACAGCTTCCTGCGCGCCCGCGGCATCCGCAATCTGGTGTTTGTCGGCATCGCCACCAATGTCTGCGTGGAATCCTCGCTGCGCGACGCCTTCCACCTCGAATATTTCGGCGTGGTGCTGGAAGACGCCACCCATCAGGCCGGTCCGCCCTTCGCCCAGCAGGCCGCCATCTACAATATCGAGACGTTCTTCGGCTGGGTCTCCACCGTCGCGGATTTCTGCGGGACCATCTCGCAGCGCCCGCCAGCGGAAGCCTCGCCGACCGACAAGGCCTGACCTTCCTCCTCGCCTCGCCCCTCAAGAACGACGGAACAGTCCCATGCCTTTCACCCCGATCATTCCGCCGGGCTCCGGCAAGCCGCTCGCGCCCTATTCCCCCGGCGCCCTCGCCGACGGCATCGTCTACGTCGCCGGCACGCTGCCGTTCGACAAGGAGAACAACGTCGTTCACGTCGGCGACGCCGAGGCACAGACGCGCCACGTCCTCGAAACCATCAAGGGCGTGATCGAGGCGGCCGGCGGCACCATGGCCGACGTCACCTTCAACTCCATCTTCATCACCGACTGGGCGAACTACGGCGCGGTCAACAAGGCCTATGCCGACTATTTCCCCGGCGACAAGCCCGCCCGGTTCTGCATCCAGTGCGGCCTCGTGAAGCCCGACGCGCTGGTCGAGATCGCCACCATCGCCCACGTCGGGACGAAGGCCTGATCCTCCGCGGCGTGCCGGGCTCGCCGCCCGGCATCGTCCGGCAGAAGGCACGCCGCCTGAAATCCAAAGCCCGATCCAGCATCCGCCCAAGGCGCCCCGCATGCCGTTTCGCTGAAACGCTCCGCCCACGCGCCGGGAGAACGACACGCCATGTCCGCCTGCCTCAGCTACACCGTCCTCGGGGCGGACCATTCGGATGCGGGCACGGTCGTCCTGTCAGCCGGCCTCGGCGGCACCGCCGCGTTCTGGAAGCCGCAGATCGAGGCGCTGGCCGGGCGGCTTCGGGTCATCGTCTACGACCATGCCGGCACCGGGTCCAACGCGCGCCCGCTCGCCGCCGGCTACCGCATCGGTGACATGGCCGACGACGTGCTGGCGATCCTCGACGACGCCGGCATCGAACGCGCCGCGGTTCTCGGCCATGCGCTCGGTGGCCTCGTCGGGCTCGATCTGGCGCTGAAGGCGCCCGGGCGGGTCTCCGGCCTCGTGCTCGTCAACGCCTGGGCGAAGGCCGATGCGCACACCGGCCGCTGCTTCGCGGCGCGCCGGGAGCTGCTGCTGAAATCCGGAATCGAAGCCTATGTCGCCGCGCAGCCGATCTTCCTCTATCCGTCCTGGTGGCTCTCCCGAAACGCCGCGCGCGTCGCCGAGGAGGAAGCCCACGGCATCGCGCATTTCCAGGGCACGGACACCATCCTGAAGCGCATCGACGCACTGATGTCGTTCGATGTCTCGGACCGCCTCGGCGAGATCGAAACGCCGTGCCTCGTCATGGCCGCGCGCGACGACGTGCTGGTGCCATGGCTGTGCTCGGAGCGGCTGGCCGCCGGCCTGCCGAACGCCCGCCTCGAGGTGGTGGCAGAGGGCGGCCACGGCTTTTCCGTCGTCGATCCCGCCCCCTTCAATGAAGCCGTGCTCGATTTCCTGCTGAGCGAACGCGTTGCGAACAGGCTTTCCGCACCTGATAAATCGATGTAGATTTCTGGTTCAATATATTGATTTATAAAAGTTTTAATCTGAAAGACGCCGCAACAGACCGCTTACCTTCCCTCCAGGAGGCGACGATGAACATGCCCATGCCCCACGGGTTTCAGCCGGCCGAGACCGTCGGCAGGGAGGCGTTCCGTGACGCGATGGCGAGCCTCGGCGCGGCTGTCAGCATCGTCACGACGGACGGTCCCCACGGTCGCGCGGGCTTCACGGCCTCGGCTGTGTGCAGCGTGACGGACACGCCGCCGACCCTCCTCGTCTGCCTCAACCGGTCGTCCTCCGCTTTCCCGGCGATTGCCGCCAACGGGGTGCTGTGCGTCAACACCCTCACCCACGAGCATGAGGCGCTGTCCGCCGTGTTCGGCGGCAAGGTGCCGGCGGAACAACGCTTCTCGGCCGGTTCATGGTCGCGGCTCGTCACCGGCGCGCCGGCACTCGACGACGCAGCCGTCTCGTTCGATTGCCGGGTCGCCTCGATGTCGGACGTCGGCACCCACCGCGTGCTGTTCGCGGAGGTTCTCGCCATCCGCCACAGCCCGGCCGCGTCCGGCCTCGTCTATTTCGGCCGGCGCTATCACCCGCTGCACCACGGCGCCTGACGGCGCTGCGCTTGTGCCACAGGCGCCGCCACTACCGCAGGCACCCCGGATCCGCTATCACGCTCAAGGATTTTCATGCGGATCGAAAAGTCCGACGGGGGCGGGGAAGTGCCGGCGCGATTCCATCTTACCGGACTGGTGCTGGCCGTCTTCACGGTCGCGATGCTGGCTTTCTTCGGCCTGAGGCCGGCGCTCGCGGCCGATGCCGCGATCCAGCTGGCCGATTCCGCCAGCGCGGCGCCAGCGCAGCCGGCAACGGCGACCGAGCCACCGCAGGAAGTCACCGAACTGATGCGGCTTCTCGCCGATCCCAAGGTAAAAGCCTGGATCGAACAGACGGTCGCCGCGACGCCCGCAACCGTCGTACAGCCGGCCGCGCAGGAATCCCCCGTCGGTGACCTGGTGTCCGAGCGCCTGCGGCGGCTTCGCCTGCACTATCTGGCGATCTCCAGCGCCGTCGATACGTGGCCGCGCGATATCGCGGCCGGGCTCCTGGTGATCTCGTCGGCCGCCGCCCGCGTCGGGCCGCTCATGCTCTTCCTCATCGTGGTCACGCCGTTCGCCGCTGGCGCGATCGCGGAAGCCGTCGCACGGCTGGTCCTGACCCGGTACCGAATCGACACGGACTCCATCGCCCGGTCGGGTAGCGACCTCGATCGCTGGCTGTCGGTCGCCCTCAGGCTTATGCGGCGCATCGGCGGGCTGATCCTGTTCACCCTCGCCGGCATGCTCACCTTCGTCCTCACCGATCCGCCCCATGTGCTGGAAAGCATCCTGTCGGGCTATTTCGGTGCCGTGGTGGTGGTGCGCTTCACGCTGGCGCTGACCGAGATGCTGCTCAGCCCAGACCCGGCGCAGGGCGCTGCCCGCGTCGTGCCGGTCGACGACGCCAGCGCCCTGTTCTGGCAGCGGCGCATCGTCGTGTTCGTCGGCTGGCTCGTGTTCGGCATCGTCACGCTCGGCGCGCTGCACACCGCCGGTGTGCCGTTCGCGTCCCAGCAGCTCGATGCCTATGTGCTCGGCCTCGGCCTGCTCGCGATCGCGATCGAAGCGATCTGGCGGCGGCCGTCCCGCCCGGAGGGCAGCCGCATCGCACGGCGGCTCGCGTCCTTGCTGCTCACCGTCGCCGCCATCGCGCTCTGGGTGCTCTGGGTCGGCGAGGCGCTGCAGCTGTTCACCACCCTTCTGATCGTGGTCGCCCTGCCGTTCGCGATCCGCATCGTCGGCGCGACCGTGGCGAACGTCGCCCGCAAGTCGTCTCCGGACCAGACCATTCCGCTCGGGGTCACGGCGGTGTTCATCGCACGCGGCATCCGCAGCGTGCTCATCATCGCGGCCATCGTGCTCGTGGCGCGCGCCTGGGGCATCGACCTGGGCGATCTCTCGGATTCCGATTCGGTGCTGACCCGCGTCGTCCGTTCGCTGATGAGCGCGGTCGTGATCTATCTCGGCGCCGACCTGATCTGGCAGCTCTCGAAGGCCGCCATCGATGCCCGCATCGGCGACATTCGCGAAGTCGCGCCCGGCGGCGACAGGGACGAGTTCGCCCGCCGTCAGGCCAGACTGCGGACCCTCCTGCCGATCCTGCGCAACGTGCTGTTCATCGTGGTGCTGGTGGTCGCGGTGCTGATGGAACTGTCGGCGTTCGGCATCGACATCGCGCCGCTCGTCGCCGGTGCCGGTGTCGTCGGTGTCGCCGTCGGCTTCGGCGCGCAGACGCTGGTGAAGGACATCATCAGCGGCATGTTCTTCCTGCTCGACGACGCCTTCCGCGTCGGAGAATACATCCAGAGCGGAAGCTACAAGGGTACCGTCGAGTCGTTCAGCCTGCGTTCCGTCAAGCTGCGCCATCACCGCGGCCCGGTCTACACCGTGCCCTTCGGTGAACTCGGCGCGGTGCAGAACATGAGCCGCGACTGGGTGATCGAGAAGCTGCCCATCGTCGTGACGTATGACACCGATCTCGAAAAGGCCCGCAAGCTGATCAAGCGCGTTGGCACGGATCTCGCCGCCGACCCGGAACTCGGGCCGGATCTCATCGAGCCGCCGAAGATGCAGGGCGTGCAGCAGTTCGGGGATTACGGCATCCAGATCCGCATCAAGCTTGTTGCGCGGCCCGGCGGCCAGTTCATCGCGCGCCGCAAGCTGCTGGCCGCGATTAAAAAGACGTTCGACGACAACGGCATCAGCTTCGCCGTGCCGCGCGTGCAGGTGGCCGGTGGCGATACGGCGGATGCCGCCGTCGCACAGACGGCGCTTGCCGTCCAGCAGGCCAACGCCCCGGCTGCGGGGGCCTGACGGCGAACGATCGAGAGCGGGCACGAAGGAGGCCACCATGGCAGATGACGGCGGCGCCAAGGCCACGACGGGCATTCGCAGCGATATTCGCGGTGCAAGCGGCGTGATCACGCTCGACCGGCCGGCCGCGCTCAACGCGCTCGACCTCGCCATGATCCGCGGTATCGACGATGCGCTCACGGCCTTCGAGGCCGATACGGCAGTGCGTGCGGTCGTGGTGCGCTCGGACCATCCCAAAGCGTTCTGTTCCGGCGGCGACATCCGCGCCGTGCGGGCGGCGAGCCTCGACGGGCGCTTTTCCGACATCGAGGCGTTCTTCGCCGAGGAATACGCTCTCAACCGCCGGATCGCCGCCTATCCGAAGCCCTATGTGGCGCTCGTCGACGGCATCTGCATGGGCGGCGGCATGGGCGTCTCGGTCCATGGCAGCCACTGCATCGTCAGCGACGGCGCGCTGATGGCGATGCCGGAAACGCTGATCGGCTTCTTCCCCGATGTCGGCGCCACCTGGTTCCTGTCGCGGCTGGCGAAGGGAGCCGGGCTCTATCTCGGCCTGACCGGCGCGCGCATCGGGCCGGGCGACGCGGTCGCTCTCGGCCTCGGCCGCGCCTATGTTCCCCGCGACCGGCTGGCCGCGCTCGAAGCCGCGCTCGTCGATGGCGAGGACGCGACGTCGGCTGTCGCGCGGCTTTCCGCCCCGGCACCGGAACCGCGCCCCATCGCAACGGCTGAGGCGGAGATCGCCGCCACCTTCGGAAACGCGGTCTCGCTGCCCGACCTGATCGACCGGCTCACCACATCCGGCTCGCCGTTTGCGAACGCGGCGCTTGAAAGCCTGCGCGGGCTGTCGCCGACGAGCCTCGCCGTCACCTTCGAGACCGTCACCCGCGGCGCATCGCTCGACCTTGCGGGCGCGACGGCGATAGAACTGGCCCTGACCCGCACCGTCGTCCGCTCCCACGACTTCGTCGAAGGCGTCCGCGCCGCGCTGGTCGACAAGGACCGCCGCCCGCGCTGGCAGCCCGCGCGCACCGAGGACGTGGACCCGGCATCGATCCGGGCGCTGTTCGCCGAGGTCGACGGCTGAAGCCGGAGGCGGCATCCCCTCGCCTCTTTCCGACGGATATGATCCTTTTTTTATTTCCGAAACAGATATTTATAGCTGGATTATAACCCGTCACTTCACCTGACGGCACGCGACATGCCCGCCCGCCAAGGCCGCACAGGTGAGATCGACCGGCTTCGGCACCGCTCCGGCGCGGCGGTCGAGCCCGATGGTCGCCCGGGTTTCCCATGACCGGCCATCGAGCCCGCACCAGAGCGTCTGCACGGGCATCCGATCACCGCGCCCGTTGAGAAGGAAGACCTCTCCGGTCGCCGGATCGGTCCAGAGCGCGATGGCGATCCGCCCGCTCGGCTCTGCGGTGCCGAGATCGGCCGCATACCAGTGCGCCAGCGTCGCGCCGCAGGCGATGGCTGCGCCGGTCTCGTTCGAAACAGTCAGCGGCAGCGGTGCGAGCCCGTCCGATCCCGTCGCTGCCGGCAGCCCCTCGCCGGCGCGCGCGCAGAGCGCCGCCACCAATCCGAGCATCGCGATCGCGCCGCGCGCAATCCATGTCCCGGCGGCTCGTTGCGGTGTGGCTTTCATGATGCCCTCGGCGCGATTTCCGCGGCAATGACTAGATCAGCCGGCGTTCTTGGTAAATAAAGGTCCGCCCCCCAATGCAGGCGAAATCGCCGCCTTTCGCGGCCACAGGATCGCCAGAGGAGAACCGAGACGTGTCGACCGGATCCCTGAAGTTGGTTGTCCGTTCCCTCGCTTTCGCCGCGCTCGCGGGCGTGGCGTTCGCCGGCGTTCCGGCCTTCGCCGCCGAGGTGAAGACGATCGCCATCCTCACGCCGGAACAGGGCACGGATTTCGGCTGGAACCAGCAGGGTATCGCCGCCGCCCGGGCTGCCGGCGCGAAGGAGGGTGTGCAGGTCATCGTCGCGGAGAATCTCGGCTACGGCGACGTCCGGCCGACCCTGCGCGAACTCGCCGAGGACGGCGCCAACCTGATGATCGCCCACGCCAGCGGCTACAACACCGCCGCCCCCGAGATCGGCGCCGAGACCGGCGTGCCCGTCGCGATCACCGACCGTCCGGATGCCGCCGTTCCGGGCAAGGTCGCCGACTATACCCTGAGCGGCCACGAGGGCGCCTATCTCGCCGGTCGCCTTGCGGCGAAGATGACGCGCACCGGCACCGTCGGCATCGTCGTGTCCGCCGAGCCTCCGGCCTGGAACGCGCAGTCGAAGGCCTTCGCCGAAGGCGTCAAGGCGGAGAACCCCAAGGTCGTCATCCGCTACGCCGTGATCGGCCCGGCCGCCTATTCGGATGCCGCCGGCGGCAAGCGCGTCACCGAGGCCGTCATCGCCGCCGGTGCCGACGTGGTGTTCGGCCAGGGCAACGGTTCGAGCTTCGGCATGCTGCAGGCCGTCGAGACCGCGAAGGCGGTCGACGGCGGCAAGGTCTATTTCATCGACGTCATCGGCGACAAGTCGAGCCTCGACAAGGGCAACCTGCTCAGCTCCGTGGTCTGGAACCTCACGCCGGTGTTCACGGCGATGATCGAGGACGTGAAGAACGACCGCTTCGGCACCCACAACTACCAGATCGGCCTTGCCGACAATTCGGTCGCGCTGCTCAAGACCGATCACATCCCGCCGCAGGTGTGGGACGACCTGATGGCCATCCGCCAGCAGATCGTCGACGGCAAGATCAAGGTCACGCCGTCCTACGATCCCGCTGCCGTGCATCAGGTCGTCAGCGAACTGCCGGCGAAAGCGCAGTGACCGACGCCGCGCTCGTCTCCCTGGAAGGCATCACCAGACGCTTTCCGGGCGTGACGGCGCTCGACGGGCTCGACCTCGCCCTCATGCCGGGCGAGGTGCATGTCGTCCTCGGCGAGAACGGCGCCGGCAAGTCCACGCTGGTGGCCATCCTGTCGGGCCTGCAGCAGCCGGACGCGGGCGCGATCCGCATCGCCGGCAAGCCCGCACGCCTCGCCTCCCCCCGGCGCGCGCTCGCCCTCGGCATCGGCACGGTGTTCCAGCATTCCATGCTGGTGCCGAGCCTGACGGTCGCCGAGAACGTCGCCCTCGGCGGACGCTGGTGGGCCGCACCGGATCGCGCCGGCCTGCGGCGGCGCATCGCTGCGCTTGCCGCCGAACTCGGCATCGCCGTCGATCCCGATGCCGTCGCCGGCACGCTCTCCCTTGGCGAACGCCAGCAGGCCGAGATCCTGCGCGCGCTGATGCGGGGCGGCCGCGTCGTCGTGCTCGACGAGGCGACCGCGATGCTGACGCCGCGCGGTGCCGCCGACCTCGGCGCGCTGATGCGCCGTCTGGTGGCGCAGGGCTTCGCCGTTCTCTTCATCACCCACAAGCTCGCCGAGGCTGAGGCGTGGGGCGACCGCATCACCGTGCTCTGCCGGGGCCGCAAGACCGGCGAGATCGCGCCCGCGCGCCTCGCCACGCTCGACCGCGCAGCGGTCGCCCGCGAAGCGCTCCGGCTGATGTTCGGCGAAGCGGCCACCGAGGAGGCCACACCGCCCCCCCGCCGCGCAGCGCCTGCCACGGCATCGCCCGTCCTCGACATCGCATCGCTCGCCGTGGACGACCCCGCGATGCCGGTGACGGACATCACGGTCGCCATCGCCGGAGGCGAGATCCTCGGCGTCGCCGGCATCGACGGCAACGGCCAGCGGCAGCTCGCCGAGGCGCTCGCCGGGCAGCGCCCGGCCGCCGCCGGCCGGATCCGGCTCGACGGCCGTCCGCTCGACGCTCTCTCCGTCGACGACCGCCGCGCCCTCGGCCTGCGCTACGTCACCGACGACCGCCTCGGCGAAGGCATCGTCTCCACCATGGCCGTCTCCGACAACCTCGTCGTCAAGGACATCGGCCGGCCGCCGTTCTGGCGCCGGGGCCTGGAACGCCGCGCCGAGATCGACCGTCACGCCCGCGCGCTGGTCGCGGCCTTCGACGTGCGCACGCCCGGCATCGATACACCGGCGGGCCGGCTCTCCGGCGGCAACATCCAGAAGGTCATCCTCGCCCGCGAACTCGACGGCGTGGCGCGGGCGGTGATCTTCGCCAAGCCCACCAACGGGCTCGACGTGGTGAACGCCCGCGCCGTCCGCCGCCGCATCCGCGAGGCGGCCGACCGGGGAACGGCCGTGCTGCTGTTCTCGACCGACCTCGACGAGCTTCTCGAACTCAGCGATCGCATCGCCGTGATGTCCCGCGGCCGTCTCATCGCCATCGTCGCGAACGATGGCGCGGCCCGCGTGCGGGTCGCCGATCTCGTCAGCGGCGTCGCGGCATGATGGAAGCGCCGAAAGCAGGGCACGGGCCGGAGGAAGCCGGCGCGCACGTCCAACGCCGCCATCTCACCCCGAACCATCTCGCCCAGACCATCGCCGGCGCGCTCGCTGCGAGCCTCGTCCCCGTTCTCGTCGCCCTTCTGCTCTCAGGGGCGCTGCTCGCCGCGTTCGGCGTCGATCCCCTCGCCTATTATGGCTATGTCGTCGCGCGCGGCGTGCTCTCGCCCTCTGGCCTTCAGAGCACGCTCACCCACATGGCACCGCTGCTTCTCATCGCCGCCAGCCAGATCGTCGCCTTCCGCTCGGGCGTGTGGAATCTCGGTGGCGACGGCCAGTTCCTGCTCGGCGCAACGGCCGCCGCCGCAGCCGGCCCGGCGCTCGCCCTCGTGCTGCCGCCCTGGTTGGCGCTCGCTCTCGGGCTGGCGCTCGGGTTCGCGGTCGGCGCGCTGTGGTCGCTCGCCCCGGCCCTGCTCAAGGCCTATCAGGGCCTCAACGAGATCGTCACGACGCTGATGATGACGTTCCTCGGCGTGTCGCTCGCCAATGCGCTGGTCAAGCTCGTGTTCCTCGATCCCGCCACCACCGTGCCCCAGACCCGCACGCTTGCCGTCGCGGACCGGCTGCCGCGGCTGTTCGGCACCACGGTGTCCAGCGGCCTCCTCATCGGGCTCGTCGCGCTCGTCGCCGTTCATCTCGTCCTGCGATACACCGCGTTCGGCTTCCGGCTGCGCGTCACGGGCGCCAGCACGCGGGCGGCCGTCCATGCCGGGCTCGACGTGCCGCGGCTCGTCATCGCCGTCTTCGCGCTCTCAGCCGGGCTCGCCGGGCTTGCGGGTGCCGTTCAGGTCCTCGGCGTCGAGGGCAACATGCGGGCGGACTGGAACCCGGCCTATGGCCTCGTCGTGGTGCCGCTCGTCTTCCTCGCTCGCCTGAACGGATTGGCCGCCATCGTGTTCGTGTTCCTGTTCTCGGTGCTCTCCATCGGCGGCGAAAGCGCCGCCCGGCGGCTCGGCGTCCCGAACGACCTCACGCTCGTCGTCGCCGCCATCGTGCTCGTCACGCTCGCGCTGGCCGAACGCCTGCAGCAGCGCAGGCAGAAGCGGGCGGGGGCGTGACGATGGCGCTGTTCACCGAAGCCTTCGTCACCGCGCTCGTCCTCGGCGCCATCACTGCCGGGGTGCCGCTGCTGCTCGCCGGTCTCGGCGAGCAGATGTCGCAGAAGGCCGGGGTGCTCAATATCGGCATCGAAGGCATGATGCTGGCTGGTGCCTATGCCGGCTTCCTGGCGGCGTTCGAAAGCGGATCGCTCTGGCTCGGCTTCCTGGCCGGGCTGATGGCCGGCATGGCGGTCGCGGCGCTGATGGCGCTGTTCGCCGTGCGGCTCGGCATGAACCAGATCGTGGTCGGCATCGCGCTCACCCTCGGCGCCGAGGGGCTGACCGCGCTCATGCATCATGCGCAGTTCAGCCAAAGCTACCCGCGCCTGCCCGCGCCGGACGCGCTCGCGGTCCCCCTTCTCTCCCGCCTCCCCGTCCTCGGCCCGGCGGTCTTCACCCAGCCGCCGGTCACCTATCTCGCGCTCGCCATGGTGGCCGTGCTGGCGTTCGTCTATCGCCGCACCCATTTTGGCCTCGCGCTTCAGGCAGCCGGCGACGCCCCGGCCGCGCTCGATGTCGCCGGTGTCGACGTGACGGGAACGCGCTGCGTCGCGGTGCTGTGCACGGGGGCGCTGTCCGGCCTCGGCGGCGCCGTTCTCGCGGAGGTCGGGGCCGGCATCTTCGTGCCGTTCATCACCAACGGCGCCGGCTTCATCGGCATCGTGCTGGCGATGCTGGCGCGCGGCCGGCCGCTGTGGGTGCTGGCGGGCGCGCTCCTGTTCGGCGCCTGCCTGTCGCTGACGACCGCCCTCCAGGTCGCCGGCGTCGACGTCCCGACCGACATCGTGCAGATGCTGCCGTTCGCGGCCGTCATGATCGCGCTCATGCTGTTCGGCCGCCGGGCCGGCCTGCCTGCCGCGCTCGGGCTGCCCTATTTCAGGGGCGAGCGTTGAAGGCCGAACCGGGACCGTCGCCCGAGCTGTGGGACCGGAAGCCTGCGCCGGTCGTTCAGACCGCTTCGATCCGAACGGATTATGCTCTAGGTTCGCTCCGACCGCGGAACAGCGGACACGCTTGGAGGACATCGCCGGTGCGCGTGGGTCGTCGCCAGCCCGGACTGCCATGGATCGCCGTCGCACTCGCGGCGACGCTGTTCCTGAACGGTCTCTGGGTCGGCCTCGCGCTGGGCTTCGGCCCGCAACCAGCCGGCGCGGTGGATGCAGCGACCCGGCTTGCCCAGGCCGAACCCGGCTACGGCGTGCTCTGCCTGCACGATGCCGACGATGCGGGCAGCCCGCATCGGTCGGGCCACGATTTCCTGCCCGCCTGCTGCACGATCGGCTGTCCGATGTTCGCGCCGGCCGCGATGCCGCCCGCGGCGCCGCCGTCCGCCCTCGTCCGGCACGGCTTCGCCTTCGTCGCGCGGTGGTCGGTCTCGCCCACGCCGGGCGTGACGCCGCGCCTGTTCGCCAAGCAACCCCGCGCCCCGCCCGTCGCGGCATGATTAGGCCGGCATCGCCGGCGACGTTGCTTTCACCTCGAAGAGAATCCGGGCCGATCTTCCGACCACACGCTCGCATGGCTGACGTCACTGCCGTTCCAGCCGGAACGGTCTGTGCCGACGGCAGCCGGGTGCACCGGCGAAGCGGCCAAACACCGATTGTCACATCATGTCTGCACAGACCCTTTCAAACGTTCGCTCCCGCCTGCGCGCCACCGTCGTCGCAGCGCTCCTCGTCGCCCCGCTGTCGGCTGTGATGGCGGTTCCGCTCGCCGGCCCCGCCGCCGCCCATGGCTTCAAGGTGGGCGATCTGGAACTCGCCCATCCGTGGGCGCGCGCGACGCCCCCCGGCGCCAAGGTCGGCGGCGGCTATGTCACCATCGAGAACACCGGCGGCACCGCGGATCGCCTGATCTCCGCAACCGCCGATGTCGCCGGGCGCACGGAAATTCACGAAATGGCGGTGACAGACGGCGTCATGACCATGCGGCCGATGAACGAGGGCGTGGAGATCCCCGCCCACGGCGAAGTCGCCCTCAAGCCCGGCGGCTATCACCTGATGCTGATGGAGCTGAAGCAGCCGCTGAAGGCCGGCGAGTCCTTCTCTGGAACGCTGACGTTCGAGAAGGCAGGAACGGTGAAGGTCAAGTTCTCCGTCGAGCCGATCGGCACGACCACGCCGAGCGAGATGGCAATGCCGGACGGCATGACCATGGATCATGGCAGCGACGGCATGCAGATGGATCACGGCAACGCTCAGTGAGCCGTGGCCGGTCGCTTCCCCCGGACCGGTGGCGTCCTGAGGAAGGTCCTCTGACGAAACCGGCGGGAGCGATGGTTCGCTCCCGCCGGGAAAAATGTCGGTCCGGGCACGTGGCACCCGCTTCGCGCGTTGCCACGTCCGGATGAGCCGGCCTCAGGCCTGCACGAACACCTGACGCTGGGTGCCGAGGCCCTCGATGCCGAGTTCGACCACGTCGCCCGCCTTCAGGAACACCGGCGGCTTCATGCCGAGGCCGACGCCGGGCGGGGTGCCGGTGGAGATGATGTCGCCCGGACGCAGGCTCATGAAGCGCGACAGATAGGACACCAGGAACTTCACCCCGTAGACCATGGTCTTGCTGGAGCCGTCCTGGACGCGCTTGCCGTTGACGTCGAGCCACATCTTCAGGTTCTGCGGGTCCGGCACTTCGTCCCGGGTCACGAGCCACGGGCCGGTCGGGCCGAAGGTGTCGGCGCTCTTGCCCTTGGTCCACTGGCCGTGGTGCTCGGTCTGGAAGGCGCGCTCGGAAACGTCGTTGACCAGGACGTAGCCGGCGACGTGATCCATCGCCTCGTCTTCGCTGACATATTTGGCGGTCTTGCCGATGACGACGCCGAGTTCGACTTCCCAGTCGGTCTTCTGCGAGCCGCGCGGAATCTCGACATTGTCGTTCGGGCCGCAGATCGCCGAGGTCGCCTTCATGAAGATGATCGGCTCGGGCGGCACGGTCGCGCCGGTCTCGGCGGCGTGGTCGGAATAGTTGAGGCCGATGCAGATGAACTTGCCGGTGCCGCCGACGGCGGCGCCGAGGCGCGGCGAGCCCTCGACCACCGGCAGCGTGGCCGGATCGATGGCGGCAAGGCGGGCAAGCCCTTCCGGCAGGATCGCGTCGCCGGCGATGTCGGCGACGTGGGCGGACAGGTCGCGGATGGTGCCGTCAGCGGCGAGAATACCCGGCTTTTCCTGGCCCAGCGGGCCGTAACGCAGCAGTTTCATGCGGTTGTCTTTCTCGGTGCGTGTCGGAGTGGGCCGCGCGGGCGAGCCCAGTGGAAGCGGCAGACGAGGAACCTCAGTTCACCCAGCCGCCGTCGATGACATGGATCTGGCCGGTGGTGTAGGTCGCCGTCGCGAGATAGAGCGCGAGGTCGGCGATTTCCTCGGGGGAACCGATGCGGCCGATCGGCTGGCGGGCGACGAAGGCCGCGCGGGCGGCTTCGTAATCGCCCTGCTCGCGCAGGCGCTGCTGCAGCGAAGGGCTGTCGACGGTGCCGGGGCAGATCGCGTTGACGCGGATGCCCTTCGAGACATAGTCCGCCGCGACCGCCTTGGTGAGGCCGATCACGGCCGCCTTGGTGACGCCGTAGACGAAGCGGTTCGGCACGCCCTTCACGCTGCTCGCCACCGACGACATGTTGATGATCGAACCGTCGCCGCGCTCCAGCATGCCCGGCAGCACCGCCTTGATGGTGCGGATCATGGCGCGGACGTTGATGTTCACCGCGAAATCGAAATCGGCATCCGTCATCTCGAGGATGGTGCCGCCGTGGACATAGCCCGCGCAGTTGAACAGCACGTCGACCGCCCCGATTTCGGCGACCAGCGCATTCACCGCATCGGAATCGAGCACGTCGAGCCGGCGGGGCGTCACACCCTCGATACCCTGAAGTTCGGCGAGCTTCGCCTCGTTGATGTCCGTCGCCCAGACGCGCGCGCCCGCCTTCGCGAAGGCTTCGACCGACGACCGGCCGATGCCCTGAGCGGCGGCCGTGATCAGCACGGTCTTTCCCTGAAGTGAATGAGCCATCTCTTTGATCCGTGTTTCCTCGCCGCTCGACCGTCCGCGTCGCTCCGGCCGACGCCGCACCGCTTCGCAACACGAGGCAGCCGCCCGGCCGGGAACACGCCGGACCTGAATCGGCGGGCGCGAGTTGGCTTTTATCGCGAATATTCCGGCCGGTGAACCCGCCATGGCCGTGAAACGGCCGATTCGCCGATTTTGCGCCGGCATCTCAGCCCGTCAGCGTGGACCGGGAACGGGCCGCCCGTACAGGTTATGGCGGATGCGCACTCAAGACACGCAGAGATTGCAGATCGCAATACTTGCGCATGACCACGATTGACGCATCCCGAAAGTATTTGAACGCGAATAAATGAGGAATCCAGCCTCTCGCAAGCTTGAACCGATAGCATTTAGGAGACACTCACCCTGCCGGCCGGGAGACGACGTCATGCACGACAAGGACGGAGAGCTAATATTACCGGAAAACTACAAGATCATAATAATAGACGACAGCCAATTTAAGCTAAAATCACGTCATAATTTTGCAAACATAAGCAGCTTTTTTTCGTCCTCCAAGAAAAACTTGTTTGAAAATCCACCGGCCGCGACCGATATCAAACAAGGCGGCCTCGGCGACTGCTACCTGCTGGCAGCGCTGCAAGCTCTTGTCGAACAGGATCCGAAAATAATCACCGGCATGATAAAAGACCTTCGCCATGGTCATGTCGTCGTAAGGCTTTATTTGAATGGAATTACGCCTCAATATTACAGAGTCGAGAAGACACAGCTTGAGGGCGAGAACGACCCGGTCCAGTTTCATAGGGCCCCTTGGGTTCATATGATAGAGAAGGCTTTCGTTTATTATAGAATATCAACAAAACAAAGCGACAGTATATATTACGATGACGTCATTCGCCGCGGCCATACACATGAAGCGATCAGCGTTATTCGCGGAAATACAAAAACGGCGGAAATCGCCTTCAAGAAAAGCAAAGACCTGTCCAGTCAGTCGAGTTCATTTGCCTTTCTACGGGACATGATGGCGATCGATCTGAACGGCGGCACGATCGCTCAATGGAAGGAACGAAACGAAGAAAAATTCTTGACGATGAAACAAAAGGTCTTCGGCATAAGCGATCATGTCGTCGACTTCATCAAGATGACGCAGGCCTCGAACACGAAGCTTGTGGGCTGGAAGCCCGGCGAAAAGAAGAAACTGAAAGGCCTTTTCGAGGATCGATTTCAGGAAGGAGCGAATGTCACTTCTGACGATATCCTTGAATTCATGATGGCGAATCTACTTTACGACATGACGGATCCCGTCAACAATATAACCATGGCCTCGCTTTGCTGTTATATCAAATCGAACTTCTCGGGCCAACTTGGAACCGGTTGCTATTCCTTTGATGAAATGTCCCAGTTCAACGAGATCAAGGAAGCTCTTCTGAAGAAGAAGATCGTCACGGTCGCCAGCGTCCAGAACCCAAGTAACGGCTTCGTGGGAAGGCACGCCTATCAGGTGGTCACCGTGAAGGAAGACCTTCAACTCATCGGACGGGAAACTCAGGTCTGCCGGTTCCTGATGCTGCGCCATCCCTGGGGCGTTCATTTCCCCAAATACGTCCCAGTGAAGCGCTCATACAAGGATATCTTCGGGCAGACCCGGGAGACCACGCTGCTGTCGTCCGAGGAGACCGACGAAGCCTCCGATCTCGGGTTACCTAAAAGCGTCAATGTCAGCCCCGATGTCTTTCCGGTCGAACTGTCGGACTTTGTGAAAAATTTCACGCAGATCATGGCGACGGAATATACCGGCGGGTAGGGAACCGGCGCGCATATCGCGCGAGGGGTCCCGCCGCCTGGCACGGCATCGACCGGGAACGCGGCCGTCTTGCCTCGCGCCGGACGAACTCCCATGTCACCATTGCCGTCTTACCATGCGGAAGCTCCGCAACGGCCGCCCGTGTCCTGTCGAGACCACCCGGGTACCGTCCTGCCCCGATGAGGTTCGCCCGCCTTGACCCAATCCTTGCCCAATCCGCTTCTGTCCGACTGGACCGGCCCCTTCGAACTGCCGCCGTTCGCCGCAATCGCGCCTGCTGATTTCCGCCCGGCCTTCGAGCGGGGGATCGAGGAGCACCGCCGCGAGATCGCCGCCATCGTCGCCGATCCCGCCGCGCCCGATTTCGACAACACCATCGCCGCCTTCGAGGCGAGCGGGCGGACGCTTCGGCGGGTCTCGTCGGTGTTCTTCAATCTCGCCAGCGCCGATACCAGCGATGCGCTGCAGGCGATCGAGCGCGAGATCGCCCCCGTGCTCTCGCGCCACTACAACGCGATCTATCTCGACGATGACCTGTTCGCGCGCGTCGACGCCGTGTTCAGACGCGGGGTCGACGGCCTCACCGAGGAGCAGGCCCGCGTTCTCGAGCGCTATCACACCGGCTTCCTTCGCAGCGGCGCCGGCCGGCCGGCCGAGACCAAGGCACGGCTGGCGGCGATCTCGGAGCGCCTCGCCGTTCTCGGCACCACCTTCGGCCAGAACGTGCTCGGCGACGAGAAGGCCTGGACGCTGGTGATCGAGAACGAGGCCGATCTCGCCGGCCTGCCCGACTTCGTCGTGGCCGCTGCTGCGAAGACCGCCGAGGACCGCGGCCTCGCCGGACGCTGGGTCATCACGCTATCGCGTTCCTCGATCGAGCCGTTCCTGCAGTTCTCCACCCGTCGCAATCTGCGCGAGCAGGCGTTCAAGGCGTGGGCTGCGCGCGGCGCCAACGGCGGAGCGAGCGATAACCGCGCAATCATCGCCGAAACCGTTGCATTGCGCGCCGAAAAAGCGCGCTTGCTCGGTTACGCGAGCTATGCCGATTATCGGCTGTCGGACGCCATGGCGAAGAGCCCGGAGGCGGCCGGAGCTCTGCTGCGCTCGGTCTGGGAACCGGCGCGCAGGCGCGCCACGGAGGAGCGTGCGGCACTCCAGGATCTGGTTCAGGCCGAAGGCGGCAATTTCGACCTCGCCCCCTGGGATTGGCGGTTCTACTCCGAACGCCGCCGCAAGGCCGAATTCGATCTCGACGAAAGCGCCCTTAAGCCCTTCCTGTCGCTGGACAATATCATCGCGGCGGCCTTCGACACCGCCACCCGTCTGTTCGGCCTCAGCTTCACCGAGCGACCCGACCTCGTGCTCCACCACCCGGATGCCCGCGCGTTCGAGGTGAAGGATGCCGACGGCAGCCCGGTGGGTCTCTTCATCGGCGATTATTTCGCCCGACCGTCAAAGCGCAGCGGCGCCTGGATGAGCGCATTCCGCGGCCAGCAGAAACTGGTGGGCGACATCCGCCCGATCATCATCAACGTGATGAACTTCGCCAAGGCGGCCGATGGCGAGCCCACTCTTCTGTCGTTCGACGAGGCGCGCACGCTGTTCCACGAGTTCGGCCACGGTCTGCACGGGCTGTTGTCCAACGTGACCTATCCCTCGATTGCCGGCACAGGGGTGGACCGCGATTTCGTGGAGTTCCCGTCGCAGCTTTACGAACACTGGCTGGAACAGCCGGAGGTGCTGAGGCGCTTTGCCGTGCATTACCGCACCGGCGAGCCGATGCCCGCCGATCTTCTCGCGCGGTTGACCGCAAGCCGCACGTTCAACCAGGGCTTCGCCACGGTCGAATACGTCGCCTCGGCGCTCGTCGACCTCGAAATGCACATCCTGTCGTCCACGGAAGGCTTCGATTCCGACACGTTCGAAAAGAAAGTTCTCGACGAAATCGGGATGCCGGATGCGATGGTCATGCGCCATCGACCGGCACATTTCCAGCACGTCTTCGCCGGCGACGGCTATTCTTCAGCCTATTACAGCTATCTGTGGTCCGAGGTGCTCGACGCCGACGGCTTCCGCGCCTTCAAGGAGTCCGGCGATCCGTTCGACCCGGCAGTGGCGAAGCGGCTGCGCGATTTCGTCTACTCGGCCGGCAACAGGCGCCCGCCGGAGGAGGCCTATCGTGGCTTCCGGGGCCGCGACCCCGACCCGTCCGCGCTTCTGGAAAAGCGCGGTCTCGCCGCCGCTCCGGTCGCTGCGGAGTGACGCATGCGGGAGGCATAACGCCTCCCGCAACTTCTCGGAAAATTCCGATAACTTAATGTTCTTGAATAATCTTCTCTAGATTCTCCCGCGAAGCGGCAACCACGAGAACCCGTCGCGGCCGATCAGTTCGTCGGCTGCTTCGGGCCCGCTCGATCCGGCCGCATAGGGATGGATATCGCCATGACCGCCGGCGGTCGCATCGATCAGCGACTGCACCGCTGCCCAGCCAGCCTCGATATTGTCGGCCCGCTGGAACAGCGTGGCATCGCCGATCAGGCAGTCGTAGATCAGCGTCTCGTAGCCGGTCGACGGTTCCGCGCGGAAATAGTCCGAGTAGCGGAAATCCATATCCACCTTGGAGAGCTTTACCTTCCGGCCGGGGACCTTGGCGGCGAACCGCAGCGAGATGCCCTCGTCCGGCTGCACGTGAATGACGAGCAGGTTCGGCTCCAGCGTACCTGTCGGCGTGTCTCGGAACAGCACGCTCGGCGCGCGCTTGAACTGGATCGCGATTTCGGTGCGCCGCACCGACAGCGCCTTGCCGGTCCGGATATAGAACGGCACGCCGGACCAGCGCCAGTTGTCGATCATGTATTTCAGCGCGACATAGGTTTCCGTCGTGCTGTCCGGCGAGACATCCGGCTCCGACGTGAAATCTGAAACGACGCGACCGTCGATGTCACCGGCCCGATATTGCCCGCGTACGGACCACTTCAGCGCCTCTTCGGGGCTGTAGCGGCGGATCGCCTCGACGACCTTCGCTTTCTCGGTTCGGACAGCGTCGGCGTCGAAAGAGTTCGGCGGCTCCATCGCGACCATGGAAAGCAGCTGGAACATATGGTTCGGCACCATGTCCCTGAGAGCGCCGGTCGCATCGTAGAACCGGCCGCGCGCCTCGACGGTGACGGTCTCCGCTGCTGTGATCTGGACGTGGTCGATATATTCGCGGTTCCAGATCGGCTCGAAGATGCCGTTGCCGAACCGCAGCGCCATCACGTTCTGGACCGTTTCCTTGCCGAGGAAATGGTCGATCCGGTAGATCTGCTTCTCCGTCGTGTCCCGCAGCAGCGCGGCGTCGAGCGCCTGCGCCGACGTGAGGTCGGTGCCGAACGGCTTCTCGATGACGATGCGGCGGAAGCCGTCCGGCGTCTCCTTCAGCAGACCGGCCTTGCCCAGATGATCGACGACCGGTCCGAAGAAGCGCGGAGCAACGGCGAGATAGAACACGGCATTGGCATGGCCGTCAGCGGCCGCGATGGCTGCGATGCGATCGGCGAGGCGCCGGTAGGTGTCCTCATCCTCGAAATCGCCGGAGACGTAGCCGCAGCGCTCCACAAGCCACGACCAGGCCGCGCTGTCGATCTTCTCCGGCGCGTTGCTGTGGCCCGCGATCAAGCCGGGCACGGTGGAATCGAGATAGTCGCGATAGTCCTGTTCGCTGCGAGCGATATGGTCCACCCCGACGACGGAGAAGTGCGCGTTGAGCAGCTTCTCCACCGCGAGATTGTAGAGCGCCGGCATCAGCAGCCGCTTCGTCAGATCTCCGGAAGCGCCGAAGATGAACATCGTGGCCGGAGGCGCGATATCGGCCTCGCCCGACCGCTCCGCCACCAGCGTACCGCCCACAGCCGTCATGGTCGCCTTCTCCCGTTCGTTTCTCGCGTCGTCCGCCCTTCCCTGTAGCGCATGCCGTTGACAGCCATGTCAACGTCCTGCCCGCCCGATCAGCCGGACGCGGCATCCCGCGCCTGCGCCAGAAGGTGCCTGTCGAAGACCTCGGTCAACGGCATCGGCTTACCAAGGAAATAGCCCTGCGCCATGTCGATCCCGATCTCGCGCACGGTGTTGAGGATCGCCTCGGTCTCTACGAACTCGGCGACGGTCACCATGCCCAGTGCGTGGCCGATATCGTTGATCGATTCAACGATACGCCTGTCGACCAGGTTATCGTCGACATGACGGATGAAGGCACCGTCGATCTTGATGCAATCGACCTGAAATTGTTTGAGGTAAGAAAAGGAGCTCAGTCCAGCGCCGAAGTCGTCGAGGCCCACTTTCGCACCCGTCGCGCGTGCGGCCGACACGAATTCCTTGGCTGTGCTGAAATTGTTGATGAGTGCGGTTTCGGTGATCTCGAACTGCAGCCGTCCCGGCCTTATGCCGGAGATCAGCATCTCATTCTGAACGAAAGCCCAGAGGTGCGGATCGTTGAGTGAATTGGCAGACAGGTTGACGCTGAACGACAGACCCCGGTTCAAGCGCATGTCGTCCCGGTGCGCACGCAGCAACGTCGATATTACCCAGCGGTCGATGATGCCCATCAGGTCATAGCGCTCCGCCGCCGGAATGAAGCTGCCCGGAGGAATGAGTGCGCCGCTCTCGTCGACCATGCGCAGGAGGATCTCATAGTGCCGATCATGGCCCCTGTCGGGGTCGATGGCCCGGATTTCCTGCGCGAACAGCTTGAATCGCCCTTCATCGATGGCCGCGCGTATGCCGGCAGCGATCTGAATTTCCTGGTAATAGCGGCGTGCGTCACCCGCCTCGGCAGAGTAGGCCGCCACGCGGTTGCGTCCGCCCGCCTTCGCCGCATAGCAGGCGACGTCGACCTGCTTCATGAGTTCGTCAGGGGGCGCCGACGTCGGACCGATCTCGGTGAGCCCGATGCTCGCGCCGATATCGTAGACCTTGCCTTCCCACGGAAAGCGCACCACGCGGATGGCGTCGATAGCCCGCTGGCAGACGGCCTCGGCCTCAACGAGGGTGCAGTCATGCAAGAGAACGGCGAACTCGTCGCCTCCGAAGCGAGCGACGACGTCGTCGGGCCGCAGGGCCTCCCTGAGGAGCCTGCCGACTTCGCGCAGCAGCATGTCGCCCGCGGCGTGCCCGGCGGTATCGTTCACGATCTTGAAGCGGTCGAGGTCGATATAGCCCACGGCGTGGCAACGTCCGCCGGCGGCAGCGCTGGCGGAGGCCTCATGCAGCACGGTCTCGAACGCGGCGCGGTTCGGCAATCCCGTCAAGGCATCGTGAGCCGCGGCGTGGGTGAGTTCCCGCTGCAGCGTGCGGGCAACGGTCACGTCCTGGAAGATCAGCACGGCACCGATGATCTCTCCGTTCGCGGTGCAGACCGGCGCGGAGGAATCGTGCACGGAAAACCGCTCGCCATTGCGACTAACGAGAAGCGAACCTTCCGGAGCGGATGCCGGCATCTTGTGCTGCAGGCTCGCCATCACGGGATCGGACGCCGGCTCGTCGGTCATCTCGTTGACGATCGAGAAGATGTCGGTCGACGGCCTGCCGACCGCATCCGCCTGAGACCATCCGGTCAGTTGTTCCGCGACCGGGTTCATAAACGTCACACGGGCATCGGCATCGGTGCAGATCACCGCATCGCCGATCGACATGAGGGTGATGCGAAGGCGCTCTTTCTCCTCGTGAAGCGCATCGGTCAGCGCGTGCTGGTCGGTGGTATCCCATTGGGCGCCGACGACCTTGGCGGGCTGGCCGGCTCTGCCGGGCACGATCCGCGCCATGGTGCGGACGTGACGGACGACTCCGTCGTCGCGGACGATCCGATACTCGGACGTAATCCGATGGGCTCCTTCGAACAAGCTCCGGATTTCCAACTTGGCCCGATCGAGATCCTCCGGCAGCACCCGGCGTTCCCAGTCTTCCACCCCGCCCGTGAAACGGTCAGCCGTGGTGCCGTAGAGCTCGCACATGCGCTCGTCCCAGACGATACGCCGCGTGGTCAAATCCACCTCGAAGATGCCGAGTTCGGCGGCGGATGCTGCAAGCTGGATGCGTTCGGAGAGATTGCGCACCGACTCCTCGGTGCGGTGGCGCTGGGTAATATCCGTGTGCGTACCGATGGTCCGTTTCGCCCGGCCGGTCCCGTCGCGTTCCAGCACGCGGCCACGATCCAGGATCCAGACCCAGTTCCCCGATTTGTGCCGCATGCGGAATTCGAGCTCGAAGCGGTCGGGTCCCCGCGTCAGAACGGGTTCCCTCACGGCGCGAACATGTTCGATGTCATCCGGGTGAACCAGTCCCTCCCAATCGAACGAGCCGTCCTCCAGTTCGGCGTCCTCGTAGCCGAGCATGTTCTTCCAGATGCGGGAATAGTAGGTGCGACCGGTGGTTTCCTCACGGTCCCACACGCCTTGTCCTGCGCCTTCGAGCGCGAACTGCCAGCGGCTTTCGCTCGCCGACAACAATTCGACCGCACGCTTGCGCTCATCGATGTCTTCGATCTGCGACAGGAAATATTGCGGCTCGCCAGTCACATCGTCCCGAACCATGGAGGCGGTCAGCAAGGCCCATATGACTCGGCCATCCCGGCGAACGTAGCGCTTCTCGACGCGGTAGGTAGCGCGCTCGCCCGCGACCATTTTGTGGAAGATCTCCAGATCGCGCGCCAGATCTGCGGGATAGGTAAGCTGGCGGAACGACAGTCCGCGCAACTCCGCATCGGGATAGCCGAGCATCCCTGACAAGGCCGCGTTCCACTGCTGCAGGCGGCCATCGAGTCCAACGATCGCCATACCGATGGCCGAATCCATCATCGCATGCCTGAAGCGCGCTTCGCTGCGGCGCACGGCCTGCTCGCTTTCCCGAACGGTGTCGCGCTGCAGGGCGATCAGGAACGGCAGAACGCTCATCATCGCGGCGGAGATGTAGCGCACAACAGCGTCCGGGGCGGCGGTGAGGTTGATGGCCTGCAAGACGACAACGACCGCGACCATCGTGGTGCCGAAGATCGCCGTTCGAAATGCATCGAACCACAGGGCCGCGAGAAGGATCGGCACGGCCAGGACGGCAAAGGGGTAGTGGATGGAACTCGCTGTCAGGGCCGTGACCACAAGGCCGGTGACGAGCGCTACCAGAAAGACCAGCGCCGAACGACCCTTCACGAGGCGCCTCAAGGCCTTACGGTCGACCGTCAGGGCGACCGGGATCACGAGGCCGACGGCCCAGGCTGTCGTTGCGAGATAAAGAATCCACGCTTCCTGCCACGGCCTGCCGGTGAAGACCGCAAGCGCCGGCACGGACAGGCAGGACGCGACCACCGGCCCAATGAAACCGGCTGCAAACAGAACCCAGAGGGAAGACAGCAGCGTCGGGGTCGCATTCGGCCGTGTGGTCCGCAGGATGACCATGGCCGCGACACCGACATTGATCACCCCGCCCACCGAAATAAGGCTGGCGAACAAGGGTTCCCGCTGCAGGAGAACCTGGATGGCGAGCGCGGCCGCAAGAACGCCTGCCAGGGATGGCCAGATCGCGGGGGGCCGAAGGCGGATGAGTATAGCGACGGCGACAGCGCTCGGCAGCCAGATGCTCAGGGACATCCTGTAGTGTCGGGCGAGATAGACGGACAATGCGCCCAGCAGGAAATACACGAGCGCGACAAGCAGACCGACAAGAACGGGCCGGCCGCCGGTTTCGTCGCGCGTGCGTCCACCGTCAGAGATCCCGCCGTCCGCATCTTGCGTCACATTTACGCCCGCCACTCTGACGCCTGCCGGATTCGGGAGGTGTCACGATAAGACGTAACATCCATCCGGATGCCATCTTAAGACGCTCGTGGCTCTGTTGAATACGGGGGCGACGCCAATCTTCCGGCAGTCCGGCTTCGAGCGAGACCTTTTGTCCACGCCGCACTAAATCAGGCACCGGAAATCCGGTGCGCTCGGAACAACCCGCTCTCCTCTTCAACCGAAGAAGACGCAGCTTGCGACGGCGGACGCGGCGGTCGCGCCCTCCAGAGTCTTCAGGGTGCCGGTGGTCGTGATCACATGCCCGCCGAGGCTTTCCTTCCACGCGATCGAGTCGATGGTCCACTCGATCGTCGCCGTCGTTCCGGCGTTCACGGCTCGGCGGAACGACACGTTCATGCCGAGGCCGAGGGCCCTTCCCCGCGCATTGAAGTAGGACGCTGCGCATCCGATCATGACGGCGATGATCTGGGCCCCGCTGACGATCAGCCCGCCGAAGCGCGATGCCGCGGCTGCCTTGGCATCATGGTGTAGCGGGTTGTCGTCGCCAGCCAGCGTCGCGAACAGGCCAACGGATTCGACATCGAAGTGATGGCTCTTGCCGAAGCTGTCACCAAGCGAGAACGGCAGGTCTTCCACCTTGTGCCCGATCACCATTCGGAGCCCTCCCGATATTCTCGTCTCGAAATCAGCGCCTGAAGTTCGACGGCATCCCCGCTCCGAACGGCCCGTGGCCCAGCCCACCGAAGCCGGCCGGCATCGAGGCGCGGCCACCGAACAGGCCGGACGGACCCGTCATCCCTGGCGCTGACATGCCCTGCAGGCCGCCCGCGGGGAAGCTTCCACCGTGCAAAGCTCCGCCCGTAAAGCCGCCCGTGCCGCCCCCGCCGAACAGACCGGATGAACCGATCTGGACCGAACCACCGCCGTCGAGGCGCATGCCTGTGAAACTCACCGTCCCGTCCAACTGGCTGATCACATTGATGAAGGCACGCTCGGGCGTGGTTCCGATGCCCTGCCATCCGCCGCCGAGAGCGGCAATGCCGAGGGCGCCGTTTGACTGAGCAGTGACGTCGACGACGGTGTGCTCGGGCTGCGTCGTCACGGTGTCCTGCAATGCGCCGCCGGGATCGGAGACGACGAGGCCGTTGCCGACTTCGAGACCGGCTCCGGAGCGTTGCACATAGGCCTCGATCAGCCAGCGACCACCCGTATACGAGGGAAGGATGGCGTCAGGCTCTAGCGACGCCGCCATGAAGCCGCGGTCCGTCATCCAGCCCCGGGCGACGACGCGGCGTCCGTCCAGCACGGCCGGCGCGGGTTGCACGGGGAGTCCGAGAAGATCGAGGCCCCCGATGCGGTTCGCCCGCCCGTCGACCGAGAGGAGGCCGCGAACGAGATCCGTCCGGCCCGCGGGGCGAGCCAGCAATGTCGCAGCAATGGTTCCGCCGGGCATACGCAGGCCGCTGACGGCGACGCGCTCCCCGACACGCCATGCTCCATGACGGTTCTCCACCCGGGTCGTGTCCACCCGCTGGCCGAGGACGACGAGGCCCTGCGCCGTCACCTCTTCGATCGGGCCGACGACTTCGCTGACGATCGCGATCCTCGTCGTGTCCAGTCCGGTACCGGTGGGACTGGCGACGAGATGCACGACCTGACCGATACGAAGCGCTGCGGTGTCTGTGGCAAGACCGTCGATGGTGACCGCGGCGTCCTTCGGATAGGCGACACGGACATCGTTGACGAAAATGCTGCCGAATTTCTGGATCGTGCCGACAATGCCGGTGCCGCCGATGCCGCGATCCTCGTCGCCGCCGGAGGGAAGGGCCGCGCCTGACGCGCGCGGGCCGGACGCGGCCTGCGCAAGTGCGGGGATGGCGAGCGCGGCACTGCCGAGCGCGCGCAGCAGCCCCCTGCGGGTCCATGTCAAACGGCCGCTCACGGTTCCACCTCTCGATGGCCGGGCTCCGGCGGCGGCGCCGCCTCGCCATCCTCGACATAGACATAGACGCCGAAATTCCAGCGGCTGCTGCCGCCTGGGTCGCTCTGGCAGGCGGCATGGGCCTCGCGGTTGGCGGCCTGCAATGCCTCCATCGCCAGCGCCCGCGAGCGGGCGGCGAGATCGCGTGCCAGCGGCGCCGAAAGCCTGTCGTAATGCACCGAGCGCTCCATGAAGCGGGGCTGCGGGCTGAGGATGTTGCTGACGGCCGCTTCGGCGTGGTCGTGGAGGTTGCGGCTGAAATAATGCAGCTTCCGGTCGTCATCACCGCGGGGGATGAAGGCCGCCTCGGTGAGCACGATGCGCTCCTCGTCATCGAGCACGACGATCTTGCTGTCGAGCCACTCGTCCAGGACCGCGCGGGGGCGCACATCCCGCGTGACCGCAGACACCAGGGCATCGAACGACGGCTGGCCTTCCGGCGCGGTCCGCGGGAGCGGCAGGGGATGGCCGGCGGCATCGATATAGCCCGGCTCCGCGAGCCAGCGCGCGATGATGCGGCTCGTCCGCGACAGGCTCGTCGGCACGGTCTGCACCGGCGCGCCGGCGCCGCGCAGGCGGCGCACCTCCTTGCGGTGAATGCCCGTCAGCAGGCTCACGCGGCTGTCGGTCTGTTCCTTTCCCGGCAGCGCGAAGTCGTATTCGGCGACGTTCACATAGAGTTCGCGCAACAGGTCGACGAGCGCCGGGAAGGTGACGCCGCTTCGGATCATCAGACGCACGAGCGGACGCAGCACGCGCGCCAGGGGCGCATGCAGCCTCGACGCATCGGGCGGTGGCGAAGACGGTTCTGTCGACGGCGGTCCGGACATGACTCAAGCATAGCGGACCAGGCATGTGGGAGACAATCCCACAAAATCGTACCCGGCGAGTTGCGGCCAGACGGCGACGCACTGTTCCCGGTTCGCAACGGCGAAGGCTATGGACAACCGGCCGGGCCTCGGCAAAAGTCCGCACGGCAGCGGACGTTCCGTCCGCGATGAGCGTGTGCGCCCCCCGAGCCGCGCCCGCCCGTTGCCGAACCGTCACATCGCAGCGCCTGCCCGGCCCGGCCTCCCTCGCGGTCGAAGGCGCGAACCCGGAGTTCCAGATGACATACGCCAACTCGCGGCAAGCGGACCACCCGATCGATACGGTCTTTCTCGAGCGCTGGTCGCCGCGTGCCATGTCGGGCGCCGAGATTTCCGAGGAAGAGCTGCTGACGCTGCTCGAGGCCGCCCGCTGGGCGCCCTCGGCTTTCAACATCCAGCCCTGGCGGTTCATCTACGCCCGCCGCGGCACGCCGTTCTGGGACAAGGTGCTCGGCGTGCTCAACCCGTTCAACCAGAGCTGGGCCAAGAACGCATCCGCGCTCGTCGTCGTGCTGTCGAGCTCCATGGTCCGCACGCCGGGCGCCGATCACGACACGCCGTCCTACAGCCACTCGTTCGATGCGGGTGCCGCGTGGTCTGCCCTGGCGCACCAGGCCGTCAAGTCGGGCTGGCACGTCCACGCGATGACGGGCGTCGACTTCGACAAGGCCCACGCGGACCTTGCCATTCCCGAGGTCTACCGGATCGAAGCGGCGGTCGCGATCGGCAAGCTCGGCGACAAGTCGATCCTGCCAGAAGGCCTGCAGGCCCGCGAGCAGCCGAGCCCGCGCAAGCCGCTCTCCGAGATCGCCTTCGAGGGCAGCTTCCCGGCGGCCTGAACCGGGCGGACGAACAAACGAACGAAGGGCGGCGCATCCTGAGGGGGTGCGCCGCCGTTTTTCGTTGTCAGACGAAGTCCGCTTCAACGCGGGTATCGGAACTCGTCGTCAGCAGGCAGGGCGAGACGAACAGGTAGCCGAGCCATGCACCGTGGAGGGTGCGCACCGCGACCGTCACCCAGAAAGCCGCGAGGCAGACGATGAGGCCGGCGCCGATCGCGGCGAAGGCGTCGAGGTGGGTCGCCCGGCCAAGCGCCAGCGTGGCGAGCGAGTAGACGCCGAGCGGGAAGGTGAAGCCCCACCAGCCGATGTTGAACGGCATGCCCTCGCGAACGTAGCGGGCGGTCTTGAGCACGGCGAGCAGCAGCCACCACACACCGTATCCCCACAGCATGATGCCGCCGACGATGCCGATGCCGAGGGCGACGGTACCGACCTCCGGCAGACCGGCCGCGGCGAATACCGGGCCGGAATTGCTGCCGAGCAGCACGAGCCCGAGAGCACCGGTGCCGATGGGGCCGAGCGCCAGCCAGCCCGAAGCCGCCATGTCCCGGCTCGGCAGCTTGTGCAGAGCGAGGCGAAGCACGAGGATCACCAGGATGCTCATGGCGAGCGGCACCGAGAACGCCCAAAGAACGTAGCTCAGCACCAGCGTCCGGAAGGCCTCTTCTCCCGCGAGATGAGGCAGGAGCTGGGCACCGCTCACCGCGGCGACCTCGGCGGCGACCACCGGCAGCAGCCACACCGCGGTCATCTTGCCGATGGAATGCTCCTGGCGCGTGAACATCATGTAGGGGATGAGCACGCCGCACGCGACGGCCATCGCCACGTCCAGCCACCAGAGCCCGAGCGCGACCGGCACGACCCCTTCGCCCCACATGGGGATGCCGAAGGCGAGGAAGCCGTTGATGATGGTCGCGAGACCCATCGGGATCGCACCGAAGAACATCGACACCACCGAGTGGCCGAAGATGCGCCGGGCGCCATCGAAGAAGATAATCCAGCGGGCGGCGTAGAGCAGGCTGAACAGCACGAACAGGCAGATATCCAGCATCCAAAGCGCACGGCCGATCTCGTGCTGGCCGGTGAATGCGAACGGGAACTGATTGAGCGCCAGCGCGAGAACACCCGTTCCCATGGTGACCGTGAACCAGTTCGGCGTGAACTGGCGGATCGTTTCGCGCATTCGCAGGCCGAGCCGTGCACCCAGCCCCGGCAGCGCAGCGCCTCTGTCGTAACCCATTGTCGTGACCCCTTGACTTGACTGGCAGAAAAGTAGCGCCGCGAAATCGATTTATCCAATATATGATTTCGGTTTATACAATCCGATTTTAAGATTGATTGTCCGCGCCATGCGCCCGCCCTCCGCTACGGAGAAGCTAGCGTCCCGATGCAACGGCGGCGTGACCCTGGAGCAGCCATGACACTGGAACAGCTTCGAATTTTCGTGGCCGTGGCCGAACGCCAGCATGTCACGCGCGCCGCGAGGGCACTCAACCTCGCGCAGTCCGCGGCGAGCAATGCGATCGCCGCGCTGGAAAGCCGCCACGATACCCGCCTGTTCGACCGCGTCGGTCGCGGCATCGCGCTGACGGAGACCGGACGCGCGTTCCTGGTCGAAGCCCGGGCGGTGCTGGCACGGGCGGAAGCGGCAGAGCAGGTCCTGAGCGATTTCGGCGCGCTGGCACGCGGCTCGATCAGCCTTCACGCCAGCCAGACGATCGCGGGCTACTGGCTGCCGCCGCGCCTCGTCGCGTTTCGCCGGGAGCATCCCCAGATCCGGATCGACCTGAAGGTCGGCAACACGGCGGAGGTGGCCGATGCCGTCGAGAGCCGGAGTGCCGAACTCGGCTTCGTCGAAGGAGCCGTCGACAATCCCGCGCTCGTGGCGCGAAGGGTCGCTCTCGACCAGCTCGTGGTGATCGTGGCCCCCGATCATCCGTGGGCGAGCGGCCGGGCCATCGCACCAGAAGATCTGCCGCAAAGCGCCTGGGTGATGCGGGAATCGGGCTCGGGCACGCGCTCCGCGTTTGAGACCGCCCTGGCGGCGCGGGGGATCGAGCCCGAACGCCTGCCCGTCGCGCTTGAACTGCCGTCGAACGAGGCGGTGCGGGCGGCAGTGGAAGCCGGTGCGGGGGCAGCGGCGATCTCCGGTTCGGTCGCGGCGGCTGGATTGGAAGCCGGCCTGATTGCGGCGGTCGACTTTCCGCTTCCCACACGCGCCTTCCACGTGCTGCACCATCGCGACCGCGAGCCAAGCCGCGCCGGCGGCGCCCTGCTGGCAGCACTTCTGCCCCCGAGCGGTGGCGAGCGCCGCCGGAAGAAAGCCGGATAGCTCTCGGCCAACGTGGGGCAGCATAGGCAAAATCTATTCTTTATAGCGACTTCAGAGACTTTCCTGCAGTATTGCCCAATCCCCGCCGCTTCGCTATCGAGAGCGATGTTCGCCTCGGAATCAACGGCCTCATCATGACCGACGACACTGCCCGGCCCGTCTCCGTCGATGCCGAAGGCCGGCTTGGCCGCCGCAACGTTCGGGTGCTGATGGCCGCGCAGGCCTTGGGCGGCGCAAGTCCCTCCATCGTGGTTTCGCTCGGCGGCCTGGTCGGCCAGATGCTGGCGCCGAGCGCGGCCCTGGTGACCCTGCCGGTCAGCCTGTTCAATCTCGGCCTTGCGCTCGGCACGCTGCCGGCGGCTCTGGTGATGCGGCGGTTCGGCCGGCGGAACGGCTACCTTCTCGGTGCGGTGTTCGGCGCCGTGGCGGGCCTGCTGGCGGCAAGCGGTATCGTGGCCGGCCTGTTCTGGCTGTTCTGCATCGGCACGATGGTCGCGGGCTTCTACGCGGCCTACGTTCAGAGCTACCGCTTTGCCGCCGCAGACGCGGTTCCCCACGACATGCGCGGAGTTGCGATCTCGCGGGTGATGATCGGCGGCCTCGCTGCCGCGGTGATCGGCCCGCAACTCGTGATCTGGACCCGTGACATGCTGCCGGGCCTGCCGTTCGCCGGCAGTTTCCTGAGCCAGGCCGCCGTCGCGCTGATGGCGCTGCCGATCCTCGCCATGCTGCGCACGCCGCCGGTCACGGTGCTTCGGCAGGGCGGCGGCCGCCCGCTCGGCGTCATCCTGCGGTCGCCGCGCTTCCTGCTGGCGCTTGCCGCCGGCATCGTTTCCTACGGGCTGATGACGTTCATCATGACCGCCGCGCCCATCGCCATGGTGGATTGCGGCCACAGCGTCGGCGAGGCCGCGCTCGGAATCCAGTGGCACGTGCTGGCGATGTTCGGTCCGAGCTTCTTCACCGGCCGGCTGATCGCCCGGTTCGGCAAGGAGGTCGTGACGGCCGCCGGGCTCGCCCTGATCGCGGCCGCGGCGATCGTCGCGCTCGGCGGGCTCGACCTGACGGCGTTCTGGCTGTCGCTCGTTCTGCTCGGCGTCGGCTGGAACTTCGGCTTCATCGGCGCGACCGCGATGATCACGGACTGCCACACCCCGCAGGAGCGCGCCAAAGTGCAGGGCGCCAACGATTTCCTGATGTTCGGGGCCGTCGCGGCGGCCTCGTTCCTGTCGGGCACGCTGCTCAATGCGGCGGGCTGGCAGACCATCAATCTGTTCGTGTTTCCCGCCGTCGCGGTCATCCTCGTGCCGCTCCTGCTGGTGGCGGGACTGAGGCACCGCGCGGCTCCGAAGTCGATTTAGAGATTGCTTCCGCGCGGGCGGGTCTCGATCAAGCAGGCCGCTCGCCCACAAGCACGACATAATCCCGCCGTCTCATGTCGCGCCGACCTGAGCGGCTTCAGCAGACCGGAGATGGATCAAATGCACTCTGAAACAATCGGCGAGGCCGTTCTGGAGAACTGGGCGCCGGAAGAAGTGAAGGCCGCGCTCGACCGGCACGAGATCACCCTGATCGACGTGCGCACACCGGGCGAGTACGTCCAGGGCCACATCGAGGGTGCGCTGCTTGCGCCGATGGCCTCCGTACCGGCGGCCGACCTGCCGATGGCCGGCGACAAGCCGGTGGTCCTGCATTGCGGGTCGGGGAAGCGGTCCCGCGCCGTGGCGGAGGCCTGTGCGGCGCTCGGCGTCACGTCGCTGATCCACATGGACGGCGGCTTCATGGCGTGGCGGGCCGCCGGCCTGCCCTACATTTCCATCGATCCGGCGAACGGCTCCGCGCACAGGGTGGCCGACGCCTGAGTGAGCTTTACCGACGCGCCGTCGGAACCCAGAACGCGAAGGACCGCACCGGCGACATGGTGCGGTCCTGATGCTTCCATACTGGCGATGCGCTCCGCGGGATCATGCGCGGGCATCAAAGCCCGACGCGGATCAGTAACGGACGCCTCCGCCGCGTGTCACGGTGTTGCCCCACGGGCCGGTCGTGGTGCCGACGTGACCGCAACCGCCGCCGTTCGGACCGCGCACGCATCCCGTCCGGCCGCTGTGATAGCCGCCGTTCGGCCCGACCGTCGTTCCGGCATGACCGCAACCAGCGCCATTCGGTCCGCGGACGCAGCCCGTGGCCCCCGCGTGATAGCCGCCGCGCGGCGGAGCGTAGTAGCGGTTCCACTGGCCGTACCACGGCCTGTTGGCATAATACGTGTTCCAGTAGGCCTGATTGAACGCGACCACCGTGAGGCCGATGGCCGGCGCGAGGGCTGGCGTGAGCACGACCGGGCGGCCCTGGTAGACCACCTGAACGTAGTTGGCGGCGACCCAGCCGCGGCTCTGCCCCCACGACACATCGCACCACGTGTAGCCTGCAAGGCAGCCATAGACCGCAAGCGACGCTCCGCGCGGCATCGACGTGACGACCGGATAGTTCGTACCCGGTCCCGCGCGGAGGTTCACGTTGGTGGTGGCGACCGCGGCCGAAGCTGCGGCCGAGGGCTGCGCGGAGATGAGGCCCACCGCGCCGGCGAGGCTGATCGCCACAATGGCCGCACCCGCCAGCCGGACGGATTTCCTGAGCAGATTCAACATTCCAGAACTCCTTGCCTGCCACCGCCGCCGGGTTGACCCCAGGCGCCAGCATTTCCCGCCTTCGTTATCAAAGCGGCCGGCGCCCGCCATGCCGACGCATGAAGGAATGCCATTGCTATCACGGCCGCGTGAGCCGTTCGTAAATCGGCCTTCGGCGGCGTGACCTGAGGCCCCGCGGGCCGATGACCGGCAGAAGAACGCCGCTCGCCGCTGTTCGTTTCCCCAAAGGGCGGTGAGGCAGGTGTTTCCCGAACAGCGGCAGGGTTTGCCAGCCATGTTCCACGAGCAGCACGACAGGACACCCAGCAGGCAACGGTTTGCCCGAAACGGCTTTCCACGGGCGAGAACGAACGCTAAACCCGATCCGCGGCGCCCCGTCGCGGGCCGGCGCCCTAGCGCCGTTGCTCCTCCCCCGGCGGCGGCGAGACCGTTCGACGAGACGCCGGCATTCCGGCCGGTGGCCCCCTGGAGACCTCCATGTCGTCCCACACTCTGGCCGCGTCCCTCGTGACAGCCGCCCTTCCCGCCCTCGAAGCCCGTTTCGCCGCCGCGCGCGACATCATCACCGAGGCCGGCCGGCTGGCGCGTGTGCGCTTCGGCGAGATCGAGACCCTATCGGTCGACGTGAAGTTCAACGGCCAGGACGTGGCGACGTCCGCGGACCGAGAGGTCGAGGCCCTGATCCGCGCCCGTGTCGCCGCCGCCTTTCCCGAGGACGGCTTCCTCGGCGAGGAAGACGGCCTCGCTGCCGGCGACGCGCCTTATGTGTGGGTGGTGGACCCCATCGACGGCACGAGCTGCTTCCTGCACGGCGTGACCACCTGGTGCGTCTCCGTCGCGCTGTGCTCCGGCGGCACCACGCTTTTCGGGCTGATCTACGATCCGAACGCGGACGAGCTGTTCGCCGCCCTTGCCGGGCGGGGCGTGACGCTGAACGGTCGCGCGATCTCCGTCGACAGCCGTTACGACATCTCCACCGGGCTCGTCGGCGTCGGCGGCAATCACAAGGTTCCCGGCGCGGCCATCGGCGGCTTCATCACCACGCTGCTGGATGCAGGCGGGATGTTCATGCGCAACGGATCGGGCGCGCTGACGCTGGCCCACGTCTCTTGTGGGCGTCTGATCGCCTATCAGGAACAGTCGATCAATCTTTGGGACTGCGCCGCGGGTCTTTGCCTGATCCGCGAGGCGGGCGGCTGGACGTCGGCCTTCCCCGAGGACCCGGCGACGACGCACCGCGCCCCGCTGCTGGCGGGCGCCCCCCACGTTCGCGAGCCGCTCGAAGCCCTGCTGGCGGCCAGCGCCCCGTCTTCCTGACGAATCGCGGAAAGGCGCTCCGATGAAGATCGTCCAGGTGACCGACCTGCATCTCGCCCGCCCGGGCGAGACCGTCGCAGGCCTCGATCCCTATGCGGGGCTCGACGCCTGCCTTGTCGACATCCTCCGCCACCATGCCGATGCCGCCGTCTGCGTGCTGACAGGCGATCTCACCAATGACGGCCAACCGGAGGCCTATGCGGCGCTCGCCGAGCGGTTGCGGGCATTCCCCATTCCCGTTCGGCTGCTGCTCGGCAACCATGACGATCGGCCGGCATTCCGCGGCGCCTTTCCGGATGCGGAGGTCGATGAAAACGGATTCGTGCAGTCCGTGCTCGATTGGCCGACGGGGCGGCTGATCTTCCTCGACTCGCTCGATCCCGGCCATGTCGGGGGCCGGCTCTGTGCCGCCCGACTCGCGTGGCTCGACGCCCGTCTTGAGGAGGCTGCGGAGCGCACGGTATATGTCTTCCTGCACCATCCGCCGTTCGCCGTCCACATCCCCGCCATCGACGCCTGCCGGTTGGCGGAAGCGGACGCCGATGCGCTCGCGCACCGCCTGAAGGCGCATGGAGGCGTCCGGCATGTGTTCGCCGGCCACGTCCACCGGCCGATCTTCGGGTCGTGGCACGGTATCCCCGTCAGCGTGCTGCGGGGAACCAACCACCAGATGGGGCTGGAGATGACGGGCGCACGCGCAGGCGTGTCCTACGAGGCGCCGGCCTACGGCATCGCCGTTATCGACGCCGCCGGCCTCATGTTGCACATGCGGGAATTTCCGCTGCCGCCGCCGCGCTCGTGATGCCGGCGTCGCAGGGAATGGGCCGGCGTCAGCGCCTGCCGCCAACCTCGTCGAGATGATCGAGCAGGTCCTGCGGATCATCGAACACGCGATAGGCATGGGCCGCCTGCAGTTCCGCGGCACCATATCCGCCGCATAGCAGGCCGATACCGAGGGCCCGGCAGCGGGCTGCCGCCAGCATGTCCCAGATGCTGTCGCCGACCACGACCGAGGATTCGATGGGGATGCCGAGGCGATCCGCTGCCGCCAGGAACAGGTCCGGCTCGGGCTTGGCGTACTTGACGAGGTCGCGGGTGATCACCGTCACCTTGTCTGGATCGATGCCGAGGCTCGCGAGATTGATGGCCGCGGTCTCCATGCGCCCGCTCGTCGCGATCGCCCAGGGAATGCCGTTGTCGGTTAGCGCGGCGAGCAGCGCCTTCGCGCCGGGCAACGGCCTGACCGACTGGCCATAGCGCGTGTAGGCCCGGGCATGGAGTATCCGCAGCCGGTCGATCTTCTCAGGGTCGAGTTCATAGCCGGTTTCGCGCAGGAGCTGGTTGGTGAACAGGCCTCCGCTCATGCCGATCTTTCGATGGATGCGCCACACTGCGAGATCGATGTTCTCCTCGTCCAGCGCTTCCTTCCAGGAGAGAACGTGCTGGTAGACGCTGTCGACGAGAGTCCCATCGAGGTCGAAGATGAAGGACGACTGGGCGCGCATCGTTGGATCTCCCTTGAGCGATTTCTTGTCCGTCGGACGCCTCGTCCGGCCGGCGCGGCAGCTTGACGGCCACGGTCCGAGATTAGAGCCCTTTCGGACCGGATGGAACGAGCCGACAGACAGCAAAGGGCGCCGGATTCAACGGCTTGAGCCTGTGACCGTCGATGACCGGCACTCGCCGGCGCGGGAACACGCCCGCGGGCGACCCGATCATGCAACCATTCAGGGCGCCGCCCGTTCCAATCGCGGGTGACGGGGGCTCGCATTCGATCCGGAAGGAGAGATCACATGCCGGCGAAATCGCAGGCCCAGCAGAAGGCGGCAGGCGCCGCCCTGGCCGCAAAGCGCGGCGAACGCTCCGAAAGCAGCCTGAAGGGCGCGTCGCGGAGCATGGAAAAATCGATGACGGAAAAGGAACTGCACGACATGGCATCCACGTCGCGCAAGGGAAAGCCGACGCGGACGAAGAAATCCTGACCACCGCCGGGCGAGGCGGACGGTTCAGGATCTCTCAGAACAGGTCGAGGACGCGGGAGATTCGCGAGGCGACGAGATCGGCCTCGCCGATTTCACCGGCATCGAGACCGCCGGGGATGAAGGCGGCGAGCCGCAATCCCGCTGCGCGTGCGGACATCGCGCCCGAGCGGCTGTCTTCAACCGCGAGAACCTGCGAGGGATGCAGACCGAGACGGACCGCGGCGGTGAGATAGGGTTCCGGATCGGGCTTGCCGGCGGCCACATCGTCGAGGCTGATGGAAAAACGCAGCGCCGGCGCGATGCCGAGGGCGGCGATATTGGCATCGACCACGGCACGGTTCGAATTGGAGACGCAGACCTGCGGAATGCCCATCGCGGCCAGCGCCTCGATGGTCTCGACCGCACCCTCGATCGCCGCCAGTCGATGGCGGGCGGCGACGTAATAATCGACCGTCGCCGCGATCCAGCCTTCCATGGTGGCGTGTTTCGGCATGCGCGGCAGCAGCGCAGCCCAGACGTCGACCATGTGCACGCCGCGGAACACATCGGGGGAGAGATCGGACACATCGACCCCGAGGTCGGCACACACGGCGACAAGCGCCTCGTGATGCAACGGTTCGCTGTCGACGAGCGTGCCGTCGATATCCCAGGCGATCGCCTCAATGCCGAGATCGCGAACAGCGCAAACCGACGCCGAGCGCGTCGAAAAGGCACTTCCGCCGATTTCGCTCGCGGACGGCAATCCGTCGTCCTGCAGGAAGGGCTGATCGGTCATGGCTGCGCCTCCGGGGCGTAGAGCCGGCAGTAGAGATCGCGGAAGCAGCTATAGCCGGCAGAATAGGCCGCTTCGTTGGCGGCATTGGGTTCGAGGCGGTCTCCGAACTCGACGAACCGCGACACGGCGGACCAGTCGTTGGTGAGGCCGGCGCCGATGGCGGCGGTCCAAGCGGCACCTAGGCACGATCCGGGGTGCCCCGTCAGGCGCTGCACGGGTTGCTGCAGGACGTCGGCGACGATCTGCATCCAAACCCGGCTTGCGGATCCGCCATCCGACACCACGAACCGCTCGGCCCGGTGTCCCATGTCGCGCAGAACCTCGACGTGATGCACGATCGCATAGGCATAGGCTTCGAGCAGCGCCCGCCACAGGTGGCCGATATCGTGCGAGAGCGTCAGCCCCTCGAACACGCCGCGCGCGGCGGGGTCGTGAAGCGGCGTCTTCTCGCCGAGGAAATAGGGCAGCACCGTCAGCCCTTCGGCGCCCGCCGGCTTCTCGGCCGCCAGCCGATCGAGATGCTGGTGCAGGCCGACACCCGCCGCCGCGGCGGCCGCCGCCTCGCCGCCCGCGAGCGTGCGAACGAACCAGTTCAGAACCGAACCGCCGGTGGACATGCAGCCGTTCGGCATGAACAGGCCGGGAATCAGGTGATAGTCGAGATAGAGGCGCGGATCGGGCTGCACCTTGTCCGTCGCGGTCAGGATGTCGACCGCGCCGCCGAACTTGAGGAGGACATCGCCAGCCGAGACCACGCCGGCGCCGAGCGCGGAGGCGATCATGTCCGCGGCGCCACCGACCACGGGGGTTCCGGCGGCAAGCCCGGTGGCGGCAGCCGCCTCGGTGGTGACGCGGCCGAGAATCTCGTGGGACGCGATCTTACGCGGCACGGCGCCGCGCGGCACCCGGGCGAGCGCGACGAGTTCGTCGTCGATCACGCCCCGGCCGACATCGACGAAGCCGGCTTCAAGCGCCCAGTTCTGCTCGACCGCCCGTTCGCCGGTCAACCGCCAGTTCACGTAGTCGTAGGAGCCGAACACCGTCGCGATTCGGGCGAACACGTCCGGCTCGTGGCGGGCGATCCAGCGCAGCTTGGCGGTGACGAGCTGCTGGTTGATGCCGTTGCCGGCCTTCGCGATGAAGGCTGCCTCGTCATATTCGGCGCGGAGTTCGGCGACTTCCGCGCCGCATCGGCCGTCGCTCTGCTGGATGCTCGGGCGCAGCACGCGCCCTTCTTCATCGAGCAGCACGACGGCCGGCAGCATTCCGGCCGCACCGATCGCCGCGATCTCCGCGCCGTCGATGCCCGCCTTTGCAATCAGCTCCCGGCTGATGTCGCAGACATTGGACCACCACTCCGCCGGATCTTCCTCCGCCCAGCCGGCATGGGGCGTCGACAGCCGCACGGGCCGTGACGCGATGCCGAGCACCTGATCCGGCAGGCGGATCAGGATGCCGATGGTGGACGTAGTGCCGATATCGAGGCCGAGAACACAGGTCATGTCGCTATTCCGCGGGAGTTCGCCGACCTCAACGCAGGCCGTGCACGACATCCATGAAGCGCTTCACCCGGTCCGCGTCCACGGCGTTCCAGGTGTTGCCGTCGACCTTGAAGTGCGTGCCGATCACGCAGCCCGAGGCGACCGAGAGCACATCGCGCACGTTGTCGATGTTGACGCCCGTGTTGGCGAACACCGGGACGTCGGTCACGGTCTCGGCGACCTTGCGCAGGTGCGACTGGTCGGCCGGCTGGCCGGTGATCGGGCCGGACACCAGGATCGCATCGGCGAGCGAGGAGAACACCGCGCTCTTGGCGCGCAGCTCGATCGGCCGCTGATCCAGCGAGTGCGCAAACTCGGCATTGATGTTGAAGAGCAGCTTCATGTCCTCGCGGCCGAGATTGCGGCGCAGGCGCGAGGCCGCGGCGCAGTTCGGCTCCCACAGGCCCATGTCGGACGCGAACAGGCCGGTGAAGATCTCACGCACGAACTTCGCGCCGGTGGAGGCGCCGATCGCGACGCTGGCGGTCGGATCCCACAGATAGTTGACGCCGAACGGGACCTTGAGCGCGGGCTTCACAGCCTCTACGACGGCGGTCATGGCGGCGATGCCTTCCGCCGGCGCCTTGAAGACGTAGGGACGGTCGTTCTCGTTGCCGAACATGATCGCATCGACGCCGCCGGCCTGCAGCTTCTCGACATCCGCGAGAACGCCGTCGACGAGCTTCGACATGCCGCCCTTCGTGTCATAGAGCGGCGTGCCCGGCAGCGCGCCGATGTGGGCCATTGCGATCACGGCCTTCTTCTTCGACCCGAAGAACTCGAAAATCATCTTTCAACTCCTGACGACAGCGCCCCACACCCGGGGCATGAGCGATCGGCCCGCGACGCGGGCGTTTTTGGAAGGGATCAGCTTTCGGACGCAGCGACGCGCAGTTCCACGCCCGCCTGGGCAAGAGCCGCGGCGACGTCAGGCGGCGGGGGCGCATCGGTGATCAGCATCGAAACGTCTTCGAGGCCGGCAACCTGCACCAGCGACATCCGCCGGAACTTGGCAGCATCGCACAGCACGATCTTGAGGCCCGAGCGGCGCAGGTAGACCCGCTTCATCTCGGTATCCTCGAAGGAATAGTCGAACAGCCCTGCGGCCGTGACGCCGGAAACGCCGAGCACGGCGACGTCGAACCACAGCGCCTCGAACTGGGCGAGCGCGGTCGGCCCCGAGATCGACATCTCGTCGCCGCGCAGCCGGCCGCCCGGCACGTAGACCTCGGGTCCACCGTCCGCCAGCACGTTGGCGATGCGCAGGCTGTTGGTGAAGACCTTGGCGTGCTGGGCCTCCTTCAGCCGCTCCGCCAGGAGGAAGGTGGTGGTACCGACATCGAGCGCGATAGTGCGCTGGTTGCCGACGATCGATGCTGCAAGCGCTGCGATCCGTTCCTTCGCCTCGCGGCGCTGGCGCAGGCGCGCGGCGAAGCTCGGCTCCTCGCTGTCCATCACGACCGCCGCGCCGCCCTGCCGGACAATGGCGCCACCGTGGATGCGCTCGAGCTGGCCTGCCTTCTCCAGTTCCACGAGATCGCGGCGCACCGTCATGTCCGAGACCGCGAGTTCGCCCGCGATCTCGCCGACCGTGACGGAGCCCGCCTCGCGCAGCATCGCAAGGATGCGCTCGTGGCGCACCCGCCCGAGCACGCGCTGGCGATCGCCTGCAGGCGCCTTTTCGGGCGAATCGGAGACCGGATGAGCGTCGGCAGGCATGCGGTGGGCACCTCTGGACGGAACGGCCGCGTGGGGACCGCCTGATTGGACCATAGTCGATATGCGAACATATTCAAACATGAATCACGTTTGATATGTTGATTTTTGTTGATATACCTCTGGCACCTTCAGCCTTGGAGACACCCATGACCGCGATCGCCTCCTCCGCCGCTCTCCACCCGGACCTCGCCGGCCGCCGCGCCTTCGTCACCGGCGGCGCCGTCGGCATCGGAAAGGCGATTTCCGCCGCACTCGCGCGCCAGGGCGTGCGCGTCGTGATCGCGGATATCGACGAGGATGCGGCCGCCCGCACGGCTGCGGAGATCGGCGGCGGCGCGGTCGCGGTGAAGGTCGACGTGCGCAAGCGGGCGTCCGTCGAGGCCGCGTTCGGCGAGGCTCTGAAACTGATGGGCGGCTGCGAAATCCTGATCGCCAATGCCGGCGTCTCGACGATGCAGCATGCGCTGGAACTGACCGACGAGGAGTGGGACTTCAACTTCGACGTCAACACCCGCGGCATTTTCCTCGCGAATCAGATCGCCGGCCGGCACTTCGTGGCCGAAGGCAAGGGCGTCATCGTCAACACCGCCTCGCTGGCGGCGAAGATCGGCGCGCCGCTGCTCGCCCATTATTCGGCCTCGAAGTTCGCCGTGCTGGGCTGGACGCAGGCGTTCGCGCGCGAGCTCGCCAGCAAGGGAATCCGCGTCAATGCGGTTTGCCCCGGCTTCGTGAAGACCGGCATGCAATCACGCGAAGTGGAGTGGGAGGCGACGCTGCGCGGCGTCACGCCGGAGCGCGTGATCTCCGACTACATCGCCCAGACGCCGCTCGGACGCCTGGAGACGCCCGAGGACGTCGCCGACGTGGTGGTGTTCCTGTGCTCCGACGCGGCCCGCTTCATGACCGGCCAGGGCGTGAACGTGACCGGCGGCGTCTACACGACCTGAGCGGCAGGCCGCCATCCACAGGCGCACAAAATTTCACCCTGTCGCGAACCAAGAAATAACAAAAACGATCATTTCTTGTATTGCGATGTTCGGTTTTGTGAACATACACTGACAGCCATCCGGTCGCCCTCTCGTGGCGAACGAACGGCCCGGACCGGAGCACGGGCCGAAGCCGGGGCGGGCCGCCCCGGATCGTTCGTCATCGCCGCTTCCCCCGGAAGCGGCTGGGACGAGCGGGGCAGGACGGGCCGGAACACTGCATTTCCGCCGCGCGTATCGAAGCGGCTTCGGGGATTGTCGATGGCGTCGATCGAACTCGACCACGTTTCCAAGATGTACGCGAACGGCGCCTATGGCGTGCGCGACGTGGATCTGACGATCGCCGACGGCGAGTTCGTGATTTTCCTCGGTCCGTCGGGCTGCGGCAAGTCGACCACGCTTCGCATGATCGCGGGCCTTGAAAGCGTCACCGCCGGTGAACTGCGCATCGGCGGCCGCCCCGTGACCCACGTTCCGCCGCGCGACCGCAACATCGCCGTCGTGTTCCAGTCCTACGCTCTCTATCCGCACATGACGGTGCGGCAGAACATGGCGTTCGGTCTCAAGATGCGTGGCAGCCCGGCAAGCGAGATCGACGCCAAGATCCGCGACGCCGCGGGCCTGCTCGGCCTGACGAGCTATCTCGACCGCAAGCCAGCCGCTCTTTCCGGTGGCCAGCGCCAGCGCGTCGCCCTCGGTCGCGCGATCGTCCGCGAACCCGAAGCCTTCCTGCTGGACGAGCCGCTGTCGAACCTCGACGCGCAGCTGCGCGCGGAGATGCGCCTCGAACTGGTCAAGCTGCACCGCCGGCTCGGACGCACCATCATTCACGTGACCCACGACCAGGTCGAGGCGATGACGATGGGCGACCGCATCGTGATCATGCGCGATGGCGAGGTGATGCAGGTCGGACGGCCGCTCGACGTCTATGCCAACCCGGCGAACACCTTCGTCGCCCGTTTCCTCGCCACCCCGCCGATGAACCTCGTGCCCGCGACGCTCTCGGCCGACGCCGACGGCGCGCTTGCCGTTGTGCTCGACGGCGCGACGCTCCCGGTCCCGGGCCAGCACGCCGCTTCCTACCGCTCCGCCGCCGGCAGACCGATCATTTTCGGCCTGCGCCCGGAGGACCTTCACGAGGCGCGGCAGAACCAGGCCTGGCAGCCGCTTGAGCTCACCGTCGTCGCCATGGAGGCGCTCGGGGTCGAGAACATCCTCATCGGCCAGATCGGCGGGGAGAAGCCGGTCGAGATCGCCGCCCGGCTGAGCCGCCATTTCCACGCGCCGATCGGTTCGAAGGTGATGCTCTATGCCGATCTCGCGCCGATGCACCTGTTCGACCCGGAGAGCGGCAAAGTGCTGCCGCGCCCCGCGATTGCTCTGACGGCGCAGTGAGCGAAGGAGGCGGACGGCACCCATGAAGCGCTTCGGACTCCACCTCGGATTGATCCTCGTCAGCGCCGTGGTGCTGCTGCCGCCGCTCTGGGTGCTTCGCACCAGCTTCGTGCCGGAATCGATGTCGTACTCGACAGAGGTGATGCCGCAGTTCACCACGCAGAACTATGTCGACCTGTTCACGAACAACCGGTTCGGCAGCTACTACCTGAACAGCCTGATCGTGGCGCTCGGTTCCGTGATCGTCGCGCTGCCGTTCGCGGCGATGACCGGCTACGCCTTCGCCCGCTTCAAGACCGGCGGGCGGACCGCGCGCTTCCTGGTGCTGGCGACGCAGATGCTGCCGCCGGTCGCCATCGTGCTTCCCGCCTTCGCCCTGTTCCGCGTGTTCGGGCTGACGAATTCGGTGCCGGGCCTGACGCTCGCCTACGCGGCGATCAACCTGCCGTTCCTCACCTGGATCCTGATGGGCTTCTTCGAGGGCATTCCCGTCGATCTGGAATGGGCCGCGCAGACGGACGGCGCAACGCCCTGGGGCGCGTTCTGGCGGATCGTGCTGCCGGTCTCGCTGCCCGGCATCGCCGCCGCCGGCGTGCTCGGCTTCATCCTCTCCTGGAACGAGTTCCTGTTCGCACTGGTGCTGACGGGGCCGCGCACGGCGACGGTTCCGGTGGCGCTCGCGGCGTTGCAGACCTCGAACGGCGTGCAGATCGCCAAGGTCTCGGCCGGCGTGGTGCTCGCAATCCTTCCCCTGGTGGTGGCATCGCGCTTCATCCAGCGCTTCATCGTCCAGGGGCTTACTTTCGGCAGCGTCAAATAATGGGACGACACACGGCCGCCGACACTGCAGGCGACGGGCCTGGCTGCCCGACGGATAACCAGAGGAGAACGTGATGGCCTTCCACCGCACCGCGCTTGCCGCCCTTCTGGGGGCGACGATGCTGACCGCCGGTTCTCCGGCGTTCGCCGAGACGATCACCCTCCACGCCCTGATGGAGGACGTGCCGGAGACGCAGATCATCGAGAAGATGCTGCCGGACTTCGAGAAGGAAACCGGCATCAAGGTCGAGTTCGAGAAGATCGGCTACGGCGACATGCACGACAAGCTGGTCGCCCAGCTCGTGGCGCCGGAGAGCTACTACAACCTGCTCGAGGTCGACTTCCTGTGGGCCGGCGAATTCCCGGCGGCCGGCTGGCTGGCCGACCTGACCCCGTTCGTCGAGAAGTCCGGCTTCGACCTGAAGCCCTTCATCCCCGCGATGTTCGACCTGCTCGGCCGCACCAAGGACCAGCTGCCGCTGATCCCGATGTACAATTACTCCATGGGCATGATCTACCGCACGGATCTGCTCGCGGATCCGAAGCTCAAGGAAGCCTTCAAGGCCGCCACCGGCAAGGAACTCGCCAAGCCGGAGACGCTGGCTGATTACGTGACCGTCGCGAAGTTCATGAAGGAGCACGGCGGCGTCGACGGCGCGGCGATGCAGGGCCAGCGCGGCGACCCGAACGCGATGGAGTTCTCGAACTATCTCTACTCCGCCGGCGGCGAATATCTCGGCGCGGACCGCAAGGTGGTTCTCGACAGCGATGCCGGCAAGACCGCACTCGGCCTCTATGTCGACAACATCCAGCACGCCGCCCAGCAGGGCGCGCTGTCGGCGACCCTCGACGACACCATGCGGCTGATGTGCAGCGGGCAGGCGTTCAGCATGGTCACCTACTGGTGGATGCTGCCGCAGCTCGACAACAAGGAAAAGTGCCCGGCGGTCGCCGGCAAGCTGGCGCTGTCGGTGATGCCGGGTGGCCATGGCGAAAGCGGCGGCTGGGGCTGGGGCATCCCGAAGAACACCTCCGAGGAGAGCCAGGAAGCGGCCTGGAAATTCATCGAGTGGGTGCAGAGCAAGAAGGTCTCGGTCGCCCGCGCGCTCGAGGGCCATGCCCCGGTGCGCGAGGACGTCTACAAGGACCCGGCGGTTCTCGCGAAGTACCCGTTCTATGAGACGGCTCTCGACGTCGTCGCTTCCGGCAAGTCGTTCCCGATCTTCGCCTATTCGGCGCAGTACGAGGACGTGCTCGGCACCCAGCTTTCGCTCGCAGCCGGCGGCCAGGCCGAACCGGACGCCGCGCTCCAGGCAGCCGCGGACGGCCTGACCCAGCTCCTGAACAAGTAAAACCGGCTTCGGCCGAGTTCTTCCGCGGTCACCCAGCGACCGCGGGAGACCGGCGCGCCCGCCCTCTTCCCCCCTGGCGGGCGCGCCGGCCCTCATCGCCCTCATCGACGGAACGACCGCACCATGTTCAGGCTTGCCATCGACCGGGACCGCCGCATCGGCTGGTCGTTCGCCGCGCCGGGCCTCGCGACCCTCGCCGTGGTGATGGGCTTCCCGCTCGTCTATGCCTGCCTGATCTCGATTTCTTCGCTGACGCTGATGAAGCCTCAGCTTCAGCCGCTGGTCGGCTTCGCCAACTTCGCGACCGTGATGAGCGACCCGCTGTTCTGGGGTTCGCTCTGGCTGACGGTGAAGTATTCCGTCATCACAGTCGCCGGCGAGTTCCTGTTCGGCCTCGGCATCGCGCTGATGCTGCACCGGACGATGAAGATGAAGCCGGTCTATTTCGCCATTCTCACCATTCCCATGGCGATGTCTCCGGTGAGTGTCGCGCTCATCTGGCGGATGCTGCTCCAGCCCAATCTCGGCATCGCCAATCACCTGATGGAAACCGTCGGCCTGCCGCGGATCGACTGGCTCGGCAACGCCGATCTCGCGCTCTGGACCATGGCCGGAATCGACATCTGGCAGCAGACCTCGTTCGTGGTGCTGATCCTCGCCGCCGGCCTCGCGGCACTGCCGCGCGAGCCCTACGAAGCGGCGGAAGTCGACGGCGCCACCAGCCTTCAGCAGTTCTGGTTCATCACCCTGCCCATGCTGCGCCCCGTGGCCGCGATCGCCGTCATCATCCAGCTCATCAACGAATTCCGCACCTACGACCTGCCCTACGTGCTGACCAAGGGCGGCCCCGGCACCTCGACGGAAGTGCTGAGCTTCTTCGCCTATCGCCGCGCCTTCCTCGGCCTGTCGCTCAACGAAGGCGCCGCGGCGGCGTTCGTGCTGCTCGTGATCGTGCTCGGCATGACGGTCGCCTTCTTCGCACTCCTCGAGCGCAAGTCCTGAGCCGGCCCTCACGCTAGATTGCGGCTCTCGCTGGAAGATCACCAGCTTAAGCGTCATCTGCTCAGACCGGATCGACACACGGGGCCATGTGTCGGACCTAAGTCGTCTCGGCGTCCTGCGCGGCCTGCTTCAGCAGCCAGGTCTTGAAGACGCGCACCGGGCGGCGGCGCTCGCTGCCCGGCCGCCACAGCAGATAATAGGCCTGCTCCGGCCGCAGACGGTCCGCGAGCGGTTCGACGAGGCGGCCGCTCGCAAGTTCCTCCCGGATCAGGAAAGTCGGCAGCAGCGCCACGCCAAGCCCGGACGCGGCCGCTTCGGAGAGCATGAAGAAGTGCTCGAACGACGGCAATGGACTGTCCGCAGGAAGTTCCAGCCGGTGCCGGGCGAGATAATCCGTCCACGCCCAGGGACGTGTCGAATGCTGCAGCAGCCGGTGCCGCAGCAGCGCGGCCGGCGCGCGGAGATCGCCGTGCCGTCGGAGGAACGCCGGGCTGCACACCACGCTCATCTCCTCCTCCATCAGCCGCGCACACGCCGCCCCGGCGAACGGCGGCGCACCGAAACGGATGACGAGATCGGCCGGTTCGTCGGCGAAGGAAACCGCTCCGTCGCCCGCACGGACATCGACCGGGATCTCGGGATGAAGCGCCTGGAAGCCGCCGAGTCGTGGAATGAGCCAGCGCATCGCCAGCGTCGGGATCGCGTTGATGACGAGACCGGCGCCGGCCGCGTTCTCCCGCAGATCCCGGCTTGCCGCCTCGATCCGGGCGAGTGCGGCCGCGACTTCGCGATGATAGCGCGCGCCTTCGGCCGTCAGCACGACCGAGCGGCCGCTGCGGCGAAACAGTTCGACACCGAGATCCGCCTCGAGCGCCTGGACGAGCCGACTGACCGCGCCTTGGGTGACACCCAGTTCCGCCGCCGCCGACGTGAGATTGAGATGACGGCCGGCCACCGCGAAGGTGCGCACCGCGTTCAGCGACGGGAGGCGGGTTTTCGTCAATGATCCGGGCCTTCAGCCCTGTTCGCGGGCGCGAGAACCATGATTTCAACTCATTGATCGCGGCGAGGAACTCGATTGTCAAGCGAGGCGAAAGCCGGTTCTTTCGAAAGGCTCCAGATGGAGCACGCAACCCCTTCCGGACGGACCATGGCCAAGATCACGCCTTTTCATATCGCCTTTCCTGTCGACGACATTCCGGCTGCGCGGCACTTCTACGGCACGGTGCTCGGCTGCCCCGAAGGCCGCAGCGCCGATACCTGGATCGACTTCGACCTGTTCGGGCACCAGATCGTGGCGCATTACAAGCCGAAGGCCGAGGGGGCCGAAGGTGCACACCACAATCCGGTCGACGGGCACGACGTGCCGGTGCCGCATTTCGGCGTGGTGCTGGAGATGGCCGACTGGGAAGCGCTTGCCGAGCGCCTGAAGGCTGCCGGCATCTCGTTCGTGATCGAGCCCTATATCCGCTTCAAGGGGCAGGTCGGCGAGCAGGCCACGATGTTCTTCCTCGACCCCGCCGGCAACGCGCTCGAATTCAAGGCCTTCAAGGACATGTCGCAGCTTTTCGCGACCTGACCGCTGCAGCTCCCCCCTCCGCGGCGGTTCGGGAGGGCGCGTCCGGCATCGCCGGCGCGCCCTTCTTTCGTCTCAGCCGGTTTGCGGCCGCGCCATCGCCAGTGCCTTGAGATCGAAGCTCTCGTCGGCCGCCTGCCCCGGTGTCAGCATCGTTCCGCCGGCGAGAAGACGGCGGGCCGCCATATGATCCGTCGGACGATCCACGCTCTCCACCGCCACCAGCCTGCCTGCGCGGAAGCGGAAGGCCGAGAAGGCGCCGTCTTCCGGACGGCCCCGCAGCACGGTCTCGTCGGCCTCATGGCCGAGCCCGGCGATCTGGAGCTTGAGGCTGCCCTGATGGCTCCAGAACCACGGCACGGCGCCGTAGGCTCCGGCCGGCTTGCCGGCGAGCCGGGCCGCCACCAGCCGGGCCTGATCGGTCGCATTCTGCACGGATTCGATGCGGACGGGGGCAGAGGCATAGAGGCTCGGGTGACGGGCCACATCGCCGATGGCGAAGATTCGCGGATCGGCGGTCGCAAGCCCGGCATCGACCAAAATGCCATCGCCCGCCGCGAGGTCCGATGCGACCGCAAGTTCCTGGTTCGGCAACACCCCGATGCCGACGATCACGATGTCCGCCTCCAGCCGCTCGCCGTCGCCGAGCAGGACGGCCTCCACCCTTCCGGTCGAGCCGAGGCTCTCCGGGCCGAGGATGCCGGCAACCTTGGCATGGAAGCGGAAGCCGACACCGAGCGCGCCCAGCACCCGTTCATGATGGCGCGAGACCGCCTCTCCGACCACCCGGCCCATGACGCGGCCGGCGGCCTCGACCACCGTGACCGGCACACCGCGTTCCGCGATGGTGGCGGCGATCTCCAGTCCGATGAATCCGCCGCCGATCACGACCGCGCTTGTCGCGTTCTCCAGAGCGGCGCGGATGCGCTCGGCATCGTCGACGGTGCGCAGGCTGTAGATTCCGGCGCGATCGCCGCCCGGCACGGGAAGCACGCGATTGCGCGTGCCGGTTGCAAGCACCAGACGATCAAAGCCGAGGCGATGGCCGTTCGAAAGGGACACGGCACCAGCGGCACGATCGATCGCCGTGACCGCCACGCCGGCGATGCGCTTGATCGCCTTTTCCGCGAACTGTTCTTCCGACCAGAAGCGCAGGTCCTCAGGCTTCATCGCGGTCTTCAGATAGTCCTTCGATAGCGGCGGCCGCTGGTAGGGCAGATGCGGCTCGTCGCCGACGAGGAAAACGGCGTCGTCGTTGCCGGCATGACGCAGGGCGGCCGCGAGCTGGTAGCCGGCATGACCGCTTCCGACGATGACGATGTTGCCCATAAACGCTCTCCGAAGACCTGGCGGCGCCATTCACTGCGCCGCGCTGCAATCTACTCCCTAGAGCATATCCCGTTCAGATCGAACCGATCTGAACGACAAGGATATGCTCAACCCTTTGAATCTGGAGCGAATTCTTGTCGATCTGACGATTCCGTCAGGTCGGAAAGCGCTCTAAAGACAGGATTCGGAGAGAAACCAAGGCGGTCGCGAGCAACGGCCGGCGCGATCGGCGGACCGGGCGGCGGCGCGGCCGTCCCCGTCATCAAACCGTTAACGGCCTCGCCTATGCGTACGCCGAACCGGATTGCACAGCTGTGCAAGGACGTGCGCATGATCTCATTCCTGCATCTTCGAACCGTAAGCGCCGGATATGGAGCCACGCGCATCCTCCACGGTCTTGATCTCGATGTGGCGCAAGGCGAGTTCGTGGCGCTGCTCGGCGCCTCTGGCTGCGGGAAGACGACGCTGCTGCGCACCATCGCCGGCTTCACGCCGGCAACCGCCGGAAGCATCTCGGTCGGCGGCGTGGATGTGACCGCACTCTCCCCCGACCGGCGTGGGATGGCGATGGTGTTCCAGTCCTATGCGCTGTGGCCGCACATGACGGTCGCGCGCAACATCGGCTACGGCCTGAAGCTGAGGGGACGCAGCCGCGCGGAGATTACCCGGCGGGTCGACGAGATGCTCGACATGCTGGGCCTTGCCGGCCTCGGCGAGCGCAAGCCGGCGGCGCTCTCCGGTGGGCAGCGCCAGCGCGTGGCGCTTGGCCGGGCGCTTGCCATCGATCCGAAGATCCTGCTGCTGGACGAGCCCCTTTCGAACCTCGATGCGCGCATCCGCGTGCAATTGCGCGGCGAGATCCGCGCGCTGCAGCAACGGCTCGGCATAACGGCGATCCATGTCACACACGATCGCGAAGAGGCCATGGCGATGGCCGACCGCATCGTGATCCTGGACGGTGGAAACATCGTCCAGCAGGGTTCGCCGCAGCAGGTCTACAATGCGCCAGCATCCTCGTTCGTCGCCGCCTTCATGGGCGCGGAGAACAGCGTGCGTCTATCCGGGCGGACAGAGACCGACCTGGTGACGATCGAGCCGGGAGCGGCCAATCCCGCCAGCGTCGTCGCTCTTGCCGGCAGAGCACCGCTCAACGGGCCGCTCGAGGCGCGCTTCCGCGCCGGCGGGGCCGCGCTCGCCGCCACTTCGGGTCATACGCAGCAGCCTGCGCAGGGCCTTCAACTGACCGGCACCGTCCTCTCGGTCGGCTATCCCGGCGGCGCGTGGCGGCATCGCATCGCGATCGGCGGCGAGGCCGTCGAGGTCGATGCGCCCCAGCCGTTCAGCGCGGGAGAGACGGTGCGCGTGTTCGTTCCGCCCGAGAACCTGTTTCTGTTCGCCGCCTCAGGCGCCGCATCTCCGCCGAACCGCCACCGGCCCATGGCCGCCGCGTGAACGGGCGGCCCCGACGCCCCCTATCGCCTCGTAAGTTCTTCCGCACAGGAGACCGATCGATGAAGACGCTCATCGCCAACCTGACGACGGGCCTGCTCTGTTCCGCGCTCGTCCTCGGCGTTGCGGCATCCGATGCCGACGCCGCGGAACTCACCGTGATCACGGCCGGCGACCAGAACATGGTCGATTACGTCAACGACTATCTCGGCCCGCTGTTCGAGCAGCAGAACCCGGGGACGACCGTGCGCGTTGTCGGCACCGGCCCGGGCGATGCCGGCTCGCAGAAGATCCTCGAGCGCTTCGAGGCGCAGTCCAAGGCCGGCAGCGAGACCTGGGACACAGATGTCGCGGTGGTACACGAGAAGTTCGTCGGGCCGATGGTGAAGGAGGGCTACCTCGCCAAGTACCGCGACGACATCTCCACCGGCAAGCTCGTGACCCGGTCGAACGCCGACATGGCGCTCGGGACCAACGTCCACGGCTACGTCATGCCGATGTTCAACAGCCAGACCGCCTTCGCCTACAATCCCGCGCTCGTGCCGAACCCGCCGAAGAGCTATGCCGAGCTGGTGGAGTGGGCCAAGGCCCATCCCAAGCAGTTCGGCTACAACGGCATCAAGGGCGGCGCGTCGGGCGTCAGCTTCGTCATGGGCTGGGTCTATGCCTTCGGCGGCGGCGATGCCGAGAAGCTGATGAACGGGCCGTTCGACGAGGCCGAGACCAAGACGTGGGACAAGGCATTCGAGAGCCTGCGCGCATTCACCGAAAACGCGACGCTCACGCCCGGTAACGCCGGCACGCTCGACATGCTGAGCCGCGGCGAGATCGCCATCGGGCCGGTCTGGGTCGACATGTTCTATTCCTGGAAAGCCGATGGCCGCCTGCCGCCGGAGCTGAAGCTGGTGCTGCCCGCCCCCGGCATGCCCGGCCAGCCGATGCACTATGTGATCCCGGCCAAGGCGCCGAACGGCGAATTGGCGCGCAAGTTCGTCGAGCTCGCCACCAGCCCGAAGGTGCAGGCCGAAGGCATCGTGAAGCGCTTCAACTGGTATCCGGGCATCGATGCGAAATACGTCAAGCCGGAGCTCGACGAGGCCACCTGGAACAAGCTGTTCACCGACATCTCGCCCGAAGATCTCGCGAAGTACGGCAAGCCGTTCCCGATCGCACCGTACAACAATGCGATCCTGGAAGCCTACGAGCGGCAGGCCGCCCAGTAAAGCCACGACGCCCTTCCGCCAAGACGGAGCCGCGCCCCGCGTGCGGCTCCGCTCAGAGCGCTTTCCAATCGGATGGAATCATCCGGTCGACAAGAAATCGCTCCAAATTCAAAAGCTTGAGCATATCCTTGTCGTTCAGATCGGGTCGATCTGAACGGGTCATGCTCTAGCGTCATGCTCCCGAAAGCAAAGTCCGAAGCGATGACCCGTTCCCATCTGGCAGGCCTGGCGCTGGTCGCACCGGCGCTGCTCATGATCGTGCTGTTCTTCATGGTGCCGCTGACGGCTTCGATCGTCGGGGTGTTCGAAACGGCCGCGGGGCCCGGCTTCGATAATCTCGTGAAGGCCTTCGCGCTCTACAGCCATGACATGATCTTCACGGTCGTGATCGTGGGCCTGTCGACTGCGCTGATCGGCATCTTCTCCATCGCAATCGGTGGTTATTTCACGCTCGGCCGGAACCCTCGGGCCCAGGCGATGCTGCGTTTCATTTACCGCTGGCCGATGTTCATCCCCTTCATCGTCACGGCGCAGGTGCTGCGCACCTTCCTTGCCAAGAACGGCCTGATGAACAACACCCTGGTCGCAACCGGCCTGCTCGACCCGGCGTCGGCAACAAGCCTGCTCGACTGGCGTGGCATCGTCGTCGCCTTCGTCTGGAAGCAGACACCGTTCGTCGCGCTGATGGTGGCGGGCGCGATGGCCTCCATCGACCGCGCCACCATTGAGGCAGCACGCAATCTCGGCGCGCGGCGGCTGAGGCTCTTGTTCGAGATCGTGGTTCCGCAGGCGGCCCCGACGCTCATGGTCGGGCTCGTGCTGTCCTTCGTCACCATGATGTCGGTGCTGTCTGTACCACTGATGATCAACGCCCAGTCGCCGACCATGATCACGGCCGACATTGCGTTCCGCATCAACGCCTATCGCGACTACGGCGTCGCCAATGCCCTCGGGCTGATCTCGCTCGCGATCACCGGCGTTGCTGCCTACATCTACCTCCGGCAGGGCGTGGCGGACCGGCGATGACGATGTTCTCGGCGCTGACCTCGCCCAGCGTCCACGCCATGCCCCGGATCGATCTCTGGTGGGTGCCGCGCGGCGTCGTGCTGGGGTTGCTCGCCTTCGTGGTGTTCGGCCCGCTGGTCAACCTCGTGCTGTGGACCGTCGCCGAGCGCTGGTATTTTCCTCATGCGCTGCCCGCGCAATACGGCTTCAGCTATTGGGCGCGGGTGTTCGCGCCGCGCGGCAACGCGATCGACGCGCTGACGACCAGCATCTTCGTCGCGCTCCTGACGGTCGCGCTGTCGCTCGCCTTCGCCATTCCGGCCGGGTTCGCGCTGGCGCGCCTGAAACTGTCGCTTCGAGGCGTCATCCTGCTGGCCTTCCTCATTCCTCAGGCGTTCCCCAATCTCCCCGTCTACGTCAATATCGCGCGCCTGTTCTATCAGGTCGGGCTCAATGGCACCGTGCCGGGCGTGGTGCTCGTCCACACCACCCACGGCCTTGTCTATGCCGTCTGGATTGCGACGGCGGCGTTCGCGAGCGTCGATGCGGAACTCGAACAGGCTGCCCGTTCGGTAGGGGCAACCGCACTGCAGGCGTTCCGGGACGTGACCCTGCCGCTTGCCGCCCCAGGCCTGCTTGCGAGCGCGATCTTCGTATTCCTCGAATCCCTCGACGAATTCACCGGCAGCTACTTCGTCGGCGCGCCGGACGTGAATCTCCTGCCGTTGCTGCTCTACTCGGCGAGCAGCGGCGGCAACTACCAGATCGCTTCGATAACCGCCCTGCTTCTGCTCGTTCCCTCCGTCGCCTTCATGCTGGTGGTGGAGCGGTTCCTGAAAGCCGACGTGCTGTCGAAGGTCGGCAAATAGAGAATGCGGCATCCATGACCCATGACGACACGCTGCCCGGAGGACCGGGCTTCGCCAGCGCGAGGCAGGTGGCTGAACGCGCCGGCGTGTCGCGCTCGGCGGTGTCGCGAGCGTTCACGCCGGGCGCGAGCATCGCGGCCGAGACCCGCGCGAAGGTGATGCGCGCCGCCGAGGAGCTTGGCTACCAGGTCAACGACCTCGCTCGCGGCCTGCTCGCCAACCGCAGCCGCCTCGTCGGGCTCGTCGTGACGGGCCCCGAAGTCGGGTTCCGCGCCCATCTCGTGGCGGCGCTGACCGCCGCCGCCATCGCCCGTGGCAGCGTTCCGGTCGTCATCAATACGGGCCGCAGCGAAGCGGAGATGGAGGCCGCACACCGCACACTGTTCGGCCATCGCGCCGAGGCGGTCATCGTGCTGTCGGGCTCGCCACCGTCTTCGTTCGTGGAGCAGGCCCAGCGCAACGGCCAGCCGCTCGTCGTCATCGGGCGTTCCGATCCCGGTTGCGACCACGTTCGCACCGACAACGAAGGCGCGGCCCGCCACGCGGCGCGCCTGTTCGTCGGCCGCGGGCTGAAGCGCCTTGCTGTCGCTGGCTCGGCCTCCGGAACGCCGGCGCTGGCCGAGCGCGAACGCGCGTTCGTGCAGGAAGCTACCCTCCTCGGCACGGAGATCGTCGTCGCACACGGCAGCGATGCGGACTATGCCGGCGGGCAGGCCGCCGCGCGGCAGCTGTTCTCGCGTGCTCCGCCGCCGCAGGCCGTGTTCTGCGTCAACGATCTCACCGCGTTCGGTGTCATGGACGCGGCCCGCCTTGGCTACGGGCGGCAGATTCCGCGCGACCTTGCGGTGATCGGCTTCGACGACATCCCCGAGGCTGCGTGGGATTCGTACCGACTTACCACGTTCCGCCAGGACCCGGCGGCCACGGCCGCCCGTGCGATGGCGCTGATCGATCGACGCCAGTCGACGCCGGACGCGCCGCCGGCGATCGAAACGATCGCGCCTCCACTCGTGGTGCGCGACAGCATGGAACCGCTTGAGGACGATAAGAGCACGCCATGATGGCACGCGCCGGCCGCGGTGCGTGTGCCGGCCCGTGCCCTCGACCGCAAGCAAGCTTGACAATCGTCCGTATTACATGCAATATAGACGTGTCACGCGATATTCCGCTGACACTCCCCATAGTCAGCTTTCTTCACTCTCATCGAGAGTAGACATCTTCTCGCCATTCAGGAACGCTTTGACCGGAGCTTCGCAAGGAGCATGAGGCCGGATCGTCTTGTCTATGGCATTCCGACCGAGACCTAGAGCATATCCCGTTCAGATTGAACCGATCTGAACGGCAAGGATATGCTCAACCCTTTGAATCTGGAGCGATTTCTGGTCGATCTGATGACTCCATCAGATCGGAAAGCGCTCTAGTCTTCGGATTTGTTGTTTTCTGCTCACGCTTCGGATGAGGGTGACCGCGTTGCCGATGGCACGGCCTTGCTCCATACGACGGCTTCGATGCGGTCAGCCCGGCGACGCAGCGGATCTACGGCCAAAAGCAGGTGCCAAACATATCCCATTCAGATCGAACCCATCTGAACGGCGAGGATATGCTGAGGCCATTGAGTCTGGAGCGATTCCCGTCGGCCGGATGTGTCCATCCGATTGGAAAGCGCTCCAGCCGGCGATGCCGGAGCGCCGTCGCGCATTCGCGATATCCCGCGTCCGTCCAACGGGCACCGCCCGCGCGGAGGCTGGATGAGGCGGCAGTTCCTAAGCTGACCGTACGACCGCCATTCAGCAGATACAAAGCGGATCGACGCGATCTGAATGTTCACGATGTGCTGGAAAGGCCCGAATCCGGCGCGATTTCCTGTCGATCAGACGAAGCATCTGATCTGAAAATTGCGCCGGCGCCGCACACTGGCGATAAAACCTGTCCGGAGCCTCGACGGTCCGGTCGTTCAAGAGAGGACATTGCGATGTTCACATGCACTGGTTACGCGGCATCGTCCGCCGAAACGCCCCTTGCCCCGTTCTCATTCGAGCGCCGCGATCCGGGTCCGTCCGACGTCGCCATCGAAATCCTCTATTGCGGCGTCTGCCATTCCGACCTGCACACCGTGCGCAACGAGTGGAAGAACACCGTCTACCCGGCCCTGCCGGGCCATGAGATCATCGGCCGGGTTTCGGCCGTCGGCAGCGAGGTGTCCCGCTTCAAGGTCGGCGACATCGCGGCCGTCGGCTGCATGGTCGCTTCCTGTCGCACCTGCCCAAGCTGCCGCGAAGGTCTCGAGCAATATTGCGACAACGTCTTCACCGGCACCTACAACAGCCCCGACAAGATCAGCGGCGGCATGACCTTCGGCGGCTATTCCGACCATATCGTCGTGACGGAGGACTTTGTGCTGAAGGTCCCCGACAACCTTGATCTCGCCGCCGCGGCACCGCTGCTCTGCGCCGGCATCACCACCTACTCGCCGCTCCGCCGCTGGAACGCCGGTCCCGGCAAGAAGATCGGGGTTGTCGGCCTCGGCGGCCTCGGCCATATGGCGGTGAAGCTCGCCCACGCCATGGGTGCCCATGTCGTGCTGTTCACCACCTCCAAGAGCAAGGTGGAGGACGGCAAGCGGCTCGGCGCCGACGAGGTGGTGCTTTCGACCGATCCAGACGCCGTTTCGGCGCACGCGGAGAGCTTCGACCTCATCATCGACGCGGTCGCCGCGAAGCACGACATCAATCTCTATCTCGGCCTCGTCAAGCGCGACGGCACGCTGGTGCAGGTCGGCGTGCCGGAAGAACCGCTGCCGGTCTATGTGCTCAGCCTGGTCTGGAAACGCCGCAACTTCTCGGGCTCGCTGATCGGCGGTATCGCCGAAACCCAGGAGATGCTCGATTTCTGCGGCAAGCACGGCATCACCTCCGACATCGAGATCATTCCGATCCAGGAGATCGAAACGGCCTATACCCGCATGCTGAAGAGCGACGTGAAGTACCGCTTCGTGATCGACATGCAGTCGCTGAAACAGGCAGCCTGATCTTCCATCACGCGAAGACTTCGAGCGGGGCGGCGCATCCGGTGCGCCGCCCCGTTTGTATTTTGCGGCCACCCTCTCCGACTCCTATGTTCCTACCGGGATCACTGCTGCCCGGGAGATCGGCGGCGAGCCACTCCTCTCCCACCATCCAATCCGCGTCATAAAAACTGATTGTCATACAATCAGTTTACGGCTATGCCGATGGGAGAAGAATAAGGGAGGAGGCAGTGGTGATGTCTGCCGCGCAAAAAGAACAGTTCGACTACATCATCGTCGGGGCCGGAACCGCGGGATGCGTGCTGGCCGAGCGGATCAGCGCCGCCGGTCATTCGGTGTGCGTGCTGGAGGCGGGCCCGAAAGACACCAACCCGCTGATCCACATTCCCGCGGGCTATATCAAGAACATCTATTCGAAGACGCTGACGTGGAACTTCGTCTCCGAGCCCGGCCCGGGCGTGGATAACCGCTCGTTCTCTCTGCCCCAGGGCCGTGTGCTCGGCGGATCAAGCTCGATCAACGGCCTGAACTACGTCCGCGGACAGGCAGTCGACTACGACAACTGGGCGAAGGCCGGCAATCCCGGCTGGTCCTATGCGGATGTACTGCCCTATTTCAAGCGATCCGAGCGACGTCTTGGATCCCCGGACAGCCGCTATCGCGGGACCGCGGGAGAGTTGCCGATCTCGGACCTCGACTGGCATCACCCCGTCAGCGAGGCGCTGGTGGAAGCCGCGGTCGCGATCGGCATTCCGCGCAATCCCGACCACAACGCCGCACGGCAGGACGGCGCCGGCTACTTCCAGCGCACCATTCACAGGGGCAAGCGGATCAGCGCCGCCCGCGCGTTCCTCTCCAAGGCAATGAAGCGCCCGAACGTGTCGGTGCGCACCAATTGCCAGACAACCGGCATCGTGTTCGAAGGCCGGCGCGCGGCGGGCGTGGACTATATCGAGGGTGGCCGTGGCGGGGTGCGAAAGTCCGTCTCCGCGCGCAGCGAGGTCATTATCGCGGCCGGAGCCCTCAACACGCCGAAGCTGCTGCAACTGTCCGGCATCGGGCCGGGTGACGTGCTGCAGCGGGCCGGCATCGACGTGCGCCATGCGTTGCCAGGGGTCGGCAACAACCTGCGCGACCACTACGCGGTGCGGATGGTCTCGCGGATCAAGGGCATCAAGACGATCAACAACCTGGTGCAGGGCCCGGCGCTCTCGATCCAGGTGATGCGCTGGCTGCTCGGTCTGCCGAGCCCGCTCGCCATCAGCCCGTCGCTCGTCCACATCTTCTGGAAATCCGACCCCTCGCTCGACCGCCCCGATCTCGAATTCGCCTGCGCTCCGGCGAGCTTCCGCGAGGGCGTGGTCGGACTTCTCGACAAGCACCCGGGCCTGACCCTCGGCGTCTGGCAGGAACGGCCGGAGAGCCTCGGCTTCGCCCACGTCAAGAGCCGCGATCCGTTCGAACCGCCGCTGATCCAGCCGAACTACCTGACCCACGAAACCGACCGGCGTTCCCTGCTCGGCGGCATGAGGCTCGCGCGTCGGCTGTTCCGGGCATCGCCGCTGGCGAAGTACATGGATGCCGAAACCTCCCCGACGCCCGATCTGGAGAGCGACGACGAACTTCTGGCCTTCGCGCGGCAGAAAGGCACGACGGTCTATCACATGATCGGCACGGCGCGGATGGGCCCGGCCGATCAGCCCGGCACGGTGGTGGACCATGAGCTTCGCGTGCATGGCATCGAGGGGCTGCGGGTTGCCGATGCCTCGATCATGCCGTCCATGCCATCGGCAAACACCAATGCCTCGACGCTGATGATCGCGGAAAAGGCCGCAGACATGATCCTCGGCCGCGCCGCCTCGGCCGACTCGCGCGCGGCGTGAACGCGATGGTCTCGCTGCGCCACGACGAGGCGTCCCGCCGGTACGTGATCGCTGCCCAGCCCGCCTTCGAGGCGGCGCAGGAGGCGGCGACGCGGCTTGCCGGGCTGCTGATCACGGCCGAACTCGGCCGCTCCCGCCACCTGCTCGACCTCCCGAGCCGGGAGGCGGCCCATGCCCGGCTCGCCGAGGCGCGGGAGCACCACGCCCGCCTCGTGCCGAGCGGGCTCGCGCTTCACTTCCACCATCACCTGAGCCGTGCCATCGACCGGCTCGAAGCCGCTTTCGCGGCTGCCGACGCCGAGCGTGCAGGAAGGTTCGGCGCGCCCGATCCGCTGCCGCCGCTTCGCGCCGCGTGGGCGGACATGGAGGCCGCATCCCGGGCGTTACCGGGCTTCGAGACCATCGATTTCAAACGATCCTGCTGCGCGATGCACCGGCAGGAACCCACCACGACCGACCTGGGAGGAACGCATGTCGGACTATTCGATCTGGATTCTTGAATTTGCCTGCGTGCCCGATGCGGCGACCAGTTCGCTGATCTTCGGACGCCATAATGTCGGCGTCGAGAAGCTGCCCTATGCCTACACGCTGCTGAAGAGCCGCGAGCATACCATCCTGCTCGATTGCGGATTGAACGCGGCCTCGCACGGCCTGGAGTTCGTCGAGCGCTACAACGTGTCGAACTGGGCGAGCCCCCGGGACGTGCTGGCGGAAGTCGGCGTGACGCCGGAAGAGATCGACTACGTGATCCTCTCTCATGCCCATTTCGACCATATGGGCGGGCTTGAGCTGTTCCCCAACGCCAAGTTCATGATCCAGAGCTCGGAACTCGCCGGCTGGGTCGAGGTCATGGCCATGGACCGCAAGTTCCGCTGGCTGATGGGCGCGACCGATCCCGGCGACATCATCTACGCGGTCCAGCTTGCCCGTGAGGGCCGCATGATCGGCATCGACGGCGATCAGGACAACGTGCTGCCGGGCATCGACGTCCGTCTGGTGCGCGACAGCCATACCGTCGGCTCGCAGTACATCATCATCCGCAACGACGGACAGGCCGCGAGCGACGACCGCTATGTCTATACCGGCGACCTGATCTACCGATTCGAGAACTTCCACGGCGGCGATCCCAGCGATCCGAAGATCCTGCCGAACGGCCTTTCCTTCGGCAACTACACCACCATCATCTTCGCCACGGATCGCATCCTGAAGGAGGTCGCGGGCGACATGAAGCGCGTGCTGATCCCGCACGAGGGCGCGATGGCGGAGGTCTATCCGTCCCGCACTACCGGGCGCGGGCATTACATCGTGGAGGTGGCGCTGGCCGAAGGCGAGGCGACCCGGATCTGATCGAAACGCGGGCCTCGGCCCGCTCGACATGTGCGCGGCGTGGCCTTCCCGGCTGCGCCGCGTTTGCATTTTCCGGGTACATGCAGGAAGGCCCGCCGGATGGTCGTCCGGCCGGCGAAGTCACAAGTCGGGGAATTGGCGGGCGGTCCGGGACAGCAGATATCCGGACCGAGAAGCAAAGCTCAGCGCACGCCGCCCATGCAGAGATATTTGAGCGACAGGAAGTCATCGAGGCCGTATTTCGAACCCTCGCGGCCGAATCCGGACTGCTTCACCCCGCCGAACGGCGCAACTTCCGTCGAGATCAGGCCCGTGTTGATGCCGACCATGCCGTATTCGAGCTGTTCCGCCACGCGCCAGACCTGCGCGATATCGCGGGCGTAGAAATAGGCCGCGAGGCCGAACTCGGTATCGTTGGCCATGGCGACGACCTGCTCTTCCGTCTCGAAGCGGAACACAGGGGCAAGCGGCGCGAACGTCTCCTCCCGCGCCACCTTCATGGCCGGGGTCACACCCTTCAGCACCGTCGGACGAACGAAGGTGCCACCGAGTTCATGGCCTTCGCCACCGACGACGATCTCGGCGCCGAGCGACAGCGCATCGGCGATATGGTCGTCGAGCTTGGCTTTCGCCCGCGTGCTGATGAGCGGACCAAGCGCGGTGTCGGGGTCGAAGCCGTCACCGACCTTGAGCGTCTCGACCGCGGCCGACAGCTTCTCGATGAAGGCGTCGTAGATGCCGGCTTGCGCGTAGATTCGATTGGCGCAGACGCAGGTCTGGCCGTTGTTGCGGAACTTCGAGATCATGGCGCCCTGAACCGCCTCGTCCAGATCGGCGTCATCGAACACGATGAAGGGGGCATTGCCGCCGAGTTCCAGGCTGAGCTTCATGATCTTCTGCGCGCCCTGGGCCATCAGGGTGCGGCCGACCTCCGTCGAGCCCGTAAAGGTCAGCTTCTTCACGATCGGGTTGGAGCAGACCTCGTCGCCGAACACGCGGGACCGCGATGTCGGCAGCACGCTGAGAACCCCCTTCGGCAGGCCGGCCTGCTCGCCGAGATGAGCCAGCGCCAGAGCCGAAAGCGGGGTTTCCATCGCGGGCTTGAACACGATGGCACAACCGGCGGCGAGCGCCGGCGCGAACTTGCGGCACGGCATCGCGGACGGGAAGTTCCAGGGCGTGATCGCCGCGACGACACCAACGGGCTGCTTCACGACGACGATGCGTTTGTCGCGCTGGTGACCCGGAATGGTATCGCCGTAGACGCGCTTGGCTTCCTCGCCGAACCATTCGAGATAGGACGCGCCATAGGCGATCTCGCCTCTCGCCTCGGAAAGCGGCTTTCCCATCTCCGCTGTGAGGATCACGGCGAGATCGTCGATATTCGCCATCACCAGATCGAAGAAGCGGCGCAGCACTGCGGCGCGTTCCTTGCCCGTGGCCGCGGCCCAGTCCTTCTGCGCCGCCTCCGCGAGATCGATCGCACGGCGGATGTCTTCAAGCCCGGTATCGGCGACGCGCGCCAACACTTCGCCGGTCGAGGGATTGGTGACATCGAATTGCGCCCCGTTTCCGGCATCGCGCCATTCACCGCCGTAGAACGCCTGATCCCGCAGCAAAGTGCGATCGGACAGGCGGTCGAGCAAGGATCGGGTGGCGAGCACAGTCACGGCGGTGTCCCTTAGATCTGATTACGGATATGCGGGGCGCGGGCATAGATCGCGACCATCGGCACGATTGTAAGCCCGATAACGGCCTGTTGGGCGGCGAAACTCAACCCGAGCCCGACGAGCAGCGAGGTCAGCACGGTGAGGACCAGCACACCGAGCACCGTCGCGCCGTAGCCACCGGAACCGCCGAGCAGCGACGTGCCGCCGATGACCACGGCCGCGACCGTCGTGAAGAGGTAGGGATCGCCGACGCCGACGAAGCCGCCGCCGGAAAAGCCGAGCAGGAGCATTCCCGTGATCGCCGACATCAGCCCGGAAATGCCATGAACCAGCACCCAGGTGCGCAGTTCCGAGATCTGCAGTCGCGACGCCGCCACGCGGCTGCCGCCGAGCGCATAGACGCCACGGCCGAACCAGGTGTTGCCCATGCCCCAGATCGCGATGACGGCGATGCCGATCCAGATCGGAATGACCGGCGGGACCGGTAGGCCGAAGGTGGTGCCGTTGAAGGCGGCGAGGTTGCGTAGCCAGCCAGGGATCTGCGCGAACACGGTGCCGCCGAACTGCGAGCCGATCGACGTCCAGATCTGCGCTGCGCCGACCACGGCGAAGCCGAAGCCGAGCGACATGATCAGCGCCTGACCCTGGAGGCGATAGCTGAGCAGGCCGTTGACCATGCCGCAGGCGAGCCCGAGGGCCGCGACAACGGCGATCGCCGCCGCCGGCGGGAGACCCGCCACCATCATCGCCGGCAACAGGATGTTCGCCGCGCCGATGACATAGGGGATCGAAAGATCGAGCGCGCCGAGCAGCGCCACCAGCGTCTGGCCGAGCGAGGCGATGCCGAGGAACGCCGCGAGCAGCAGGATCGAGCGCGTGTTCTGCACGGACAGGAAGCCCGGCACGAGCAGGCTGCCGGCAAGCACCAGAACCACGAGCATCGCGAGGCCGATGACGATCGCCCGGTCGAGGGATGCGCCGCGCCGGCCGAGCGGCGCCGCGGCCGCATTGGTTGCGATGGACATTGCGCTCTCCCTCAGGCGGTGGCCGGCCGGCCGGCGGTGAACACGTTGACGAGCAGGGAGGCGACCAGGATCAGGCCGAACGCCATCTGCGTCACGAAGCCGGACATCGTGCCGAAATTGAACGTGCCGAGCAGGTAGGAGATCAGGAACATGTTGAGCGCGCCGAGCAGAGACCCGATCGCGCCGCCGCGGCCGCCCGAGAGGCTCGCGCCGCCAAGCACGACCGCTGTCACCGCCTGAAGCGTGTAGGTGGAGCCCTGGGTCGGATCGCCGGAGGAAATCAGCGCCGTGTAGGCGATGGCGGCGAGGCCGACGAAGATGCCGCCGAGCACGTGGGCGAGCAGGCGGACGAGATCGATCCGGACGCCGCTGGTATAGGCCATTCGCTCGTCGCTGCCGACCATGCGCAGCTGGGTGTGGAAACCGGTGCGCGACACCACGGCCCACAGCGCCAGAGCCGCGACGACAAGGAAGAAGATCGGCGAGAACACACTCGATTGCAGTCCGCCGCCCCAACTCATCATCCAGTCCGGCGCGACGCCGCCCGGGCGTGACATGATCAGGAGATTGATGCCGGAGAGCGTGAGAAAGCCGGCGAGCGAGACGATGATCGGCGCGACGCGCACATGGATGATCACGAGCGCCTGCAGCACCTGCCATGCAGCGCCCATGCCGAGCGCCCAGGCGAAGAACACGACCGGATTGGTGATGCCGTTGCCGGAGAGCCAGGCGATCAGCGTGACGTTGAGGAAGCCGAGCAGCGGCCCGACGGAAAGGTCGACCGCGCCGCGGCCGGCCATCAGGATCGGGGTCAATGCCAGCGTGGCGAGGATCAGCGGAGCCGCCACCAGGACGGCATTGGCGAAGCCGGTGGTGGTGTAGAGGCCGGGGGAGCGGATCGCGACCGCCGCGACGAGCACGACGAACATCGAGACCGGCACGGTCAGCGGCCCGAGTTTCACGATGGATGACGCGGGACGGGACATCAGACAGCCTCCGAAACATCGATGTCGACGTGCGTGCCAGCGGCCTGTCCGAACATGGCGGACAGCACCGAATCCTCGCCGATTGCATCGCCCGAAAGGGAGCGGAACAGCGAGCCCTGGACGAACACGTCGACGCGGTGAGCGAAGCCCAGGAATTCCTCGATCTCGCTCGACAGGTAGACGACGGCGCCACCCGCCGCCGCAAAGGTCTGCAGTTCGCGATAGAGATCGCGCTTGGTATTGAGGTCGACACCGCGCGCCGGATCGTTGAGGACGATGACGCGGGGATCGCTGGCGAAAGCCCGGCTGATCAGCACCTTCTGCTGGTTGCCGCCCGAGAGCGACGTGATCCGGTTCATGACCGGCCCTGTCTTGATCGACAGACGCTGGATCTCGCGTGCGAAGAGCCGGCGAGCTGCCGCCTTGTCGACGACACCGAACGGCTTGAGCCGGCGGTGATAGACGCCGATGGCGAAATTCTCGAAGATGGATTGCTGCGGCAGGATGCCTTCGCGCTTGCGGTCGCCGGAGACCCAGGCGATGCCTTGGGCGGAAGCGTCGGCGAGCCCGGCGACGACATGCTGGCGTCCACCGTCACCCGCCACGACGACCTCGCCATCGGCGGGCGGCGCGATGCCGGCGAGCGCCTTGGCGAACAGATCCTGTCCCTGTCCGTCGAGCCCCGCCAGCCCGACGATCATCCCCGGCATCAGCGCGAAATCGAACGGCCGCGCCTCCGGTTGCAGCCGCACGCCAAGCGCCGAGATGACGGGCGTCGCGCCCTGCCGGAGGTTTGCCGACAGCGTGGGCTGCGTCGCCTGCACGCGATCCGCCGGCGTCATCATCTTGAGAAGGCGCTCTTCGGTGATCTCATGGCGATCGAGCACGCCGACGGCCTTGCCGTCCCTCAGGATGGTGGCACGATCGGCGATGCGGACGAGTTCCGCGATGCGGTGGGTGACGATGAGCACCGTCGCGCCTTCCCCACGCAGACGGTCGATTTCCTGATGAAGCCGCTGGGTGGCGCCGAGATCGAGCGCCGCGGAAGACTCGTCGAGGATCAGGATCTTCGGCCGCCGCAACACCGCGCGCGCGATCACGACCCACTGCTTCACGCTGAGCGGCAGGCCGCCGACCGGAGCGTCGAGATCAACGGCTTCGCCGACAAAGCGGGTCATGACCTGCTGCGCTTCCGCCAGCCGTTCCGCCCGTCCCGCGCCGTGACTCACGAGCCCGTCGCGGCCGACATAGAGATTGTCGAGGATGCTGGCATGATCGGCGACCAGCACCTCCTGGAAGATGGTGGCGAGCCCGCGCGCCTTGGCTTCGATGGGCGACCGGATCGGACCGCCCAGAATGTCGACGGTTCCGGCATCGGGCGAGAGCACGCCGGACATGATCTTGGCGAGCGTGCTCTTGCCGCTGCCGTTCTCGCCCACGATGGCGTGGACCTCGCCCGCACGGGCTTCAAAGTTCGCATCCGTCAGCGCGCGGGTCTCGCCGAAGCTCTTGGAGACGCCGGAGAGCCGTATGGTGGTCTTGAAACTGGTCATCGGTGCTGCCCTCGCCGGCGGAGACACCCCGTCCAAAGGGAAGAACCCGGCCGCCGCCCAGGGGGGAGGAGCGGCGGCCGAGCCATGCCGTCAGTTCTTGAAGTTGATAAAGTAGTCCTTGGCGACGCTCGCCGGGAACCAGCCGTCTGCCGCCGGCTCGATGAACTCGGTCGAGTTCAGATCGCAATCGGCGGGCAGCGCGGCCTTCACATCCTCAAGAGTGAACGGCAGAACGGGGCGGAGGATGGTCTGGACCTTCGGGCCCTGGCCCTCGAGGGTGCGCAGCATGACGTCCCAGATCAGGTCCATTTCCTTGCGCGGCGGCCAGATATGGAACGCCTTGGAAATCCAGTCGGGGTGCTGGAGCCAGTAGCATGCCGCCGAGGCCTCGCCGCCGATGGTGATCGGCACCATGGGACGGCCGGACTGGAGCATGGCGTTCAGCACGCCGTTCTCCTGCGCGCCCTGGGTCAGGATGCCGTCGATCTGCTGCGGGTTGGTGGCGAGGAACTTCTGCACCTCGACCTGCGCGACCTGGTCGGTCCACTTGCCCGCAACTTCACCGACAACCTTGATGTCCGGGTACTCGGCGAGGGCCTTCTTAGCACCGAGATCGAAGCTGTCGGAGGACGCGAAGCCCGGGATGCCCGAGACGAGCAGCACGTTGCCCTTGCCGCCCATTTCCTCGGCAAGCCACTTGCCCATGTCGTAGCCGCCCTGGCTGTGGTTCGCCGCGGCGTTGATGGCGTAGGGCGACGTGACGTAGCCGGAGAACGAGAACACCGGCACGCCCTTCGAATGGGCATATTCGATGGACTGGTTGAGAGCGGTCACATTCGAGCAGCAGATGATGATGGCGTCGACGCCGCTGTCGACGAGTTGGCGCATCTGCTGGATCTGCACTGCGTCCTTGAGGTCGGACTGGGTGACGACCACCTCGGAGACGAGCCCGGCCTTCTGCGCCTTCGGCAGCAGGACGTTCATGATCTCGTCCAGCGCCGCCGCACGCCAGGTGTTGCCGGCATAGGACGAGGCATAGCCGATCTTCCACGGCGGGGGGTTCTTCGCCTTGAAGTCGGCATAGGCGCTCGGTCCGAGCGGAACCTGCGGATCGACGATCGCGTAGATCGCCTGCTCGCTCGCCGGCAGGTCCTTGACGCCCTGCGCCGTGGCGGCGGTTGCGGTCAGGGCGAGCGCGCCAGCGAGCGCGAGCCCCGACAGCTTCAATCTCTTTCCCATCTCAATTCCTCCCTCGTATTTTTTCATCTTCGGCCTTTCGGCCGGCTTTTCCGTGCGGTCTTTCAGCCGTTCGACTTCGCCTTGATGTCTGCCAGGATCGGCAGCAGGTAGGTGCGGAAGGCCTCGTAGTTCTCGGTCACGGGAAAATGGCCGAGCTTGTCCATCGCCTGGAACTTCGAGCCCTTCACGAGGTCCGCGAGCGCCTGCGTCTCCTTGGGGGAGGTGTTCGGATCGTATTCGCCGGTCAGCATGTAGAGCATGCACTTCGACGTATCGATCGCCGCGGCTTCCTCGTCCGACATGTTGTGATCGTAGTAGTAATAATAGAGGTCTCCGGCGAATATTCCCGGCCCGCCGCAGGCATATTCCCACTGGATTTCGCGCACGTTCTGCTCAGGCGAATAGGGCGAGATGTTCAGCATCATCGCCGCGCCGATCGAGGTGCGGTTGACGTTGGGGTTGTCGAATTCCTTGCGGATTCCGGCCATGCCGACATCGACATATTCAACCGCCGAACGCAGCGCGCCTTCGACCGCGATGGTGGCGCGGTAATGGTCCGGCAGACAGGAAGCGAGATCCACCGCGAGGTGACCGCCCATTGAGCTGCCCATATAGACCGGGCGATCGAGGCCGAGTTCCTTCGCGAGAGTCGTCGGGAAGGCCATCATCCGGGCCTTCGTCATGTTGTACTCTTCCTCCCACCAGCGTTTGCCGTAGGGCGGGAGCGACTTGCCGTGGAACGGCAGGTCGAACGCGATGACCCGGAAGTCTTTGGTGACCTCGGCATCGCAAAGGAGATGGCGATATTGTCGTCCGTCGGAACCGGCGGTGTGACCGACGATGAGGGGGATGCCCTGCCCGGCTTCCTCGTAATAGACGCGGTATTCGACGTCCTCGACGGTGAGGTAAACATACCGGCCGGTGATGGGATCGTGCTTAGCCATGGCTCAGGCCACCTCGTTGTGAAGCTGGCGCAGGAGCGTGGTCATCCGATTGAGCGCCGGCAGGTAGGCAAAGGTCTCGTTGGTGTCGGAGATCTTCATCTGATGCTTGACGGCGGCGGACTGGATGCACTGGTAGAAGGGCACCGGCTTGAGGGCCAGCAGCTTCTCCCACTGGTCCGCGCGCCCGCCGACCACGATCCGACAGGCACTGTCGGGCGTGCCGGCGCCGTCCTCGACGGAGACGAGGCGACCATTGTCGAAGTCGAGCACCCACGTGTCGTCGCCGAACTCGAGCTTCACCTTGCCCGACAGGTAGCGGGTCTCGCGGGTGAATTCGAAATCGGCTTTCGCCTTCTCGGCGAAGGCCTGCTTATCGAGATGCATATGGGCCTCCCATGCTGCGCAACCTCCTGAAACGACCCCTGCCGACCGTCCGTGGACCGCACATCCCTTAAGATGGGATTTATGCTGAACGGTCGCGCAGTCCTCCCGCAGGCGACGCGCTTCCGCGGATGCGGTGCAACGCCGCCCTGGGCGGCCGGCGATGTCTGTGGTGATGACACCGGTCCTTCCCGACCGGCCAGTCTTGCGGCGCACGCACCGCAGGCGATGCAAGGCATTCGGCATCTGAAGCAGCCAGCCCCGTCGCCTTGCGCCGGGCCACGATCCCGGAGAGGTGTATCGGCGCCCTCTTTCCGGTTTATTCCTTAGCGGCCACGGATTCCCCGACCTTGGGAAGCCATGGCGCTCGTGCCATGCCGAGCGAGCGGCTCCGCCGGCATCACTTCGTGTCTTCGTCCAGAACTTCCTGTGCGACGCGGAAGCTGTCGATCGCTGCCGGCACACCGCAATAAATCGCCACCTGAAGGAAGATTTCCTGGATCTCCTCCCTGGTGAGACCATTGTTGAGCGCGCCGCGGACATGGCCGCGCAGCTCATGCTGCCGATTGAGCACGGAGATCATTCCGAGATTGAGGATCGAGCGCTCGCGACGCCCCAGTCCGGGCCGGTTCCAGATTTCGTCCCAGCAATATTCGGTCACGAGCTTCTGCATCGGCGCGCTGAACTCGGTCGCATTGCCGAGCGCAGCATCCACATAGCGGTCGCCCAAGACCTCGCGACGGGTCTTCAGGCCCCGTTCGAATTTCTCGGAAACGTCCAGAAGGCCCGATTTCGGCGGTGTGTCGTTCATCGGCATGACTTTCCTCGATTGGTATCCCGCGGCGCGCCATAGAGGCACCACCGCCTGTCGTTGCGGACGGTCGCGTCAGACGCGTTCCCGTTCCCTGACGGCCAGAAATTCCGCGATCCGCGTGTGGTCCACGCTCGCGCCAAGCGCCTTGGCAGCCTCCTCCCAGACGTCCGCGGTCTGCCTGAGGCAATCCTGGCCAAGACCGAGATCCCGCGACAGGTCTGCCGCCGTCCGGATGTCCTTCGCCATCAGGCCGAGGGCGAAGCCGGAGGCGAACGTGCCGGAGAGCACGAACTGCTTCATCTTGATCTCGGTCGCGTTGTTTCGGCCGGAGGATGCGTTCAGCACATCGATCATGTCCGCCGGATCGAGGCCGAAGCTGCGTCCGAGCTCGACCGCCTCCACGGCCGCGATGACACCCGCGCCGGAGACGAAGTTGTTGATGGCCTTCATCGCATGACCGGCGCCGACCGGACCGCAGCGGAACACCCGGGTCGCCATCGCGGAGAGCACCGGCTCGACGTCGTCGAGATCGGCGACGTCACCGCCCACCATGATCGTCAGCGCCCCCTCGATCGCGCGCTTCACGCCACCGGAGACCGGCGCATCGACCAGCCTCAGGCCGGGCGGAAGACGGCCGAGCAACGCACGGGTCTCGGTCGGCGCGGAAGAGCTCATCTCCAGCACAACCGCTCCCGGAGCGGCGTTCGCGAGCACATGGGAATCGTCGAGCAGCACCGACTGAACGATCTTGCCGTTGGGCAGCATCGTGATGATCACTTCGGCGCCCGTCGTCGCCTCGGCGGCTGTTGCGGCCGCCTTTCCGCCGGCTGACACGAGTTCGGCGCGTGCTGCTTCGGACAGGTCGAACCCTGTCACAGCGAAGCCGGCCTTCAGCAGCCTACGCACCATCGGCAGGCCCATCTGGCCGATACCGATGAAGGCGATGCTGCTGCGTGTCGCCGTCATGGCGCCCTCCCCGTTATCTTTGTTGAGCGACTTTTAGATGATTGTACGACAATCCGTCAATAGCTATATTTCCCTAGTCGCGAGAGTGGCCGTGGTGGACAGTCGCTCACGCCTTGCCGTCTGGCGTTTCCGCCGGCGAACATCGTGGTTGAGATGGACGATCGCGGGTCGGGCAGCACCGCTACAGAACGGCCGATCGCCGATCGAGCGGCGGCGAAATTGGGGGATGGACGGGTGCCTTCTCAGAATCGTGATAAGCGGCTAGAGCGATGCCGCTCAGCGCCCGACCATCCGGCCCCGATCCGCCGCGCAGCCACGAGGCCGACAGGATGCGCGCCTCCCGGCAGCGCTTCCAGCTGCGAGCGCGGCCACCCCTTGGAGGGAACGCGGAGGTAAGGCGCCGCACTGCTTCTCAACCGTGCATATGTCACATATAGGATCCGCAAAGAGGTCGGATACGGAACATGGCCAGGGTCAACCTTCAGATAGCCAAGCAGAGCGCCACCCTGCGCGGACAGGTCGAGGAGAAGCTGCGCCTGGCCATCAGCGACGGCGTCTTCAAGCCCGGCGAAAGGCTCATCGAACGAGAACTGTGCGAGAGCCTCGGCGTCAGCCGCACGTCCGTCCGTGAGGCGCTGCGCCAGCTCGAGGCCGAAGGCCTGATCACCAGCGTCCCCCATCGGGGGCCGGTCGTCAGCACCATGAGCGTCGACGAAGCCGAGCAGCTCTATGCCCTTCGCGCGCTGCTGGAGGGCTATGCCGGTCAGAGATGCGCGGAACTCGCGACCGCGTCGTTCAAGCAGCGCCTCCGCGAGGCGGTCGAGACGTTTGCGCAGGCGGCCGCGAGCGGAGAACGCCGCGCCCTGGTCGTGGCCAAGGCGAAGTTCTACGACCTCCTGATGGAGGGGAGCGGCAACGCCTTCGTCAAGCAGACGCTGACCTCGCTGCACAACCGCATCAACATGCTGCGCTTCACGTCCATGACGCAGCCCGGACGCCTGGACCGCAGCGTCGCCGAGATCCGCGACATCGTAGCTGCGATCGAGGCTGGCGACGGAGCGCGCGCCGGTGAGGCCTGCCGCCATCACATCGAAGAGGCCGCCAAGGTCGCGCTTTCCTATCTCCGCCGCGTCCAGCCCGGCGAGACGGACGGAGCGGAGGCCGCCCTCACGTAGCAAGCGACCGGGAAAAGCGGCCGGCGATTTCGCCGGGCGGGAGAGCCGCGCTATGCTGGCGGCCGATCGGCAGTGCGAGGCACGACATGAGCGGCCATTCACCGGACCACGAACACCAAGATGGAAGACACGGCGACAGCGAGCCGCCGCGGTGGAAACACGACGGCGTTCGCGTCGTGACACGCGACTCGCTCGATCCGAATACGGCCTCCACGCCCGGCATGGACCGCCGCGCCGCAATCGATCATGCGCGGACCGGTGCGCAGAAATTGTGGGCCGGGACGGTGTCGATCCACCCGAACGCCAAGACCGGTGCGCACCACCATGGCCCGCTTGAAAGCGTGATCTACGTTGTGCGCGGCCGTGCACGCATGCGGTGGGGCGACCATCTGGAGTTCGTCGCCGAAGCCGGGCCCGGCGACTTCATCTACGTGCCGCCCTACGTTCCGCATCAGGAAATCAACGCCAGCCCGGACGAAGAACTGGAATGCGTCCTGGTGCGCAGTGACGGCGAAGCCGTCGTCGTCAATCTCGACATCGAGCCGGTGGAGAAGCCGGAGAACGTCGCCTGGATCGACCCCATTCACAAGGCGTGAGCGGGTATCGCCATCCGAGAGCGATGCCTGCGCAGATGTGGATCAGTGAAACGGGTCACGGCCCAGCATCCGCGCGTAGTGTGTCATCTCCCAGCAGGCCCATTCCTCGAACTCCACGAGCAGGTCCTCGCTGAAGGATGCGAGCCGGCCGTTGCGCACGGTGAACCAGCCGGCACGCTCCGCTTCATCGAGAATGTTGCCGACATGGGCGCGCGAAACCTGCAAGCGCTCTGCAAGCGCGCGCAGGCTGAGCCTGATATCGACCGTCTCGGCCTCCGGTTCGACGGCCGCGATATGGGCGCCAACGACGGCCGTGAGCAACGGATAGCCGCAATCCCGCATCGCGAAATGCAGGACGCGCGGAAACGCATGGATCAGCGTGCCGCTCTTCAGCACGAATGCGGCCGACCGCTGAAGCACCCCGCCGAGCGCGTCGACGTCGGCGAGGGTCAGGCTTCGGGCGGGCTGCACGCCGTCGATCTCGTCGAGACAGGCGACGAATGCCCTGATCGACCGGCCGACCTCGAACACCATCGCCGGAGCCGGCCTCAGCCATTTCTCCCGACCGTCGGCCGGATTCTGCTCGACGACCACGAACTGACCCGCCTTCAGCGCCGCGACGAAGCCGGCGGTGTGCCTGGGGCTCGACGGCACGATGGCTTGCAGGGCGGTCAGCGTCGGCTCACGGCCGCCTTCCAGCCGCCAGGCATAATAGTTGTGGATCAGCAGGAACGAGACGACGTACCGGTCGAGCTGGTCGAACATCTTGTAGATCGGCCAGGCGACGGTCGGCTTTTCGGCCATCTGGCGGCAGTAGCGGGACAATGCCCGGCGAAAGCATGCACTCGCCCGCAGACGATCGCATGCGGCCAGGAATGCTGCATCTGGGACAGGTGCCGCCCGGCCCGCGGCAGGGGCCGCTTCCGTCACAAGGCGTCGCGGGCTCATGGTGCCGCACATCCTGCAAAGTTTGGACACCCGGCCGCCGCATCAGCGTTTAAACAGAGGCTGCCGGTTCGATCCCAAGTGTGATCTAATGCAGGGGGTTCACCGTGTCGCGTCCGATCCCGCTCAAGCCGTCCTGCCGGTGTCGTCCGGCTCGCAGTTCTTGTCCAGAAGGAATCCCGCATGTGTGATGATCATCCGCTTGCCCTGTCGCGCCGCCGCCTGCTGACCGCCGGCGCGGCTGGAATGGCAGGCGCTTTCCTCGGCGGCCTCGCCCTGCCGGCTTTCGCCGAGAGCGCGCCGTCCAAGGCAGCTCCCAACGCGATTCCCCCCGACGCGGCGCTGAAGCGGCTGACGGACGGCAATGGACGTTATGTCGCGAACGCTCCTCTGGACCGGGATTATCTCGCCGGACGGGCCGCGCGAGCGGCCGCCCAGTACCCGATCGCCGGCATCCTGAGCTGCGCCGATGCGCGGGTGGCACCGGAACTCGTGTTCGACCAAGGCCCCGGCGAGCTGTTCATCGTGCGCGTGGCCGGCAACTTCGTCAACGACGACGGGCTGGCCAGCCTGGAGTACGGGGTGAAATTCCTCGGCGTTCCGCTGCTGATGGTGCTCGGACATTCGGGTTGCGGCGCGGTCGACGCCGCGATCAAGGTCATCAAGGACGACGTCAAGCTGCCCGGGCACCTGCCCGAACTGATCAACGCCATCAAGCCGGCGATCAATCTGGCGGAAAAGACCCACGCCGCCGATCCGCTGCAGGCCGCCATCGAGCAGAACGTGCGCTACAACGTGCGCAAGCTGATGAGCGCCAAGCCGATCATCGCGCAATATGTGGCCGCCGGCCGCGTGAAAGTCGTCGGGGGTGTCTACGACATCGCAACGGGCAAGGTGACTCTGATCTGACCCCGCAATTCGCGACTTAGAGCGCTTTCCGGTCTGATGGAATCATCAGGCCGACAAGAAATCGCTCCAGATTCAAAACCTTGAGCATATCCTTGTCGTTCAGATCGGTTCGATCTGAACCGGTTATGCTCTAGAAACGAAACGGCGGCCTTCCCGGAAAGGCCGCCGTTGTTCGTTTCGGGCTGCGCGGGCTGGTCGATCTATGGATCTCTCCAGGACGCCTCCCGCTTGCACAAGGACGCCTCCCGCTTTCAGACGCCGGTGAAGAGCCACGCGTGCTCGGGCGCGTTGTGGAACTTCCAGATCCGGTGCGGCCCGGCCATCACGTTCAGATAATAGTTGTCGTAACCGTGGATGGTCGCCACGGGGTGATAGCCGCGGGGCACCAGGACCACGTCGCCGTCCTCCACCGTGACGGCCTCGTCCAGCGAACGGTCGTCGGTATAGACGCGCTGGAAGGCGAAGCCCTGCGGCGGGTTGAGGCGGTGATAATAGGTTTCCTCAAGCGCGCTTTCGTCGGGCAGGGCATCACGATCGTGCTTATGAGGCGGATAGGACGAGGTATTGCCGCCCGGCGTGATCACCTCGACCACCAGAAGCGCGTGCGCGGCGCCGTCGTTCTCCGGCATGATGTTGGTGACATAGCGCGTGTTGCTGCCCTTGCCACGCACGGAGCGCGGATGGGTGCCGGGCGGAATCGCGCGCGCTTCGAACCCCTCGCCTCCCGGTGCCGAACAGACGGCAAGTTCAAGGTCCGTCGTCGCCTCCGCCCGCCAGACGGCGCCCGGCGGCACATAGAGCGCATGGGGCGGTCCCTCGAAGGGGTTCATGCGCTCGCCCATCTCGCCGAAGTCGCGGCCGTCCACCGCAAGGCGTGCCTTGCCAGAAATCAGCACGAGACAGATCTCGCGATCGCCCGTTTCGGCCGTGGCGCTCTCGCCGGGCACCAGCCTGTGAAGCGCGAAGCCGACGTAGCTCCAGCCCGCATTCTCAGGCGTCACGTCGTGGACGAGGCCCCGCTCCCCACCCTGCCGGATCTTCAAACTGGACATGATGTGCTCCCGCCAGATTCTGCCGCCGCGCGTGAGGCACGCTCCGCCGGCAGCGCGCCGTGCCAGAGATCGACAAGGCGGGCGAACCGGCCCGCCATGTCGTCGATGGCGGCCTCGTCGCTGATTTCACCGGCCAGCCACGCGCGGGCGGCGGAGGCGAAGATAGTCCGACCCACCGCGAAGCCCCTGACGCTTTTCGCCGTCCGGGCAGCGTCGAAGCCAGCCTGCAAGGTCTCCATAGAGGCTTCCAGGCCCAGCAATACGACACCGCGGCACCACGGATCGTTGGCCCCGATCACGGCGTCTATGTGGCCCCAGGCGGCAGTCGAAGCCTGCGGCTCGAGCTTCCACCAGTCAGGCCTGATGCCGAGGGCATAGAGTTCGCCGAGCACGCGCGCGGTGGTATCGTCGCCGAGCGGCCCGTGCTTGCTGGCGATGATCTCGATCAGGAGTTCGCGGCCGATGGTGCGCGCCGCCTCGTAAAGGCCACGCAGCGTTTCCTGCTGTTCGCGCTTCAAGGCATCTGGGTCGTCCGGATGATAGAAGCAGAGGCACTTGATGCAGTGGTCCACGGGCCACGCGACGAGTTGCGAACCGATATCCCCGCCATGCTCGAACCGCAACGGCCGCGAACCCGGCAGTTCCACGGGACGGCCGACCCAGGAAAAGCCGGCCTTTGCGGCATCGAACAATGCCCTCGTGCCATAGGTCTCGTCGAGCAGCATCCCGAAACCCGGACGCCCTGCGGCGACCCGCGCGGCGGCTTTCACCGCGAGCCTCTTGAACGTCTCGATGCGGTCGTGTGGAACGCCGAGTTCATCGGCTACGGCGGCAAGCTGCGAACGATGGTCGATCGCCAACGCCATTACCTGCGGGATCGCCTTGCGGCGGGTCGTCGCCCAATGAACGTGATTGAGCATCTCGTCGCGGCGCAGAGCGCGGTGCTTGCTGCCGTGGGAAAGGAAATACTGCAACTCCTCCCATGTCGGGATCTCCGGCGAGCACATCAGCCGCGACACGGCGAAGGCCCCGCAGGCATTGGCCCAGGTGGCAGAGACGTAATGCGGTTCTCCGCGCAGCCAGCCGCGCAGGAAGCCGGACATGAAGGCGTCACCGGCGCCGAGGACGTTGTAGACCTCGATGGGAAAACCCTTCCCCACGATGCCCTGCTCAAGATCGTCGGGGATCGCGCCGTCATAGACGATGCAGCCCATCGGGCCGCGCTTCAGCACGATGGTCGCTGCCGAAGCGGCACGGATCGTCCGCAGCGCCGCCAGCAGGTCGACCTCTCCGGAGGCGATCAGAACCTCTTCCTCGGTCCCCACGATCAGGTCGCACTCCGCCAGCACCGTGCGCAGATGGGCCGAGACGTGATCGGACGCGATATAGCGCTCCTCGCCGGCATCATGGCCGGCGAGGCCCCAGAGGTTCGGCCGGTAGTCGATATCGAACACGACCCGCGCGCCGTTGGCCCGCGCCAGCCGCATCGCCTTGCGCTGGGCGGCATCCGTGCCGGGCTTGGAGAAATGCGTTCCGGTGACGAGAACCGCGCGGGCAGAAGCGACGAAGGCCTCGTCGACATCATCCTCGCAGATCGCCATGTCCGCGCAGTTCTCGCGGTAGAAAATCAGCGGGAAGGTCTTGTCGTTCTCGACGGAAAGCAGCACCAGCGCCGTGAGGCGGTCGCGATCGGTCCGGACGCCGGTGACGTCCACCCCTTCGCGTTGCAACTGCTCGCGGATGAAGCGGCCCATCTGCTCGTCGCCGACACGGGTGATGAGCGCGGACTTCAGGCCCAGCCGTGCCGTGCCGACTGCGATGTTGGCAGGGCAGCCTCCGAGCGATTTGAAGAAGGAGCCGACGTCCTCCAGCCGCGTGCCGATCTGCTGGCCATAGAGATCGACCGAGGACCGGCCGATGGTGATGACGTCGAGCATGGCTGGCGCATCCGTGGCGTTGCTGTGATCCATCAGAATTCTCCCGGTGCCGTTTCCCGCGTGCCCGTCACGACCGTGCGACCGGCCGGCTGCGCATCAGCGCTACCGTCTCGCGTTCCGCGCGGCGACAGACCTGGGGCGGACGTCCCTGCAGGACGAGTTCGGCATCGGCGAGCACGAGCCGTCCGATTTCGAGGAAACTCTCCGGCATTCCGCCGCTGCGATGGCTGGAAAGGATGACGCCTTCCATGCGCCGCAGGGGCGACTCCGCCTCCAGCGGCTCCACCGGGAACACATCGATCCCGGCGCGAATGCGGCCCGTCGCGAGGTGTCGCTCCAGAGCCCGGAAATCCACGATCCCGGCGCGACTCATCACAAGAAGCACAGCGCCTTCCGGCATCAGCGACAGCTCCCGCTCCCCGATGAAGCCCTGATTCTGGCTCGTCGAACTCGCAAACAGGAACACCACGCGCGAGGTTGTGAAGACCTCGTCGAGGGTCGCAGGCTCGCAGCCTTCCGCCTCGATCAACCGCGGGGGCAGCCACGGGTCGTAGACGCGCACCTTGCAGCGGAACGGGCGCAGCATTCGCCGGAGTGCGCGGCCGAGATCGCCGAGACCGACGATGCCAATCGGGGAACCCGTGAACAGGAAGCAGCCGGCGTTGCTTGCCAGCCCCCACGCCTCGGAGGCGTCGCGGAAGGCCTCATGGGTCGCGGTAACGCCCCGGGCGAGATCGAGCGCCATGGCAAGGGCCGTCTCGGCGACGGACGTGGCGTAGACCGGACTGATGTTGAGCACATGGATGCCGCGGTCGAAGCACACGGGATAGTCGATGTTGGGCAGAAAATTGCCTTCGACATTGAAGATCGCGCGCAGTTTCGGCATCCGCGCGAGCCGGTCCGCATCGAGATCGATCTGGCCGATGACGATCACGGCTTCCGAGAGCGCCTCGTCAAGTTCGTCCGGGGAGAGTCGATTGCCATCGGCATGGATGACGAGACGGCCGAGCGAGCCGAGCCGGGAGAGCACGTCCGGCTCGAAGATCATCTCCAGCGTGCGCGGCTCCGGATCGGCGATCAGGATGACGGGTGCGGTCTGCATCTTTCACTCCGCCGCGACAGGCGCCGCTTCCGGCAGGCGGCAATCGACCCAGGCCCCATCGGCAGCATTGGAACGGATCGCCGCCTCGACGAATGCTACGCCCTTGGCGCCGTCGATCACGGTCGGGTACGCCAGCAACCCATCCGGCAGCGAGCGCCCGGCACGTCGCGCCTCGATCGCAATGGCCATCTCGATATAGAGATTGGCCCATGCATCCGTCAGCGCTTCCGGGTGGCCACGCGGCATCCGCACGAAGCGGATGGCCTCTTCCCGCATTCCGGCGCCGTAACCCCGGCCGATGACCTGCGTCGGCTGGTCGAGCGGGGTGTAGCGCACAAATTCCGGGTTCTCCTGCTCCCACTCCAGTCCGCCGGTGGTGCCGAACACCCGCAGGCGCAAGCCGCACTGCGTGCCGGCGGCAGCCTGGGACACCATCAGAGTTCCCGGCACGCCGCCCGCGAAGCGCAGATGCATGAAAGCGGTATCCTCAAGCTTCTTCGGCGCGCCGGAGACGAAGAACATGGCCCGCACCTTCTCGACATCGAGCCCCGTGGCGAAACTCGCCAGATGCATCGCGTGGGTGCCGATATCGGACGCTGTGAACGCCGGGCCGACACGTGTCGGATCGAGCCGCCACGGCGCGCCCTCGCCTTCATCCGTCAGGCCGATGGCCCATTCCTGGAAATATTCGACATGGATCTGGCGGATGTCGCCCACCAAGCCTGCGCGGATCATCGCCCTCACCTGCCGCACCATGACGTGGGCGGCGTAGGCATAGGTGACTCCAAACACCACGCCGCTGCGACGCTGGCGCGCGACGAGATCGAGCGCATCGTCGAGATTGGTCGTGAGCGGCTTGTCGGAAACGATATCGATGCCAGCATCCATGAAGGCGGCGGCGACAGGATGGTGCAGGTTGTTCGGCGTGGCGATCACCACCGCGTCGATGCCGTCCGGGCGAGCGGCCTCGCGCCGCGCCATCTCGGCATAATCGGAATAGACACGGTCTGGCTGCAGCATCCAGGCGGCTCCGGAACGCCGCGCACGCTCGGGATCGGAGGACAGTGCGCCTGCGACGATCTCCCAGCGATTGGAAAGCCGGGCGCCGTTGGCATGGACCTGGCCGATCAGCGCGCCCTCGCCGCCCCCGACGAAGCCGAGGCGCAGCCGGCGACCGGGCGCCGGAAACGACGGGTAAGGGGAACCCTCTGCCATGGTCTGCACTCGCTGCGCTCGCGAGCCTCTTTCGCGCCGCTCAAACTGATCGGAACGACGCGTCAGGCTCGACACTGGTGTGATCGTCCGCCGTTCGGTAGCCAGCAGGGCGCAGTGCGCGAACCCGCGGACGCCGGCGAGGAAGAAGCGGGCCGATGCCGGCCCGCTTCCTTGAAATGCGGCAGGTCGCCGGGAACCGCCGCATTGTTTCGGCACGGCGGCTCCCGGACGTGCTGTCGCTTACTTGTAGGCCTCGGCATTTTCCTTGGTGACGAGGATGGTCCCGGTATCGATCATCGGCGGCACCGTCTTGCCGGCCTTGAGGTCGGCGAGCGCCTGGATGCCGAAGCCGCCGATGTTCTTCGGCGCCTGGGCGACCGACGCCGTCATCTCGCCGGCGAGGATCGAGGCCGCCGCATCCGGGTTGGCGTCGAAGCCGACAACGGTGACGTCCTTGAGCTTCGCCGCCGCCTTGAGGGCTTCGACCGCGCCGAGCGCCATGTTGTCGTTGGAGGCGAAGATGCCCTTGATGTTGGGGTTGCCGGCCAGGATGCTCTCAGTGACCGAGAGGCCCTTGGCGCGATCCCATTCGGCGGTCTGCTCGGCCACGACCTTCAAGCCGCACGCCTTGAACGCCTCGCTGGCGCCGCCCGCGCGGTCGATGCCGTTGGTGGTGCTCATGATGCCCTGGAGGATCGCCACCTCCGAACCCTGCGGCAGCGACTTGCAGAGGAAGTCGCCGGCGATCTTGCCGCCTTCCAGGTTGTTGGTGCCGATCAGCGAAACGCCCGGATTGGAGCCGGCGCCGTCGATGAACACCACCGGGATTCCGGCTTCCTTCGCCGCGTCGACGACCGGCGCCAGGGCGTTCGGATCGGTCGGGGCGAGCGCGATGCCCGAGACCTTCTGGGCGATCAGGTCCTCGAGCTGCGCGATCTGCGCCTGCACGTCCGTCTCGGACGGCGGGGCCACGACGACGACGTCGACGCCGAGTTCCTTGCCCTTCGCCTTGGCGCCTTCCTCGACCGCCGCCCAGAACGGATTGCCGCCGCCGGGCCCCTTCATGCTCACCACGAAGGTGTCGGCGTTCGCCACACCGGTGAGGGCCGCGAGGGCGATGCCGCACAGCAGAAGCTTCTTCATGTTCGTTCCTCCCACTTGTTCTTGTTCATGGTGCCTCACGCGGCGCACGCCGGCTTTGCGGGGTGTGCCGCGTTCCATCTCCGGCGAACGCGCCGTCTTCGCAGGGCTACGCACGACTGTCGTCTCGTTCGCTCCCGCCGGGTCGGTTCAGGGCGCGCGGGGCGGTATTCCCCGCGCGGATTTCGTGTTTTCAGCGGCGCACGGCAGCCTTGCGCCGCAGCACGTCGATGTAGACGGCGACGATGATCACGAAGCCGATCAGGATCATCTGCCAGAAGGCGCTGACGTTGTTGATGTTCAGGCCGTTGCGCAGAAGTCCCATGATAAGCACGCCGGCCAGCACGCCGATCACCGTTCCGCGGCCGCCGAAGAACGACGCACCGCCGATGATCACCGCCGCGATGGCGTCGAGTTCGATGCCGATGCCTGCGTTCGGGAAGCCGCTGTCCGTGCGGCCGGCGAGCAGGAGCCCGGCGAGACCGGCGAGGAAGCCGCAGATCACGTAGGCGACGACCAGAACGTGGTCGACATTGACGCCGGAGACGCGCGCCGCATGGGGGTTGCCGCCGACGGCATAGATGTGTCGGCCCGTGGAGGTGCGGTTGAGGAAATACCACAGGCCGATCGCAACGATCGCAACGATCAGCAGGCTCGCCGGGAACCCCGCCGGCGGGGTGAAGATGCCGAAATCCCAATAGGCCTGCCCGAGATAACGCACCTCGGGCTGAAGCCCGGAAACCGGCGAGCCGCCTGTGATGAGGTAGGTCAGGCCGCGGGCGATGTTCAGCGTGCCGAGCGTCATGATGAACGGATGCGGAAGCTGCAGCCACGTCAGGCCGACGCCGTTCACCCAGCCGACCGCGATGCCGATTGCGGGGCCGATGGCGAGGCAGATCGGCCACGGCACGCCGGCCTTGCTGGCGATGGCGATGCAGACCATGGCGAGCGCCATGACCGATCCCACCGAAAGATCGATGCCGCCGGTGATGATGACGACCAGCATGCCGAGCGCGAGCAGCGCCAGCGATGCGTTCTGCTTCAGGATGTTGCTGAGGTTCTGGGACGTGAGGAACACGTCAGGCCGAATGGCCGCCAGCAGCGCCATGATGGCGATGACCACGAGCACGATGCCGTAGGTTTCGAGAAAATGCGACAGTTTGGGATGGTGGGACATCAATGCACCTGATCGTGGGCGAGCGAGGAGGTGTGGTTCTTGGTGCCCATGATCCAGCCGATCACCTCGTTGCGGGAGGTATCGGCCAGCTTCGCCTCGGCGAAGTTGGTCCCCTGATAGAGCGCCATCACGCGGTCGCAGCAGTAGAAGATGTCGTCCATCCGGTGCGAGATGATGATGACGGCGACGCCATGCTCCTTCAGCGAGCGGATCAGGTCGAGCACCTTGCCGACCTCCTTGATGGCGAGCGCGGCGGTCGGCTCGTCCATGATGACGAGCTTGCCGTCGAACGCCGTGGCGCGGGCAATGGCGACGGCCTGCCGCTGGCCGCCGCTGAGATTCTCCGCGTTCTGGTCGATCGACTTGACGTGAATCTTGAGCTTGTCGAGGTGCTCTTTTGCCATCGCGCGGGATTTCTGGTGGTCGACGAGCGTCAGCGGTCCGCATTTCCGGCCGGGTTCGCGGCCGAGATAGATGTTCTCGTAAATCGCCATGTTCCCGGCGAGCGCGAAGTCCTGATAGACCATCTCGATACCGAGTTTGCGCGCTTCCTTCGGCCCGGAAAACCGCACCGGCTTGCCGCGGAAAACGAGTTCACCTTCGCTGGGCGTGTAGAGGCCCGAGAGGATCTTCATCAGCGTCGACTTGCCGGCGCCGTTGTCACCGACGACGCCGAGGACCTCGCCTTCGCCGACATGGAAATTGACGTTGTGCAGGGCCGTGATGGCGCCGAAATATTTCGAGATCGAACGCGCTTCGAGGAGCGGGGGTGCTCCGGCGCGAGCGGGGTGTGTCGGTTCCACTGTTGTCCTCCCGGAGTCGCGAGAACGATGTTCTCGCAACAAATATTTCTTATGCAATTATTTTGCACAGAACATTGCACTTAGGCCGCGAGCCGTCAACCGCTGCGCTGGCCTCGGCCGTTCACAACAGGCTGAGCCAGCGCCGTTCGCGCGACGAGCGAACCGCCGCATCCACGACCTTCTGGATCTCCCACGCCTCCCGGAAGTCCGGCCCCCTGCGCTCACCGCCCGCGACGGCTTCGAGGAACTCCGCCACTTCGATGGTCTTGAGATCGTTGAAGCCGAGCTGGTGACCGGGGGCGACGCAGAACCGGCCGTAAGGCTCGTGCTGCGGTCCGGCCTCGATGCGGGTGAAGCCGACGTGCCTGCGGTCGGCGTCGGTGCGGTAGTAGTGCAACTCGCTAAGCCGATCCTGGCTGAACACCAGTGCGCCCCGGGTGCCGCTCACCTCGAATCCGAGCTGCATCTTCTGCCCGGTCGTCACCCAGCTCGCCTCGATGGAACCGCCGCAGCCGCGGGCAAAGCGGACGTGAAGCCGGGCGACGTCATCGACTTCGACGGCGCGGGTTTCCGTCGCGCCGGGCGAGACCGGACGCTGGCGGATGGCCGTCTCCAGATCCGCATTCAGTTCCATGATCGGGCCGAGCAGAAAGCGCGCCATGCCGATGATGTGGCTGCCGAGATCGGCGACGACGCCAGCGCCGCCGGCCGGGTCGAGGCGCCATGACCACGGCGCTGCCGGATCGGCCATATAGTCCTCGGCATGGACGCCGCGGAACGTCAGGATGTCGCCGAGTTCGCCCGCCTCGATCATCTCGCGGGCGAGCTTCAGCATGGGGTTCTTGACGTAGTTGAACCCGGCCTGGGTGACGACGCCGGCAGCCTCGGCCGCTTCCATCATCTCGCGGGCTTCGTCAGCGCTTGGAGCGAGCGGCTTCTCGCAGTGGATGTGCTTGCCCGCGGCAGCGGCGGCGAGCGCGATCTCGCGGTGAAGCCGGTTCGGCGTCGTGATCGAGACGATGCCGATGGCCGGGTCTGCCACGAGTTCGCGCCAGTCCTTTACCGCGCGGCGGAAACCGAACTGCGCCGCAGCCTCGTGGGCTGCCGCCTCGTTCACGTCTGCGACCATCTCCAGCACCGGCCGCAGGCCGCCGGGAAAGAAGCCGGGCGCCGCGCGGTAGGCGAAGGCATGCGCCTTGCCCATGAAGCCGGTGCCGATGATGCCAACGCCGATCTCGCTCATGGCCGGAGAACTCCCACGCTCGATGCCACCGTCGTCAGACCGTGACGGCCCGGCCAGTCAAGGCCGATTCCAGCGCGCAATCGGCGAGACGCAGCGCCTGGCGGCCGTCGCGCGCGGTGACCGGCATCGGCGCGCTGCTCGCAACCGCCTCGATGAAGGCGGCGAGTTCCAGCCGGTAGGCGTCGGCATAGCGCTCGAGGAAGAAGTTCAAGAGCGGCTCGCCGCTGTCCGTAAAGTCACGCGCCCAGCGGCGGACGGTGCTCGGCCGGATGTTCTCGTTGAGCACCATGCCCGTCGATCCGTAGATCTCGAAGCGCTGGTCGTAGCCGTAGACCGCCTCACGGCAGCAATTGATGTGGCACTGCTTGCCCGACGCGGTGCGCATCTGCACCATGACGGTGTCGAAGTCGTTGACGCGCTCCATCATCGCTGCGTCGACCAGCCGGCTGCCGATCGCCATCACCTCGGTGACTTCCTCGCCGAGGAAGAAGCGGGCCATGTCGAAATCGTGGATCGTCATGTCGCGGAAGATGCCGCCGGATGTCGCGAGATAGCCCTCCGGCGCAAGGCCTGGATCGCGGCTCGTGATGACGACCTGACGGACCTCGCCGACGTCACCCGCGAGAATGGCGCGCTTCAACGCGTCTGCGCTCGGATCGAACCGGCGGTTGAAGGCCAGCATCACCCGGCCGTTTCCGGCCTCGATATCCTTCAGCGCGACATCGGCACGGGCAATGTCGAGATCGATCGGCTTCTCGCAGAGCACCGCCTTGCCATGGCGGACGGCGTGGAGGATCAGATCGACGTGGGTGTCGGTCGGCGTGCCGATCACGACGGCGTCGACATCGGCGCGCTCGATAGTGGCCTTCGGGTCGCGCGCGGCTTCCGCCGACAGCGCCCCTGCCAGATCCTCGGCGGCCGAGCCGAACGGATCGGCGACCGCAACGAGGGTCGCCCCCGGGCTCGCGGCGACGTTTGCAGCGTGGATCTTGCCGATACGGCCGGCGCCGAGAACTGCGATGCGCAACATGGGACTTAATCTCCAAGAGTATTCGTTCGGCCAGAGGCCTGCCGACGGGCGGCGTTCACACCCGCATCGAGGAAGAGATCGCGGGGCCGTTGACCACGAGCGCGGGGTCCAGCCGACCGGCGAAGAAGTCGAGAATGTTGCGCGCGGCGGAGACCGCCATGCGCTCGGCACATTCGAGCGTGAGCCCCGCCGAATGCGGGCTCAGCACAACCTTGTCGCTGCCGAGCAGAGGATCGTCCGCCCGGGGCGGCTCATTCGCGAGCACGTCGAGGCCGACCCCCCGGAGGCGCCCGTCGGCCAGGGCTTCGGTCAGGGCCGCCTCGTCGACAAGCCCGCCGCGGGCGGTGTTGACGACGATTGCCCCCGGCTTCAGCGCGGCGAGTTCCCGCGCGCCGATGACCGCGCCGTCTTTCGCCATCGGCACATGAACGGTGACGACGTCGGCGACGGGCAGTCCCGCCTGCAGGGTCGGCAGCGCCACATGGCCGTCGGCTGCGACGCGCGCGGCGTCGACGAACGGATCGTAGACCATCACCGACATCCCGAAGGCCGCGGACAACCGCGACACCGCCCGGCCGATGCGGCCGTAGCCGATCACCAGCACCGTCCGGCCGTTCAGGTCCCGGGCATCGAGGCTGTCGCGATACGCCCACCGTCCCGCGCGGGTCGCTGCATCGTAAGCGATGGTGCCGCGCGCGACCGCCAGCATCAGCATCATCGTGTGCTCCGCGACCGACACGGAGTTCACATCCCCGATCACCGTCAGGGGAATGTGCCGGGCATTGAGCGCGTCCACATCCACGGCGTCATATCCGACGCCATGGCGTGAAACGATGCGAAGCCGCTTTGCCGCCGCGATGACGGATGCCGGCATCGGCTGCGTGCGGATCAGCACGGCATCCGCGTCTGCGATCCGCGGTGCGTAGGCCTCGGTGGAGACCTCCTGCACGACCTCGACCGTGACGTCCGGGGCCGAGCGCAGCAGGCCGATCCCGGATTCGTGGATCTTCCCGGCCACGAGGACATGCGGCATCTCAGTAACCTCCCGCCGCCTTGGCCGGCGTCGCGGAACCGGCGCCGAGCGCGGTGCGGAAGCCGGAGACACTCGCCTGGGCGGCTCCCGCGAGCAGCCTGACATCGTTGGAAATCGTGACGAGATCGAATCCCCAGCCAACCGCCTTCGCGGCGTAGGCAGGCGAGCCGCAGTGCAGCGCGGCGCGGATGCCGGCCTTGTGGGCGCTGTCGCAGATATGGCGGATCGCCTCCACCATCTCAGGCTCTTCGCGGTCGAAGCCGGTCGGGTACTTGCGCCCGGTGAGCCCGAGCGTCAAATCCGCGGGACCGATATAGACACCATCGAGACCCGGCGTTGAGACGATGGCCTCGAGATTGGCCATCGCCTCCGCGGTTTCGACCATTGCGAAGCAAACCACCTCGCCGTTGGCATGGAGACCATAATCCGCACCGGCCGAAAAGTTCGCCCGGGTCGGGCCGAACGAACGCACCCCCTCGGGCGGATAGCGCATGTAGGAGACCAGCCGGGCCGCCTCCTCCGCGGTGTTGATCATCGGGCAGATGATGCCGTACGCGCCGGCATCGAGCGCCTTCATGATCGCGGCCGGATCGAGCCACGGAACGCGCACCATCGGCACGACGCCGCTCGCCCGCATCGCCTGGAGCATTCCCGTGGCGGCCTCGTAGCCGACAAAGCCGTGCTGAAGATCAACGGTGAGCGCATCGTAGCCCTGCGCCGCCATGATCTCGGCCACGAACGGTGAGGATGTGGACAGCCAGCCATTCGCCACCGGCTTGCCGGCGGCCCAGAGGCGGCGGATTTCGTTCGCGATCATGCCCTTCCCCTCAGATCGGATGCCCGGCCCCGCGCCGTTCAGATCGTGACTTGTGCAAGCTTGACGTTGAGATAGTCGACAATGCCTTCAGCGCCGCCTTCGCGGCCCATGCCGCTCGACTTGATGCCGCCGAACGGAGCTTCCGCCGCCGCCAGCGCGAAGCTGTTGACACCGACCATGCCCGCCTCGATCGCCGACACCGCCTCGCGGATACGCGACGGATCGCGGGTGAAGACGTAGGCGGAAAGCCCGTATTCGCCCTGGTTCACACGCCGGTAGACCTCATCCGCCTGCGAGAACGGGGTGATGGCGGCGATGGGGCCGAAGTTCTCGGCCGCGATCGCCTCGGCGTCGTCCGGCAGGCCGGCGATCACCGTCGGCTCGAAGAAGCAGCCGCGGTTGAGGTCGGCAGGACGCCCACCCCCGGTGACGACGTTACCGCCCCGGGCGCGCGCATCCGCCACCACCGCCTCGATCGCCTCAAGGCGGCGGCGATTGATCAGCGGTCCCATTTGGGTGGCTTCGTCGAGGCCGTGGCCGAGGCGGAGCGCTCTCGCCCGCTCCGCGAACCCGGCGACGAACGCGCCGTGCAACGTCTCGTGGATATAAAAGCGGTCCGGCGTGACGCAGACCTGCCCGGCATTGGCGAACTTGGTCGGCACCGCGAGATCGAGCGCCGCCTTCAGGTCGGCGTCGCCGAACACGATCATCGGTGCGTTGCCGCCGAGTTCCATACCGACGCGCTTCAGCGTGCCCGCGGCATCGCGCGCCATCTGCCGTCCGACAGCGGTCGAGCCCGTGAGCGTGATCTTGCGCACAGCCGGCGAGGCGATCAGCGTGGCGTAGGTGGTGGAGGTCGGCCCCACGACGAGATTCACGACGCCCTTCGGCACGCCAGCCTCACGCAGGCAGTCGACGATGATCATCGCCGTGCCCGGCACCTCGCTCGACGGCCGCACCACGACGGAGCAGCCGGCCGCCAGCGCCGGCGCCACCTTGCGGGCGATCAGGACCGCGGGAAAATTCCAGGCCGTGAACGCCGCGACGATTCCCACCGGTTCGTGCAGTACTTCGATCCGGCCTCCCGGCGCCCGGCTCTCGACGATACGGCCGTATATGCGCCGCGCCTCCTCCGCGTACCAGCGGAACTGGTCGACCGAGAGCGCCCACTCGCGACGGGACTGGGCGAGCGGCTTGCCGGCCTCAAGAGTGATGCAGCGCGCCGCTTCCTCGCTTCGTGCCGCCATACGGTCGGCGACGGCGTGCAGCACATCCGCCCGTTGCCAGGCGGCCGTCGACCGCCATGTCCGCAAACCGTCATTGGCGGCAGAGATCGCCGCCTCGACGTCCGCGACGCCTGCAGCCGGCACCTCGCCGATGACCTCGCCGGATGCGGGATCGCACACCTCGATGAAGCCTTCGCCGCCGGCGCGCTGCCAGTCTCCGTCGATGAAAAGACCGAAATTCCGATACATGGGCACCTGCGCGGATCGACGCTTCCGCCGACGATGTGCCTGCAACATTCTTTGCGGGCACCGGCGGGGGCGTGCTAGTCTCCGGTCCGAGGCTCGCGTCACGCAGCCCGGACTGTCGGTTCAGGATGATTTGGATTGTTCTGACCGGCGCCGGAAACCCGTTCCGAAACCGGCCCTTCTCCCAAGCGGCCCGGCATTTCCGGGACAGGCGTTCCCGGTCGCAGGGCTTCGTGTCGTTCTGGTTCGTTATTGGCAACTTATGTTGCTTTATCGTTTTTTACGCAATAAAAATTTCTTGTCAAGGCGCTTCGCACGTCGCCGGCCGCGGGCATTCGCCTGCCGGTGCGGGCTCGACAGACGCCTGCGCAGGATCGTGCCGGCGCGCCGCTGCGCCGGGCTCAAGTGAGGGAAAGATGCCGAAAGCTCCATCGCAGCCCCGGCAAGGCGTGCCTGAAAACTACGAAGGCGTCGTGAATCTCATCACGCAGGACTACGCCCAGCTGTCGGCAGGATTTCAACAGATCGCCCGCTTCCTGACGCAGAACCCGAACGTCGTCGCGCTCGAATCCATCAATGCGCTCGCCGAGAAATGCGGCGTGCATCCGTCGAGCCTGGTGCGCTTCGCCCAGCACCTCGGCTTTTCCGGCTTCAAGCACATGCAGGCGGTGTTTCAGACGCGAATTGCGACGGCGGCTCCGGGGTTTCGCGAACGCATCCGGGCGTTGGACAGCGAGTTGTCGCGCTATTCCGGCGAAGGCCCGCTGGGCCATCTGAAGCAGCTGGTGATTCGGGACATGGCCGCTCTGGAAGGGCTCCTCGAAGGAGTCGCCGAGGAGGACCTCGTGGTCGCTGCGGAGCTGCTCGCCACCAAGGACACCATCTACATTGCGGGGCAGATGCGGTCCGAGCCGATCGCACAGCTCCTGCGCTACCTGCTCACCATGCTGCACAGGCGGGTGGTTCTGCTCGATCCGGCGGGCGGCCTCGCGGCCGAGATGGCGGAGACGATGACCGATCGCGACATGCTGGTGGCCATCGCCTTCCGCCATTATGCCAAGGAGGTCGTCACGATCTGCGAGTCGGCCGGCGAACGCTCGATCCCGGTGATCGCGATCACGGACAGCCAGCTTTCGCCGCTCGCCAAGGATGCCACGGTGCTGTTCACCGTACCTGAGGACGAGTACACTTTCTCGCGCTCGCTTGCGGCGCCGATCTGCCTGGTTCAGGGCATTGCGGTGGCAACCGCAGCGCGGCTCCAGCCCGACAAGCAGGAAGCCCCCCGTATTCCGACCGTTACGGAAATCCTGCGCAACCGCGCCGCGCGGCGGACTCCGCAAACCGCAAGGCAATAGACCGCAAGGCAATGATTTTTGCCGCGCTGCGGCATCTGCAATTTATCTTGCGCGCGCCAAATCCATGCAATAAAGTTTTCAAAAAAGAGGGTCGCGCCACCGGACGCGGCCCGTCCCTCGGGAGGAATGCATGACGACGGTTCGCTGCACCATGGCCCAGGCCGTGGTTCGTTATCTGTGTGCGCAGTTCACCATCGACGACGGACAGCGAGTACCGTTGTTCCCGGGCGTGTTCGCCATCTTCGGCCACGGCAACGTCACCTGCCTGTCGGAAGCGCTGGAGGCGGTGCAGGACAAGCTGCCGACGTGGCGTGGGCAGAACGAACAATCGATGGCACTTGCGGCGATCGGCTTCGCGAAGGCCAAGCGACGCCGGCAGATCATGGTGGCAGCGACGTCCATCGGCCCCGGCGCGCTCAACATGATGACGGCGGCGGGCGTGGCGCACACCAACCGGCTGCCGGTGCTGCTGCTCGCGGGCGACACCTTCGTCAATCGGCGGCCTGACCCGGTGATGCAGCAGGTCGAGCACTACGGCGACCCCTCCGTGAACGTCAACGACGCCTTCAAGGCGGTGACGCGCTATTGGGATCGCATCGTCCATCCCGAGCAGATTATCTCGTCGCTGCCGCAGGCCGTCGCCACCATGCTCGACCCGGCCGATTGCGGCCCGGCCTTCATCGCTCTTCCGCAGGACATCCAGGAAATCGCGTGGGACTATCCGGAAGCGTTCTTCACGGAGACCGTGCACACCATTCCCCGGCCCCGTCCCGACCGTGGACGGCTCGCCGAAGCCGCGGAACTGCTACGCAACGCCAAGCGACCGCTCATCATCTCCGGCGGCGGCGTGCGCTATTCCGGCGCGGGCGAGGCGCTCGCCGACTTCGCGGAGAAGCACGGTATCCCGCTCTCCGAGACCATCGCGGGCAAGGGCACCGTCACCCACGACCATCCCGCCCATGTCGGGCCGATCGGCATCCTTGGTTCGACCTCGTCCAACGCGCTTGCGGCGGAGGCCGATGTGGTGCTGGCGGTTGGCACGCGGCTGATGGATTTCGTAACCGGCTCCTGGACCGTGTTCGCTCACGACGCCCAGATCGTCTCCATCAACGCCGCGCGGTTCGATGCCACCAAGCATCGCTCCCTCGCAGTCGTCGGCGACGCGCTCGAATCCGTTCGGGAACTCGACGATGCCGTCGGTGACTGGAAGGCTGATGCCGGCTGGACCGAGAAGGGCCGCGTCGAATTCGCCCGCTGGAACCAGGCGCTCGACGGCTTCCAGAAGCCGACCAATGCTCCGGTCCCGACCTATGCGCAGGTGGTGGGCGTGGTCCACTCCAAGGCTCGCGACCGCGACCTCATCATCACCGCCGCCGGCGGTCTGCCCGGTGAGCTCGTCAAGAACTGGCGGGTGAAGGCCCCGAACACCTTCGACTGCGAGTTCGGGTTCTCGTGCATGGGCTACGAGATCGCGGCCGGCTGGGGCGCCGCGATGGCGGATCCGACCCGTACGCCGATCGTGATGGTGGGCGACGGCACCTACCTGATGATGAACTCCGACATCTATTCGACGGTGCTTTCCGGTCACAAGATGATCGTCGTGGTCTGCGACAACGGCGGTTATGCCGTGATCAACCGCCTGCAGAACGCCAAGGGAACGCCGTCGTTCAACAACCTCATCAAGGACTGCAAGGTGAAGGAGCCGTTCGCGGTGGACTTCGCCAAGCATGCCGCTTCGATGGGCGCGCTCACACGACATGTCGAAAGCCTCGCGGAACTCGGCCAGGCGCTGGAATGGGCGCAGGGCACCGATCGCACCACGGTGATCACGATCGTCTCCGACGGCTTCACCTGGTCCCCGGGCGATGCATGGTGGGATGTCGGCGTGCCCGAGACCAGCGACCGAGAAACCGTTCGCGAGGCCTTCAAGACCCAGAAGGAAGGCCGGCGGCGCCAGCGCGTCGGCGTCTGATCCCGGTCCTCCGGCAAGAAGGGCGACGGCGACGTCTCCGGCGGCAGCAGCCGTGCGAGCACGCCGCCCCGTATCCCGCGAAGACGAACAACAACAAGTTCAATGCTCTGGAGGCCGACGTGAAAGCGAGACTCGGGATCGCGCCCATTGCCTGGTGGAATGACGATCTGGCGGAACTGAGCGGCGACGTCACGCTCGAACAGTGCCTCTCGGAAGCCCGCGCCGCCGGGTTCACCGGCATGGAAACAGGCCGGCGCTTCCCGATGGATCCGGCTGTGCTCGGTCCGATCCTGAAGGCGCACGGCATCAGCGTGTGCGGCGGCTGGTTCTCCGGCCTGCTGCTCGACGGCGAAATCGAGGCCGAGAAGGATCGCATCGCCCCGCAGATGGCCCTGTTCAAGGCGATGGGTGCGCCCTGCATCGTCTATGGCGAGACCGCCGGTACCATCCAGGGCGACCGCAGCGCCCCCCTTGCGACCCGCCGTCGACTCAGCGAGGACGAGATCAAGACCTACGGCCGCAAGATGACCGCGTTCGGCGAATGGTGCGCCGAGCAGGGTATGCCGATCTCCTATCACCACCACATGGCGGCCCCAATCGAGAGCGAGGAGGATGTAGATCTCCTGATGAAGCACTCGGGCGAAGGACTGCCGCTGCTCTATGATGCCGGCCACATGGCGTTCGCGGGCGGCGACGTGCTGCGGGTCATCGACAAGCACCACGCGCGCATCAGCCACGTCCACACCAAAGACGTCCGGCAGGCGGTCATCGACGGCATCGACCGCAGCCGCGAAAGTTTTCTCGACGCTGTCGTGAAAGGCGCCTTCACCGTGCCCGGCGACGGCTCTCTCGATTTCGACGCCATCCTGAAGCGGCTGGCGGACCACGGCTATGAAGGCTGGTTCGTGGTCGAGGCCGAGCAGGACCCGGTCAAGGCGCCGCCGGCCGAATATGCAAAGATCGGCCATCGTGCGCTGGTCGCTGCCCTCGCCAAGGCCGGCTACACCATCGAAGGCGCCTGACGATGGCGGCACGTCTCGAAGGCAAGATCGCCGTCGTAACCGGCGGCACGCAGGGCCTCGGCGCCGCCATCGCGCGCACCTTCGCCGAGCGCGGTGCAGCCGGCATCGTCACCTGCGGCCGCTCGCGGGCGAAGGGCGAAGCACGGGCCGCCGAGATCACGGCCACGACCGGCGTCAGGGTGGTGTTCATCGAGGCGGACCTCGGAAACGTCGACGACTGCCGCGCCGTCATCGCCGCCGCAGATCGGGAATTCGGTCGGCTCGACGCGCTCGTGAACGCGGCGGGCCTCACCGACCGCGGCACCCTGCTCGATACCTCGCCCGAACTGTTCGACCGCATGTTCGCTGTCAACGTGCGCGCGCCGTTCTTTCTCATGCAGGACGCCGTCAAGCTGATGAAGCGCGACGGGATCGAAGGCACCATCGTCAACATCGCCTCGATGTCGGCGAAGGCGGGCCAGCCCTTCATCGCCGCCTATTGCGCGTCAAAGGGCGCGCTGGTGACGCTGACGGAAAATACAGCCTTCGCGACCCTGAAGAACCGTATCCGCGTCAACGCGCTCAATATCGGCTGGATGGCCTCCGACGGGGAGGACCAGACGCAGAAGTCCTATCACGGCGCTCCGGACGACTGGCTGGAGAAGGCCGCTGCGGGCCAGCCGTTCGGCCGGTTGATCGATCCGTTCGAGGTGGCGCGCGCCGTCGCGTTCCTGTCGAGCGAGGAGTCCGGCCTGATGACCGGCAGCACCATCAACTACGACCAGTCCGTGTGGGGTGCATACGAGTCATCACCCGTCCCCGCAGCGCCGCTCTGAGCGCGTCTGAACCGGGCGCACGCCGCGTCCGAACCGAAGTGCCGTCACAGCCGGGAGTTCCCGCCATGCGTACACTGAAGGGGCCGGGTGTGTTCCTGGCCCAGTTCGCCGCCGACGAGGCTCCCTTCAACACCCTCGACGGTCTCGCCGGCTGGGCCGCGGCAAAGGGCTTCAAAGGCGTGCAGCTCCCGACCTGGGACAGGCGGGTGATCGACATCGAGCGCGCGGCGGCAAGCCAGGACTATGTCGACGAGATCGTCGGCACCGTCGCCGCCCACGGGCTGGTGGTGACGGAACTTGCGAGCCACCTCCAGGGCCAGCTCGTCGCGCTGCACCCGTCGTTCGACCTGCCGGCGGATTCGTTCGCGCCGCCGGAGCTGCGCGGCAACCCGGCCGCGCGCCAGCAATGGGCCGTCGAGCAATTGCGCGCCTGCGCGGTCGCCTCCCGCCGCTTCGGCATCGACCGCCACGTCACCTTCAGCGGCACGCTGCTCTGGCCCTATCTGTATCCCTATCCGCAGTGGCCGGACGGCCTGATCGATGACGGCTTCGACGAGCTCGCGCGCCGCTGGCGGCCGCTGCTCGACGCCTTCGATGCCGAGGGCGTCGACCTCTGTTACGAAATCCATCCGACCGAGGACCTGCACGACGGACTGACGTTCGAGATGTTCCTTGAACGGGTCGACAATCACCCGCGCTGCAACATCATGTACGACCCGAGCCACCTCGTGCTGCAGTCGATCGATTATCTCGGCTACATCGACGCCTACCACGAGCGGATCCGCATGTTCCACGTCAAGGACGCGGAGTTCCGTCCGACGGCCAAAACGGGCGCCTACGGCGGCTACCAGCCGTGGCTGCGGCGCGCCGGCCGGTTCCGCTCGCCCGGCGACGGCCAGGTCGATTTCGGTGCGATCTTTGCGAAGCTCGCCGGCTACGACTTCGACGGCTGGGCGGTGCTCGAATGGGAATGCTGCCTGAAGAACCCGGAAGACGGTGCGGCGGAAGGGGCGAAGTTCATCGCCGACCACATCATCCGCGTCTCCGAACGCGCGTTCGACGACTTCGTGAAGTCGGGAGCCGACCGCGCCCTCAACCGCCGCATCCTCGGCTACTGACGTCCTGAGACTGACCATGACACAGACCTCCCTCTCCGCGCGACGGCTGCGGCTCGGCATGATCGGCGGCGGCGAAGGCGCCTATATCGGTGGCATCCACCGCTATGCCGCCCGGCTCGACGACAATTTCGAGCTGGTGGCCGGCGCCTTCGACGTGGACGCGGCCCGCGGCCATGCCTTCGCCGCGCGGACGCACATCGCGCCCGATCGGTCCTACGCGGACGTTCGTGCCCTCATCGCGAGCGAAATGGCGCGCGAGGACCGTGTGGACGTCGTCGCCATCTGCACGCCCAATCACACCCATTTCCCCATTGCGAAGGCGCTGATCGAGGCGGGCATCGACGTCATCTGCGAGAAGCCGATGACGACGACTCTCGCCGACGCCGAAGTGCTGCATGCGCTCGGGCGCGAGCACGACCGCTTCGTCGGCGTCACCTACACCTACAGCGGCTATCCGATGATCCACGAGGCCCGCGCGCGGGTTCTCGCCGGCGAGATCGGCGCGGTGCGGGTGGTGCAGGCGGAATATCCGCTGGAATGGATGGCGACCGGCATCGAGCTTGAGGGCAACCAGCAGGCCGCCTGGCGCACCGATCCGAAGAAGAGCGGCCGCGGCGGCTCCATCGGCGACATCGGCACGCACGCCTATCATCTCGCCGGGTTCGTCACCGGCCTGAAGGTGGAAAGCCTCTCGGCCGATCTGAAGACCTTCGTCGAAGGCCGCGCACTCGACGATAACGCCCATGTCATGCTGCGCTACGAAGGCGGCGCGCGCGGGCTGTTGTGGTCTTCGCAGGTGGCCATCGGCCATTCAAACGGATTGAGGCTGCGGGTGTTCGGTGAGAAGGGCGGCTTCGCCTGGCATCAGGAGGCGCCGAACGAACTGGTGTTCTCGCCGCTGTTCGGCAAGCCGACCGTAATCAAGCGCGGGCGCGAGGACCTTTCGGAGGCGGCACGGGTGAGGATGCGCACGCCTCCCGGCCACCCCGAGGGCTATATCGAGGCGTTCGCCAACCTCTATGCCGGGTTCGCCGAGGCGATTCGCGCCCGCGCGGACGGCCGTGAGCCGGGTCCGGCTGGCCGGGACATCCCGACCTCCTATGACGGCCTCAAGGGCGTGGCGTTCGTCGATGCCGTAGTCGACAGCCACGAGGCCGGGCGGTGGCTTGCGCCGGCCTATGTCTGAAGCGCGCCGCTGACCGGCGGACGCCCCCAGCCTGACGCACAGCCGTGGCCACTGATGGCAGCGGCCGGGGATCGCGTGCGTCTTCCGTGGGCGGCGCGAGATGGATATGCTGGGCCATGCCAACCCCGCGGCCAGCCACGGAAGCGACGATCTGGTACGCCGACGACCTCGGCGCCGAATTCCTGCGCGCGCGCTTCGGCGACTTCGCCTACGATCTTCACACTCACGACACCGCCTGTTTCGCCCTCATCACCGGCGGCGCGATCCGCATCCGGATGAAGGGCGGGGAGTTCGTGGCCCGCGAGGGCGACCTCTACGCCATCGATGCCGACGAGCCGCATGCCGGATGGCCGGTGGATGACGCCGGCTGGAGCCAGCGCACCATCTACGTCGATCTCGACGGCCTGCACCGCCGGCTCTTCCAGAAAGAGCGGCCGGCCGCTGCATTGCGTGGCCCGGTCATCCGCGACGCGCAACTGGCACAGACTTTTCTCGCCGTTCACGCAAGTTATGAGCAATCGGCATCAAAGCTTTTGCGGGACGAACATTATCTTGCATTCTCGCGACGGCTGTTCGAGCGACACATATCGCAGTCGGACGTCGAATCCGAGACTGGCCGGGAAACCCGCGCGGTGGAGCGGGCGCGCGACTTTCTCGACGCCCGATTGGACCGGCGTGTCAGCCTCGCGGAGATCGCGAGCGCATCGGGGCTGCCGCCCTTCCGGATTTACCGCGCGTTCGAGCGCGAGACGGGGATGACGCCGCACGGCTACCAGCGTCAGGCCCGTATCCGTGCGGCGCTGGACCTGATAAGGCGCGGCCTTCCCCTGGCTGAGGTCGCAAACGTGGCCGGCTTCGCCGATCAGGCCCACTTCACGCGCAGCTTTCGGGCGCGCATGGGCGTCACGCCCGGCGCCTATCGCGAGGCCCGGCTCGCCGCCGCCTGAGCGTTATCCCAGCAGGGCATATTTGCCGACGATCTTTCCCACCGCCTTGCGCGGACCGTAGAGCCCGACGCCGACATAGTGCAGCGCATCCGCGTCGCACCGCGAGACTTCGGCGGAGAACAGGGTGTAGTCGGTGGTCTCCTGGCCCTGCGCAGGGAAATCCACCACCTCGATGCCTCTGGCGAGCGCCTTTGCGCGGACCGCCGCGAGTTCGGTGCCCGCAGCGCCGAGGATGGAGATCCCGATGGAGATGAGGCCCGGATGGACCGCGCCCGCGCCATCGACGAGATCGGGACCTGCAAGTTCCGGCCGCTTCCGGCCCATAGTGAGCGCGATGACGGCAGCGGCATTCGCGGCGCGCCCCACCGGCAGGCTTGCGTCGACCACGATGACGCAACGGCTCGGCTCGGCGGCGTCTCGCGGGTCCATCTGTTCTGCTTGAGTCACGGTCATCTCCGGCATTCGAGTGGGCGCGAACCTCGTCCCCCACTGGGCATCGGCTCGCTTCCAGATGAGCTAGCCGGCCGTACGCACCTGGTCTTGAACGCCATTGCAGTGTGCTTATCGGACAGGGGCACCGGTTTCGGAACCAAGCTGAACCCACCGCGCTTCAGACGATCCGCGGCTCCCCCCCAAGAATCGGGACCATAAAGACCGGAACCATCACGATTTGTTGCGCCGGGTCAGGGATTCTACGGAGTTGGGAGGCGTTTTTCGGCGTGACAGACTGGCAAGGCGATCTCATCACGGTCGCGGCATAGCGGGGCTGCGGGATGAAGATCTCTTCCGCTCCGGATAGCAAAGCGAGCCGCAAGGATGTCCTACACCCAGAGCAAGGCGACCGATCAACGGTCGGACGATCTGGAAGACCTGCGCTGGCACGCCCTTCCGACCATCGAAGCCATTCGAATCCTCGACGGCAGCGAAACGGGTCTCCGTTCGACCGAGGCGGCGCGGCGGCTTTCAATTCACGGACCGAACGCGCTGCCGCAGGCCAGGGCACGCCCTCCGCTGCTGCGCTTCCTCGCGCAGTTCAACAGCACGCTGATCTACTTCCTGCTCAGTGCGGCTATCGCGGCGTGGTATCTCGGCCACCTCATCGATGCCTTCGTCATCATCGCGGTGGTGACCGTCAACGCCATCGTCGGCTTCGTTCAGGAGGGAAAGGCGGAGAAGGCGCTGAGCGCGATCCGCGACATGATCGCGCCTCATGCCCGGGTCTGGCGCGACGGCCACCAGGTTGCCGTCGCGGTCGCAGACCTCGTGCCGGGCGACCTCGTCCTCGTCGAGGCTGGAGACCGGGTCCCGGCGGACATCCGCCTTCTCAAGGCTCACGGGCTGAAGGTCGACGAGGCGATGCTCACGGGCGAATCCCTCGCCGCCGAGAAGCAGGCGTTGCCCGTAGCGGAGCACGCGTCGCTCGGCGACCGCACTTCGATGGCATTTTCGGGCACGCTGGTCGCCGCCGGCCTGGGTACCGGCATCGTGGTCGCCACCGGAACGCGGACCGAGATCGGACGCATCAGCGACCTTATCGCCGGCGTCGAACCGCTGACGACACCGCTGCTGCGGCAGATCGATGAGTTCGGCCGTCGCTTCACCTGGACGGCCATCGCCGCGGCCATTGCCCTTTATGCCTTCGCCACGCTGGTCCGGCATTACGACTGGACCGAGGCGTTGATCGCCGTGGTCGCGCTCGCGGTCGGCGTGGTTCCCGAAGGGCTGCCGGCCGTCATCACCATCACGCTTGCCATCGGCGTAAGGCGCATGGCGGCGCGCCACGCCATTACCCGGCGTCTCCCCGCCGTCGAGACGCTCGGCGCCACGTCCGTCATTTGCTCCGACAAGACCGGCACACTGACGCGAAACGAGATGACGGCCCGCCGCATCATGGCCGGCCGCCATACCCTGTTCGCCAGCGGCGCCGGTTACACCCCCGGCGGCACGCTCGCCAGCAACGAGGGGGACGATGACGTCGCCGCGCTCGAAGCGGCGGCGGAACTCATCCGCTGCGGCCTGCTTTGCAACGACGCGAGCCTGACACGCACCGGCGACCGCTGGACCGTCGCCGGAGACCCGATGGAAGGCGCCCTCGTCACCCTGGCCACGAAGGTCGGTCTCGACCCCGACCATGTTCGGCGGGAGTGGCCGAGGGAGGACGAAATACCCTTCGACGCACGCTATCGCTTCATGGCCACGCGCCATACCTCGCCGTCTGGCGACACAGTCATCTTCGTCAAAGGCGCCCCCGAGCGGCTGCTCAGGACCTGTGAACGCGAAGCCGGTGGAGAGGGAGCCGACATCGACGTGAACGCCTGGGAACGGCGCATTGCAACGGCGGCCGGCGAGGGCGAGCGCGTGCTCGGCTTCGCGATGAAGACCCTGGACAGGACGGCGATGAAGCGGCCGCTGTCGGCGGATGACCTCGAACATGGGCTCGTCTTCCTCGGTCTGACCGGCTTCATCGACCCGCCGCGGGAAGAGGCCGTGCATGCCGTGGCCGAATGCCGGTCGGCGGGCATCGCGGTCAAGATGATCACCGGTGATCACGCCGTGACCGCCGCAGCCATTGCGCGGGAATTGAAGCTGAGCGACAGCGTCGAGGTCGTGACCGGGGGCGATCTCGACGGAACGGACGATGCTGCCCTGCCCGCGCTGGCAGCCCGTGCCGCGGTGTTCGCCCGCACCAGCCCGGAACACAAGCTGCGGATCGTGCGCGCCCTGCAATCGAGCGGCGCCGTCGTGGCGATGACCGGCGACGGGGTCAACGATGCACCGGCCCTGAAGCAGGCCGATGTGGGCATCGCGATGGGTCACAAGGGCACGGAGGCCGCCAAGGAAGCGGCGGAGATGGTGCTGACGGACGACAACTTCGCGTCCATCGTCGCCGCCGTGAGAGAAGGACGGACCGTCTACGACAACATCCGCAAGGTCATCGCCTGGACCATTCCCACCAACGGCGGCGAGGTGGCCACGGTCATCGCGGCGATCCTGTTCGGCTTCGCGATGCCGATGTCACCGGCGCAGATTCTCTGGATCAACCTGATCCTCACGGTCACCCTTGGCCTGGTGCTCGCCTTCGAGCCGACCGAGCCCGGCGTGATGGAGCGGCCGCCGCGCCCGCCGCGCGCGGGGTTGTTGTCGCCGTTCCTCGTCTGGCGGATCGTGTTCGTGTCGGGGCTGTTCACGCTCGGCGCGCTCGGGATGTTCTTCCTCGCGCTACATCGGGGTGACGACATCGAGACGGCGCGTACCCTCGTCGTGAATCTGATCGTGGTGTTCGAGATCTTCTATCTCTTCAACGTCCGGTACCTGAACGTTTCGTCCGTCACATTGAAAGGCGCGCTCGGAACACCGCCGGTGCTTTATGCGCTGGGCACGCTCGTCATTGCCCAGTTCGCCTTCACCTATGCGCCGTTCATGCAGGCTCTGTTCGACACGCGCAGTCTGTCGCTCGGAGACGGCGTTCTGGTGGTCCTCGCCGGCGTTGCGCTGATGGCGATCCTGGAGATCGAGAAGCTCGTTCTTCGGCGGCTGAAGATCCTCTCGGAATAAAGTGGATGAGGCTTGTCGTGCCGAGGACACCGACATCCAACGTCACGACGCGGCTACCGCTCGCGGTCGGTCCCCACACCGCTGGATCCAGGCCCTGGAGGCTCCCGCAAGCTATCGATGACGGGTCATAAGCCGGACAACGGTCGAAAGGACGCCCAACAAGAACAGAAATTGCGACAAGCCCCGCACAAGCATTGGACGCCTTTATCAGGCTGGCATGTGCCCCTTCCCGACGTGCCCAAATGCACGGTCTGAAGGCATGCTGGCGATGGAGATCGAGGGACGTTCGCCCGGGATGTGTGTTCAATGACTGTCACAAGGATGCTGACATATGATCCAGCAACCGGGAAATAAAAAGTCCCCTTATGACGATCTGGAAGAACGTGCAATATGGCGTAAGGCCGTCGCCGACACGCATCCCTTACAGCTCAGCGATCTCTATCGAAAAAAATTCTCGATCGATCTCGGCACTCGCATTGCGACGGCAGGCAGCTGCTTTGCCCAACACATCTCGAACGCTTTGAAGCGTAATGGCTTTAATTTCAGGGATTTCGAGCCGGCACCGCCTCTTCTCCCTTCTAAGCTCTCCAGGAGCTACAATTACGGTGTCTATTCGGCGCGATTTTGCAACATATACACCGCCCGGCAACTTTTGCAGACATTCGATAGGGCATTTGAGAATTTCAGGCCGGAAGAAGAACCGTGGATAAAAGAGGGGGGATTCGCAGATCCCTTCCGTCCTGTATTGGAGCCGGTGCCTTTCTGCAGCATAGCGGAACTTGAGCGGTCTCGCCAATCGCATCTTGCCGCCGTGAAGGACATGTTTCAACAGACTGATCTCTTTATATTCACGCTCGGACTAACGGAAGCTTGGATATCCAAACGGGATGGCGCCGTCTTTCCTCTCTGCCCTGGTACGGTCGCAGGCACCTTCGACCAAGAAAAATACGAGTTCAAGAATTTCAATTACTTCGAAATATTTGAGGATCTCGTTGCGTTCATGGGGAAGGTTCGCACTCTGAATCCAGACATGAAATTCATTCTGACCGTCTCTCCGGTTCCGCTCACCGCGACGAAGACCGAGGCCCACGTTCTGTCAGCCACGACGTACTCAAAGTCCGTTTTGCGGGCGGTCGCGGGTCATCTGGCGAGCGAGCTTGATTTTGTCGATTATTTTCCATCTTTTGAAATTATAACAGCCCCTCCCATGCGCGGTATATTTTATGATTCAAATCTTAGAACGATCAATTCTTCGGGCGTTGATTACGTAATGTCCCATTTTTTCAAGGAACACGCTGCCCCCTTGCAGAGCGATTGCGACGAAGACAATCCGGATGCTCTGCCGTCTATCGGCGATCTCGAAGTTGTGTGTGAGGAGATGATGCAGGCCCAAGAGATCGGCTATGCTTGAGATCGTCGGCGACTCCCACATCATCGCTCTGATCGATGCCGTTCCTCATCTCCGCAAGAAGTCTCAGTTTCAAAGCCGGCACGGAGAAATCCGCATGGCCCAGCTCGGTCACGGCTATCATTTCCTGCAACCCTTTTTTGCATCCATAGACGGGAATATCGAGTTCACGCAGGATGTGGCCAAGAATATTTTTCAGAAATTGAATGCGGATGGATTGCCATATATTGAGAAAAATGACGCAAGACGGTTCGTCTTCGTATTTGGATTTTATCCGAGTTTCTGCATCAACGCGGAACATTGGCTAGCTCACACAACCGCCATTTGGGACAGCCAACGCCAATTCGTGACGCAAGCGGCGTTCACAGCCATTATTGACGAAGCGCTGAAGCAACCCATGATGTTCTTTGAACATCTTCTGGACATGAATGTCCGCTTTTCGGTCGCCTCGTGTTGTCCGGTTCCGGCGAGCTATCACAGAATCGCTCGCAAAATGAACCTCGTCGACAATGAACTGGCGCTTATTTATAGTCGCTTTCTAAGATATGCCGCCGATAAATTCGACCGCCTTGAAATACCCTACCACCTTCCTCCCGCGGAAATTTACGACAAGAACGGTGCCATGTGGGACTTGTTCGCCAAGTCTCCCGGAGATTATCACGCGAACTCGGCTTATGGTCGCTTGATGCTGACAAAGATATTGCAGGATCTGGATCAGCTTTCCTGACCGTTCGTACTGCCGAGCAGCAGGTCTAGCAGACGGCCTTCGAGCCGGGCGAGTTCCGGTGAGCCGCGCCGGCGCGGGCGAGGCACCGGGATCGGAAGGTCGAGCGCGACACGGCCGGAATCGATCACGATCACGCGGTCGGCCAGTGCGACGGCCTCGGACACATCGTGCGTCACCAGCACGGCGGTGAAGCCCTGCTGGCGCCAGATGCGCTCCAGAAGCTGCTGCATCTCGATGCGCGTCAAAGCGTCGAGTGCGCCGAGCGGTTCATCGAGCGCGAGGATCTTCGGCCGTCCGACCAGTGCTCGGGCGAGCGCGACACGCTGGCGCTGACCACCCGACAGCACGGAAGGCCACTCCTTCGCCCGGTCCGCGAGCCCAACCTCGGCAAGAAGACCCTGCGCGCGGTCCCGGCCCTCGCTGCCGAGTCTGGCGCCCGTCAGACCAACCTCGACGTTCGCGAGCACCCGGGCCCAGGGCAGCAACCGCGGCTCCTGGAACATGATGCGCGTGTCACCGCGCGCATCGGCATCACCGGCGTGATGGAGCCTGCCGCCGCTCGGCTTTTCCAGCCCCGCGAGCAGCCGTAACAGGGTGCTCTTGCCGCAACCGCTCTTGCCGACGATGGCGACGAACTCGCCCGCCGCAACCGACAGGTCGATGCCGTGCAGCACCGTCTTGTCGCCGAAGCGTTTGCTCACGCCCTCGAAGCGGAACGCAGGTTCGCGGGCCGGCGCTGACGTCACGCCGGGTATCTCGTCGCGAAAGGCCGGCACGGGACGCTGCTGAGCGAAGGCGGTCATGGCGGGTCTCCTTACGCGGCCTGGAAAGCGGGATGCCACTTGAGGCAGGCACTCTCCAGCGCGCGGGCGACGCTGTCGGCAAGCTTGCCGAGCAGGGCGTAGATCAGGATCGAAAGCACGACGACGTCGAGCATCAGGAACTCGCGGGCCTGCATCGCCATGTAGCCGAGGCCGGACGAAGCGGAGATCGTCTCCGCGACGATCAGGGTCAGCCACATGATGCCGAGGGCATAGCGCAGGCCGACGAACATCGAGGGCAGAGCGCCGGGCAGGATCACCCGGAAGAACAGCGTCGACGGCGACATGCCGTAGATGCGGCCCATTTCCACGAGTTGGGGATCGACGGTCTGGATACCGAGCAGCGTGTTCACGTAGATCGGGAAGAACACACCGAGAGCGACGAGGAACAGCTTCGCTTCCTCGTCGATGCCAAACCAGAGGATCACCAGCGGTATCAGCGCCAGGTGCGGGATGTTGCGCACCATTTGCAGCGTGGTGTCGGTGATCTCGCGGCTCAGGAACGAGAGCCCGTTGGCCAGCCCGAAGCCGAGCCCGATCAGCCCGCCCACGACGAAGCCCGCGAATGCCCGGCCGGTGCTGACCCAGATGTTCCGGAGCAACTCGCCCGATTCCAGGAGCCGCCAGAACGCCGCCGCGACGTCGCTCGGCGCCGGCAGAACGCTCGAGGGGATGGTGCCGAACCGTGACGACGCCTCCCAGAAGAGCAGGATCGCGACCGGCAGCAGCCAGCCGACGCCGATGCGCCTCAGGAACGACATCGCCTTGCTCATGACGACGCCTGCAGCCGCGCAGCGCCGTGGTGGCCGACGGCGAACTCGTTCGCGATCTCGTCACGCGGCGCGCGCCGGGCGGCACCAAGGCCAAGTTCGGGGAACAGCAGTTCCGCGACCCGGTAGGATTCCTCGAGATGCGGATAGCCGGAGCCGATCACCGTATCGATGCCGAGCGCCTGATACTCGCTCAGCCGCGCCGCCACCGCCTTCGGGTCGCCGACGAGCGCCGTGCCGGCACCACCACGGACGAGACCGACGCCCGCCCACAGGTTCGGCGCGACCACCAGCTTGTCGCGGCGCCCGCCGTGAAGCGCGGACATGCGTCGCTGGCCGACGGAATCCATTTCCTTGAGGAAGCGCTCCTGGGCGGAAGCGATCTGGTCGTCGGAGATGCGGCTGATCAGCTTGTCCGCCGCCGCCCAGGCTTCGTCCTCGGTCTCGCGCACGATGAAATGCAGGCGGATGCCGAACCGCATCCGGCGCCCTTTCGCCGCGGCACGGGCCCGCACGGCGTCGATCTTCTCCTTCACCTGCGCGAGCGGCTCGCCCCAGGTGAGATAAAGCTCGACCTGCTCGGCCGCGAGTTCATGACCGGCCTCCGACGACCCGCCGAAATAGAGCGGCGGGCGTGGGCGCTGGACGGGAAGGAAGTCGAGCCGCCCACCCTTCACCTGATAGTAGCGGCCGTCATAATCGACGGATTTGCCTTCCACGAGCGCGCTCCAGATGTCGAGGAACTCGCGCGCCTGGGCATAGCGCTCGTCGTGGGGCAGGAACACGCCATCACCGGCGAGTTCGACCGGATTGCCGCCGACCACCACGTTGAGAAGCAGTCGGCCGTTGGAAAGCCGGTCCAGCCCTGCCGTCTGCCGCGCCGCGAAGGCGGGCGTGGTCACGCCGGGTCGCAGGGCGACGAGGAATTTCAGCCGTTCCGTCGCGGTCGCGAGGCCGGCGGCGGTGATCCAGGAATCCTCGCAGTTCTGCCCCGTCGGCAGAAGCACGCCGCCATAGCCGAGCCGGTCGACCGCCTGGGCCACCTGCTTGAAGTAGTCGAACTCGGGCGGGCGCTGCTGCTCGCCCGAGCCGAGATAGCGGCCATCCCCATGGGTGGGGATGAACCAGAAGAAATTGAGCGGCTGATCGTTGTGCGCCCGAAGCCCGGTCATGGCGAACACCTCGTTTGAATCGTGACGGCAGCGCTCGCGTCCTCGGGACCGTCTGCTGCCATGGGGAAACTGCCGCGAACCGGCATGGTCTTCGTGATGGCCGGCCCCGCCGCTGGGCGGCGCCGGCTGCTGTCGCAGGGACCGAGCGTCAGTTGCCCGACGGCGGGGTCCAAACCGCTTCGGTGACGACGATCTTTTTCGGGATGAGACCGAGGGAGGCGAACCGATCGGCCGTCTTCTGCTGCTCCGCGATGATCTCGGGCGTCAGCGGATAGATGCCGAACACCTGCCGGTTGGCAGCGATGGTCTGCGCCTCGAGCGGCACGCCCGTCACCTCGTGCAGCGCCTCGGCCACCTTGTCGCGATTGGCGTCGGCCCATGCGGCGGCTGCCTTCAGGTCGTCGATGACCGTGGTGACGGCGGCCGGATGCTCGGCGGCGAACGTCTTGTTGGCGAGGAAATAGGTGTTGACGTTGAGCTCGGCCTTGGTCGTCGTCAGCACGCGGGGATGGAAGCGCGTCTCGGCGATGGCGAAGAACGGATCCCACACCGCCCATGCATCGATCTTGTCGCTGGCGAAGGCGGCGCCGGCATCGGCCGGGCTGAGATAGACCGGCGTGATCTCCGCATAGGGAACACCGGCCTTTTCAAGCGCCGCTGCGAGCAGGTTCTGCGCGCTGGAGCCCTTGGTGACGCCCACCTTCTTGCCCTTGAGGTCGGCGAGCGTCTTGATCGGCGAGTCCGGCTTGACGAAGATCGCCTCACCCGCCCCGTTCGACGGCAGCGCGGCGACATAGACAAAGTTCGCACCGGCCGCCTGCCCGAAGATCGGAGGGGCGTCGCCCGTCCAGCCGAGATCGATAGAGCCGACGTTCAGCGCCTCCACCAGCGGCGGTCCGGCGGCAAACTCGACCCATCTCACCGCAACGCCGTCCTTCTCGAAGCTCTTCTCGACGAGCTTCTGCTGCTGGGCGATCACCGGCAGGCTGGTCTTCTGAAAGCCGAGACGAATCTCCTTCAGCGGCTCCGCGGCCGTGGCAGCCACCGAACTCATCGCCGCCACCGCCACCAGGAGCGCGCCCATCAATCCATGCTTCAGTCTCATGTCCAACCCTCGATCCGGCCGGGCGGCGATGCGCCCTTCAATGCTGCGGTCAGGCTAGAAAATTATACTAAATCTATCGAGAAAATATAATTCCAAAACACCGCGGTTCTGACCGACCCATTCTCCGTGCGATCGAATTATCGGAATGTCTGTTCTCACCACTCCGGAATGACGACGCGCCACCGGCACCGCAGACGACTGCCCTGCAAAATGCGGAGAACAGCATTGCCATGGCCGCGCTTGTGACAGGCGACAGGCTGGCCATATTGCAACGCAGCAAACGAGAGGAGATTGTTATGTCCCGCCTTGGCTCTTCGTTCCGCCGGGCCGTCGATGTGGTGCAGGAGGCGATCGGCGTGTTCGACGCCGCAGTCGCGTCCGCGCAGGCAGTGCGCGTTCACACCAAGCCCGATGCCCGGACGCTGCGCGTGCTCGGCATCATGCCGGAGCGCTTCCCGGACCGGTTCTGATACGCCCACTGCGCGTTATTTCCTCGCCGGTTCGCCGGCTTAGGTACGCGCGGGCGTGAATGCTCGGCGGCAGCACGCTGCTGCAACGCGGCGGAAAAGGCGATGCGGTCTCACTATTTGGACACTGCGTTCGCTATTTGACACACACCTCCCCTGCCCTTAAGCAAGCCGACAACACGGCGCTGAGCGGGGCGGTCTGTCATGAACGATGAAGGGCAAGGGACGCCTGCGCGAACGCGCAACCCGCACCCGCGTTCATCGCAGGCGACGCTGGCCTCGCGAAACGGGCCGTCGGAAGGCGACGGCTCGCAACCTGCCGGCGCGCAGACGCTGCTTCGCGGCCTGACCCTGCTCGAATGCGTAGCAGATGGCGTCCGCGACGTTCAGGGCCTTTCGGCTCGGCTCGGTACGCCCCGAAGCACGACCCACAGGATGCTCGGCGCCCTCGTGGCCGCCGGCTACCTGCATCAAATTCCCCATCACGGCTATTTCCTCGGATCGAAACTGATCGGGCTCGGCGACAAGGCGCTGGAGCAGCGCCCGCTCGTGGCGCTCGTCCTGCCTCATTGCGAGCGGCTCGCTCACGAGGTCGGCGACACGGTCCACGTCGGCACCATCGAAGGGCCGGATGTCGTCTATCTCGCCAAGGTCCCGGGTCGGCGAGGGCTCGAAATGCGCTCGCGGGTCGGCTCCCGCATGCCGCTTGCGAGCACCGGTGTCGGCCGGGCACTGATGCTCGGCATGGATCCGGATCGCTGGCAGGCTCTTTATGATGCGGCGCTGGCCCGAGCCGGCGTTGACGACACCGGGCCGCGCCTGCCGGCGTGGGAAGACTACAGTCGCGACATGCTGACCGCGCGCGAGCGCGACATCGTGTTCGACCGGGAGGAAAACGAGATCGGCATCCGCTGCGTCGCCGCGCCGCTGCGCGATGCCTCGGGACGCGTGGTGGCGGCGCTGAGCGTCGCCAGCGCAGCCCCATTCATGAGCGAGCAGCGCATGGACGAGGTCGCGCCGGCCGTTCGCGCCGTCGCCGAGGCGATATCCGGGGAATTGGGATGGAGGCGTCGATGACGACTGACGACGAGGTGCAGCCCGTGCTGCTGGCGCTCGACTGGGGCACATCCAGCCTGCGCGCGTTCCTGATGGATGCGCACGGCGTCGTGCTGCGCGAACGGAGCAGTGCTCACGGCATCCAGAACCTGCCGGAGCCGGGCGTCCGCGGCTTCGAGGCGGCCTTCCGGGCGCTGTGCGGGGATGACATCGCGCGCTGGCCACACCTGCCCGTGGTCGCCGGCGGTATGGTCGGCAGCGCCCAGGGTTGGACGGAAGCGCCCTATATCACCTGTCCGGCCGACATCTCCGCGCTCGCCCGCCAGGCGGCAGTCGTGAAGAGCGGTCTTGGCCCCGATATCCGTATCGCGCCCGGCGTGCTCTACGATCCGGCCGACGGAACGCCGGACGTGATGCGGGGCGAGGAAATCCAGATCGCGGGCGCGCTCGCGCTTCATCCCGAGCTTTCGGCACGCGCCTGCGTCGTGTTGCCGGGCACCCATTCGAAGTGGGCGTTCATCGAAGACGGGCGCATCGTGTCCTTCGTCAGCTACATGACCGGCGAGTTGTTCGCCGTTCTATCCCGCCATTCCATCCTCGGCCGCCTGATGCCGACGGACGGTATTCGCGAGACGGACGGCTCCGGCTTCTCCCGCGGCCTCGCCGATGCGCGCAAGGGCGGTCCCGGCGACCTGCCGCACCAGCTGTTCGCGACCCGCACGCTCGGCCTCACCGGCCGTCTTCCTCACGCAGCGCTGCCGGATTATCTCTCCGGCCTTCTGATCGGGCAGGAACTGGTGTCCGGCCTCGCGCATCTCGCACACACGCCGGGCGCACCGCTGGTGCTCATCGGCGATGGCGCACTCTGCCGCCGCTATCAGAATGCCCTCGCCGCGTTCGAGGTCAGCCCTGCCGCCGTGCTCGAAAACACCGCGCCCACCGGGCTGTTCCAGTTTGCCGTCGCCGCGGGCCTCGTCGCCGGCCAGCCGGCGCATTTCTGACAGGTGCTTCCATGACAGGTGCTTCCATGACAGCGATTTCCGACCGCTTCGACGGCGCGTTCTCCCGCCTGCCTCTCGTCGCCATCCTGCGCGGCCTGCGGCCGGATGAAGCCGAGGGGATCACGTCCGCTCTCTACGAGGCCGGTTTCCGGCTGATCGAGGTTCCGCTCAATTCACCGGAGCCTTTCGTCAGCATCGAGAAGGTGCGCAGGCTGCTGCCGGCCGATGCCATCGTCGGCGCCGGCACGGTGCTCGAGGTCGCGCAGGTCGGCAAGCTCGCCGACATCGGCGCGGATCTCGTCGTGATGCCCCACGCCGACACCGCCGTGATCGCCGCCGCGGCGGCCGCCGGCCTGATCTGCACGCCGGGCGTGGCGACACCGACCGAGGCCTTCGCCGCGCTCGCGGCCGGTGCCTCGGCGTTGAAGCTGTTTCCGGCCGAGATGATCAGTCCGCCGGTGGTCAAGGCCATCAAGGCCGTGCTGCCGAAAGGAACGCGGATGCTGCCGGTGGGCGGCATCACGCCTTCGAACATGAAGCCTTATCTGGATGCCGGAGCCGCGGGTTTCGGCCTCGGCTCGGCCGTCTACAAGCCCGGAATGTCGGCCGCAGACGTCGGCACGGCGGCGGCGGCTTTCGTCTCCGCATGGAGTGCGCTCAAGGCTGGCTGAGCCCGGCCGAAACGGGCGACAGACCGGCGGATGACGGAGCCCGCCGGCTCGTCAATCGCTGTGGGAATGGTCGTGACGCGGCTGTCCGGTTTCGGTGCCGCCCGCGTCATCCGCCGGCACCGTCACCAGCCGGCCGTGGCGCACGCCGCGTTCGGCCATCACGTGATCGGCGAAATGCCTGACCTCGCCCACCGCCCCTCGCAACAACGCCACCTCCATGCAGGTTTCCGCATCGAGATGAACGTGCGTGGTGGCGAGCGAGAGATCGTGATGGTCGTGGTGGGCATTGGTCAGTCGCCGGGCCAGATCACGCCGTTCGTGATCGAACACATAGACCAGCGCCGCGACGCAGGGCCGGTCGTCGTCACCACCCGTTCCGAGTTCACCGAAACCGGCCCGGACCAGATCGCGGATCGCTTCCGACCGGTTGCCGTATCCGCGCGCTGACATGAAGGCGTCGATCTCCGCCATCAGATCGTCGTCGAGGGTGATCGTCACGCGCTGCATCTGGCTTCTCCTTACCCGTCACCGCACCGGGCGGGCGGTGGGAAACGGCGACTTCCCGGCCCTCATGTCCTCAGACGGACCGAAGCCCGGCCGAGAACCGGCGTCCGTTGCGGACATAGTGCTCGGCCGAGGCGAGAAGTTCCGCGGCGGCTTTGGCATCGAGTTCCCGCACCACGCGGCCGGGAGCGCCGACGACCAGGCTGTTGTCCGGAATGACCTTTCCCTCCGTCACCAGCGCATTGGCACCGATGATGCAATTGCGACCGATGACGGCGCCATTCAGGATCGTCGCGCCCATGCCGACGAGCGACTGCGGGCCGATCGTGCAGCCGTGCAGGATGGCGCGGTGGCCGATGGTGCAATGCTCGCCGACCGTCAGCGGCTTGCCGGGATCGGTGTGAAGCACGCACCCGTCCTGGATGTTCGCGCCGCGGCCGATGTCGATGCGCTCGTTGTCGCCGCGCAGCACGGCCCCAAACCAGATGCTCGCATCGGTCGCAATCCGGACATTGCCCGCCACCACAGCATCCGGCGCGATCCAGGCGACATCTGCGGCGATATCGGGGACCACCTCGTCAAGGGCGTAGATCGGCATGCGTTTCTCCCTCTGTCCGCCGCCGGCGGACGGCTTGCCGCTCGAATCGACGGCTTCCTCGGAGGTCTACATAAGGGCATCCGGGCCCCCGCAGAAAGCGCGACGCCCACATTCGGATGCTTCCAAAACCGCTTCGCACTTCGACCCGGGATGCTCTAAACACGCTGAGGGAACAGGGATCCGCGCCACCGGCGGCCGAGCCGGCGCGGACGCGAACAACGGCCGCCGCGGACCACCGACAAGGAGATCGACATGAAGAGCAGAGCCGCCGTTGCCTGGGAGGCGAACAAGCCCCTGACGATCGAAACCGTCGAGATCGGCGGGCCCAAGGCTGGCGAGGTCCTCATCGAGGTCATGGCGACCGGTGTGTGCCATACCGACGCCTACACGCTCTCCGGTCTCGATTCGGAAGGCAAGTTCCCCGCGATCCTCGGCCATGAGGGCGCGGGCATCGTTCGCGAAGTCGGCGCGGGCGTCACCAGCGTGAAGCCGGGCGATCACGTCATCCCGCTTTACACACCCGAATGCCGCCAGTGTAAGACCTGCCTTTCGCAGCGTTCGAATCTCTGCACCGCGATCCGCTCGACCCAGGGTCAGGGCCTGATGCCGGACAAGACCTCCCGCTTCTCGTGCGACGGCGGCGAAGTGTTCCACTATATGGGCTGCTCGACGTTCTCGAACTTCACCGTGCTGCCGGAGATCGCGGTGGCCAAGGTTCGCGAGGACGCCCCGTTCGACAAGATCTGCTACATCGGCTGCGGCGTGACGACCGGCATCGGCGCCGTGATCTACACCGCGAAGGTGTGGCCGGGAGCCAATGTCGTGGTGTTCGGTCTCGGCGGCATCGGCCTCAACGTCATCCAGGGCGCGCGGATGGTCGGCGCCGACCGGATCATCGGCGTCGACATCAATCCCGGCAAGGAGGCGATGGCGCGCAAGTTCGGCATGACGCATTTCGTCAACCCGAAGGAGGTCGGCAACGACAAGGTCGTGCAGGCCATTCAGGATCTGACGGACGGCGGGGCGGACTTCTCGTTCGACGCCACGGGCAACGTCAACGTCATGCGCCAGGCGCTCGAGTGCTGTCACCGTGGCTGGGGCGAGTCGATCATCATCGGCGTCGCCGAAGCGGGCCGTGAGATCGCGACCCGTCCGTTCCAGCTCGTGACCGGCCGTGTGTGGAAGGGAACCGCGTTCGGCGGCGCCCGCGGCCGCACCGACGTGCCGAAGATCGTCGACTGGTACATGGACGGCAAGATCAACATCGATGACCTGATCACGCACACCATGCCGCTCGAGGAGATCAACACCGCGTTCGATCTCATGCACGAAGGCAAGTCGATCCGCTCCGTCGTGGTCTACTGAGGCAACGGCGTTGGCAAGCGGAAGCGGCGGATTCAGTCTTCCGTTCAGGCGCCATGTGCCGTTCTATATCGCCGCGCTCTGCGCGGCGGCCGGCTTCTTCGCCGCATGGCTGATGCGGCGAGAACTGGCTGTGCCGGTGTCCGCCAACGCCTTCTTCGTCGTCTATCTGGTGCTCACCGGCATCGGCGTGCCGCGCATGACGCCGTCTTATCTCAAGCGGCATGCCGCGGCATCCGACGAGCCGGTGTGGATCATCTTCCTCGTCACGTTCGCTGCCATCGTGGTCGCCGTGGCGTCGCTATTTCTGCTCATCAACAACAAGTCCGAACCGGGCGGCGTCGCGCTGGCGCTGACGCTCGCGGCGGTTCCGCTCGGCTGGTTCACCATCCACATGATGGCGGCGACCCACTACGCGCATCTGTACTGGCAGCCGAGCCTGAATGCCGCCGGAGTGCCCGACAAGCCGCGCAAGCCACGGGGCGGGCTCGCCTTTCCGGGCACAGACGAGCCCTGCGGCACCGACTTCCTCTATTTCGCCTACGTCATCGGCATGACAGCTCAGACATCCGACACGAATGTCACCAGTTCGGCGATGCGTCGCGTCAATCTCGTGCATTCGATCGTGTCGTTCTTCTTCAACACCGTTCTCGTCGCGGCCGCGGTCAACGTCGCCGTCACACTCGGGAGTTGAGAGCGTCACCTCCATTCGGCCGCGCCACGCTTGCGGCGAGGTGCCGGCGAAATTGCGACATGACTTCACAACATGTTGCCTCATTGCACTTTCTTCCCGCTCTGAATCGGGCCATCTTCCCTCGTCAAGCCTCACGCCGGTTGTGATGCCGACCTCTTGAAAGCCCGCCGTGATGAAGTCCGACGATCGCTCTCGCAAAACCCGAAAGCCTTTAGCCGGCTGCTCTCTGGCAAGCCGCGCCGGCAACGGATCGCGCCGGCAGAAGGCCGAAGGCAGAACGATCGGACAGCACAGCCGGGTTGCGGGATTGCTCGGCTCGGCCGCCATCGTCGCGGCAACTCTGATGCCCGAAGCGGTGCTGGCGCAGGCGCGCGGCGTGGTGGAGCGCAACCTGCCGCCGATCGTATCGAGCGGCGGCGGCGGACTGCGCAGTTCCACCGGTCCGACGGTGACCGAAGATGCTTCCCCGCTCGGTGTCGATGTAGCCGGTATCCGCGTCATCGGGCTCAACGATGCCGTGCTGTCCAGGCCGCCCGCCGGCCTCTCGTTCGAGGGCGTCGAAGGGCTGTCGACCGACCGGCTCAAGACCGTTCTCGCCCCGTTCGTCGGCAAGCCGCTGTCGCGCAAGCTCGTCGCCGACGCCCAGGCCGCGATCGCGACGGCCTATCGACAGGCCGGGCGGCCGTTCGTCTCCGTCACCGCCCCCCCGCAGGAAGTCACGTCGGGCGTGCTGCAGCTGCGCGTCGTCCCGTTCCGCGCCGGCAAGGTTCAGGTCAAGGACCAGATTTCGGCCCTTGAAGCCAAGGGCGGATCGGCTGCGATCGGCACGGCGGACGCAGGACTGGTGAACGCGGTGCGAGCGCCGCAAGGCCAGATCATCGAGGCGGCTCAGATCTCCGAGGATCTGGACTGGCTGAACCGGTTCCCATACCGCCAGTTGAACGGCGTCTTCGAGCCGGGCTCCAATCTCGGCGCCAGCGACCTCACCCTTGAGGTCACCCGGAAGAAGCCGTGGCAGGTCTTTGCCGGCTGGTCGAACACCGGCACCAAGGAGACCGATCTCAACCGCTACTTCGTCGGCTTCGGTGCCGGAATCGAGGCGCTGCACGATCTGACGCTGTCCTATCAGCTCACTGGAAGCGGCAACCTCTTTTCCGATCCGGCATCCATCAACCTGTCCGGCACCCACTGGCCGGACTATGTCAGCCACGCCGGCCGCATCGCCATTCCGACCTTCGCGCGCCAGGCCCTGGAGATCACCCCAAGCTTCGTGGCGACCAGCCAGGAGAGCCTCGGCGACATCCTGACCTTCCAGAACACCACGTTCGAGCTGCCGATCCTCTATCGCTCCGCCGTGTCGAATCTCGCCGCTGGTCTCGCCGGATGGGGCGACCTCTATTTCGGCGTGGCGCCGAAATGGGCCGCCCGCAAGACCCGGTACCAGGGCATCGAAGTGGCGAAAGGCAGCGCCGGCGTCTTCGATCTCATCGCCGGCTGGAGCGGTTCCTGGCAGCATGCGGACAACGGCTCCACAGCCATCGACCTGCGCCTCGTGGTCAATCCCGGCGGCGTGGTCGGCGGCAATACCAGCGGAACGTGGAATACCTACTCGAACGGGCGCGTCACCGACATCAACTACGCCTATATCTTCGGCAACATTACCCAGGTCACGCCGCTCGCGGCCATTCCGTGGCTCTCCGGCTTCTTCTGGAACGTCTCCCTCACCGGCCAGATCGCAGGCCAGGCGCTGCCGGACACCGAGCAGCTCGCCATCGGTGGCTATTACGGCACGCGCGGCTACACCCTTGACGACGGCAGTGTCGACAGCGGCTTCGTGCTGCGCAACGAGCTCCGCCTGCCGGTGTTTACCGCCCTTGGGCGCCTCGGCCTCAACGCACCGGTTATCGGCGCCCTGCAGGACGCCGTCTCTCCCTATGCTTTCGTCGATGTCGGCTACGGGCACAACTACAATCTCGACGCGCTCTCGACGCTGGAGCAGAACGCCGACACCACCCTCGTCGGCGTCGGCGCCGGGCTCGACTACACCCTCGCCAACAACGTCCAGGCGGGCGCGGTGGCCGGTGTTGCCCTCACGAACGGGCCAAGCACCAATCGTGGCACCGTCACGGTTCAGGCAAGGCTCGTCGTCTCGTTCTGACGAGGATGTCGCGCGAGCTTAGAGCGCTTTCCGATCTGATGGACTCATCAGATCGACCAGAAATCGCTCCAGATTCAAAGGCTTGGGCATATTATTGCCGTTCAGATCGGTTCGATCTGAAAGGGTTATGCTCTATAGCCGAGTGAGCGCGTCGACGGCGCCCCTTCCGAGGGACATCAGACGCTTGTCCGCGTCGGCGTTACGCCCGTCCCTCCCCCTCGCCGAATCCGTCGTTTGTCACGCCGCGGCGACGGGTGCAAAGCGACAAGGTTGGTCTCTTCCTCGCAGCGGATCGGTGCCTTTCTTACCTTGCGCACCTGTCCAAGTTCGCCTGCCAGTCAATCGTCTCCGACGAGATCGTTTTCCACCGTCGCGCCCGCCCATTGGCCGGCAATGTTGAGCTGCAGACCCCGGCATTGCTCAATGGGTCCGTTACAGCTGACAAGTGGGTCCGTCATCGCTGACATAAGAAAGGCCCTGTTGCGACCGCGACGGAGCCTGTCGATTTGGCTTCAGTCCATCTTGGTCTTGGCGGGCCGGCCGTTGTAGGGCCGACCCGCAAGCCGTTCAGGACTTCGGCCGTCCTTCACCCAGCACCCGGTCGGTGAGAATCGCCGAGGGAATCACCGGCTTCATGGGCTGGAGCCGGCGCAGGAAAAACCACCCGAGCCAAAGCAGCACGGCGAGGAACGGGATCGCGGCAACGGTGAAGGTGCCGTTCGGATAGTCGAACGCCATCAGCACGAGCACGCAGAGAAGGAAGCCGAGTGTCAGCCACGTCGTGAAGGGCGCGCCCGGCATCCGGAAGCTCACCGGCTCCGCCTCGCCTTTGGCGATCGCCTGACGCAGGCGAAGCTGGCAGACGAGGATGAAGCCCCACGTCGAGATGATGCCGAGCGAGGCGATGTTGAGCACGATCTCGAACACACGCGACGGCACCAGATAGTTCAGGACCACGCCGACGGCATAGATCGCCACGGTGACCATGATGCCGACGAAGGGGACGGAATGGGCGTTCAGCTTCGCAAGCAGCGGCGGCGCGGACCCGCCCATCGCCAGCGACCTCAGCACGCGACCTGTCGAATAGAGACCCGAGTTCAGGCTGGACATGGCCGCCGTCAGCACCACGATGTTCATCGCCGTTCCGATGCCCGGGATGCCGAGGGCAGCAAAGAAGGTGACGAACGGGCTTTCGGAGGCGTGGTACTGGTTCCAGGGCAGCAGGCACACCAGCAGCACCACCGATCCGACATAGAACAGCGCGATGCGCCAGATCACGCCGTTGATGGCCCGCGGCAGCACCGTGCGCGCGTCCTTGCACTCGCCGGAGGCGATGCCGATGAGCTCGATGCCGGCATAGGCGAACACCACGCCCTGGATCAGCACCAGAGCCGGCAGAATGCCGTGGGGGAAGAAGCCGCCGTTATCGGTGATGAGGTGAATGCCGGTCGGATGCCCGGCGACGCCGGAGCCGACGCCGAGTACCGTCACGCCGACGATCAGGAACAGGCTCAGCGCGCCGACCTTGATGACGGCGAACCAGAACTCCATCTCGCCGAAATACTTGACGTTGACGACATTGAGCGCGGTCACGATGCACAGCGCGACGAGCGCGAACACCCATTGCGGCACGCTTGTGAAAGCGTCCCAGTACTGCATGTAGAGCGCGACGGCGGTGATATCGACGATACCCGTCATCGCCCAGTTCAGAAAGTAGAGCCAGCCGGCCACATAGGAGGCACGTTCTCCCAGGAACTCGCGGGCATAGGAGACGAAACTGCCGCTGCTCGGGCGGTGCATCACCAGTTCGCCGAGCGCCCGCAGGATGAGGAACGCGAACACGCCGCAAACGAGGTAGACGAGGGCCAGCGACGGCCCGGCCTGCTCGAGGCGGGCGCCAGCGCCGAGAAACAGGCCGGTGCCGATGGCGCCGCCGATGGCGATCATCTGCACCTGACGTCTGCCCAGGCCCTGATGAAGGCCATGGTCGTGAGACGCCAGCCACGCCTTCTTATCGAAGGCGGTGATGTCGACGTCTGCAGGCGATATTTCTTCGTTATCCGAACCGGCGACCGTCATGTTCCCCCCGATTGCATCGCATACGCATCAGCTGTCGTCGCATCCGGACCGGCCGAACGACGGGGCCGATCGCATGCAGGTCCCGTGCCATGCGTCCCCCTGACCGCACGGCCCGGGCAACCGAATCATGCGCGTCCCTGTCGGCGACATCCGCCACCCGGCAAATGCCGGAGCTTCGCAGCCACTAGGAAGACTCATAAAGCCGCCTCAGGGAATAGCAACGGCACCGATGGCGCCACCGGATGCGACCGGGCGGGTGTCGCCGATGGATGAACCAGGATCGAAGCGCGCCCACACGGAACGTCTTCAACGGCATTCCCGCGTTCCAAACAGCGGACAGCGAGCGGTAAGCCGTGGCAGCAACCCGGGTCCGCCGGCTGACAATCTGGAATTGCCGCCTGCGGCCTGTCCACAGCGAAGCGCACCTCAAAAGTGAAGTCAAAAATAGGCGGCCCGCATTCTGAGCTAGGCGTTGACAGCGCAATGCAACCCTAACTTATGGTTACCTTAGACGACTCTGCGTGCTGACCGGCGCCGAAGGTGGCGGGTGCCGTGCGACGGCGGCGGTTTGCTGCCGGCAGGAGAGTTGAGCAGGGCGAATTGCGGGGGAAGCAAATGCGCGCGAAGCGAAGCCACGGCTCGATGAGCCTGATGACGAGCGTCGCTCTTGTGGTCGCGGGCGTGACGCCTGTGGCCGCACAATCGTTGCCGGTCTCTTCGCCGATAATTGCGGCGCTGCCGACTGGTGGCTCGGTTGCCTTCGGCGCCGCCTCGATCCTCACCCGCTCTGGCACAAGCCTCGTCGTCAATCAATCGAGCCGCAGCGCCATCATCAACTGGGGCTCTTTCTCGATCGGCCAGCGCAACGCCGTTACTTTCAATAACGGCTCGGGCTCGACCCTCAACCGCGTGACCGGCAACGTCCCCTCCCGCATCGACGGCTCGCTCTCGGCCTCGGGTTCCGTCTACCTGGTCAATCCGGCCGGCGTCACCGTCAGCTCCACCGGCAAGGTTGCAACCGGCGGGTCCTTCGTCGCCTCCACTCTCGATATAGCCGACGCCGACTTCCTCAACGGCGGCAGCATGACGTTCTCCGGTTCGTCGAAGGCGACCGTTGTCAACGCCGGCACCATCGGCTCCCTCGGCGGGGACGTGGCCCTCATCGCCCGCGCCGTCGACAACACCGGCACGATCACTGCGCCGAAGGGCACGGCTGCCCTCGCCGCCGGTTACGAGGTCCTCGTCAGCGACAGCGATCTCGATGGCGGCAAGTTCCAGGTCAAGGTCGGCGGCGCCGACACAGAGGTGAAGACCCGCGGCAAGATTCAGGCGGCTGCGGCGGAGCTGCGCGCCAACGGCGGCAACGTCTACGCACTCGCCGGCAACACCGGCGGGATCGTCGCCGCGACGGGCACTGCCACGAAGGGCGGCCGCATCTTCCTGACGGCTGGCGATGATGGCTCCGTCGAGGCGGGCGGCACCATCACCGCATCGAAGCCGGTTGCCAGCCAGACCGGCGGCAAGGCCCGGAACGGAAAGCTCACGGCGCAGAATAGCGCCAGGAAGGGCGGCGACATTCGCGTGTCCGGCGGCTCTGCCAAGATCTCCGGAACGCTTTCGGCCGAGGGCTCCGGTGCGAACGCCGCTGGTGGCACTGTGGTCGTCGCGGGCAAGGCCGTCACCCTCACCGACACGGCGGTCGTGGATGTCAGCGGCACCGCAGGCGGCGTCATTCTGATCGGCGGCGACTTCCAGGGCGGCAAGGACGCCGCGAAGAAGCTGCTTCCGGAGGCAGTCGCCACGGCTTCGACCACGACGGTCGCGGCAGGTGCCAGTCTCGTCGCCGATGGAACGGCAGGTGACGGAGGTCAGATCGTCGTTTGGTCGGACGACCTCACCACATTCGAAGGCAACCTCACTGCCCGCGGCTCGGGCAACGGTGACGGCGGCAATGCCGAGATTTCCGGAAAGGCCGTGCTCGATTTCCGCGGCAAGGTCGACCTGACTGCCGAGCGTGGCGCCATCGGAACCCTCCTTCTCGACCCCTACAATCTCACCATATATGACGGATCGACCGGCGGCGTTACCGTCCCTCCGACGATCGCGGCCATGGGCGAAGATGCTTATCTGAGCGTCTCTGAGCTGGAGAGCGCCCTCGCCAGTGCCAACGTGACGGTCACGACGGCGTCTTCGGCCGGCACTGGAAGCGAGGAAGGCAACATCGTCGTCGCGGCCCCGATTTCCTGGTCGGCAGATACGACGTTGACGCTCGCCGCTGCCGCCAACGTCATCTTCAATGCCTCCGTCACAGCGACCGGCCAGAGTGCCGGGCTCGTGATCCAGTATGGCTCCAGCTACGACTACATCGTCAATGCGCCGATCACCCTCTCGGGGGCCAACGCCACCCTGCAGATCGGTACTGCCGGCTCACTTCAGAACTACACGCTGATCCATTCGATGGCCGATCTCGACGGGATCGACAGCAGCGGTCTCTCGGGCGCCTATGCTTTGGCCCAGAGTCTCGACGCATCGGGGACGGTCTATTCGAATGCCTTGGTCTCGGGTTCGTTCACGGGGGTTTTCGCCGGTCTCGGCAACACCATCTCAAACCTGGAGATCGACGCCCCCAGCGTCGACAATGTCGGCCTGTTCGCCGAAACAACCTACAGCGCCACTGTTCGCGACATCAATCTCCGGAACGGCAGCGTAGTCGGTCGAGGCAGTGTCGGCTCGCTCGTGGGCTCATCAGCCGGCCTCGTCTCCAATGCCTCGACCAACCTGTCTGTCGTCGGTAGCAGCTCTTTTGTCGGAGGCCTCGTCGGCCTCAATTCCGGCGGCGGTCGCGGCATCACGGACTCATACGCCACGGGACCCGTCAGCGGCGTTGACTATGTTGGCGGGGTTGCCGGCAACTCTCAGGCCACGATCACCGGGTCCCATGCAACCGGTGCGGTCAACGGCCGGAATTATGTTGGCGGCCTCGCAGGAACAACCGGAGACACTGTCTCGAAGTCCTATGCCACCGGCTCGGTGGTGGGGTCCGGCGATAGCGTTGGAGGGCTTGTTGGCCTGGCCGGCGCGCTGATCGAAGACTCCTATGCCAGTGGCTCCGTAACGGGCACAACGAAAACGGGAGGCCTCGCCGGCTGGAATTTTGGCGCCATCACCGATTCCTATGCTCTTGGCAGCGTCACGGGAACCGACAGCGTCGGCGGTCTCGCCGGAACTAACCAGGACGGCACGATCACCGGCACCTACGCGAGCAGCGCCGTCACCGGTTCGAACAATGTCGGTGGTCTTGTCGGCAGCAACACCACCTGGGGAACGGTCGACAGCTCCTATTGGGACGTGGACACGACAGGTCAGGTCCATTCAGCCGGCTCTGCCGACAGCTTCGGCCTGACGACGGCCCAGGCGCGGGACTCGAGTTCCTATTCCGGCTGGGATTTCAATTCCAATTGGTTCCAGACGGGCGAGATCCGACCGATCGGCCGATGGGAGGCCGCCCCGAGCGTCAACGGCGAGATATCGATCTCCAATGCGCATCAGTTGCAGCTGGCGGGCGCTGACCCATCGAGCGTCTATTCGCTCTCCACTGATATCGACGCCAGCGCCACCGCCGGTACCGATGCCGCGGGCATCTGGAGTGCCGCCGGCTTCGTGCCGATCGGCAACGCCATCGTGACGTTCAGCGGGAGGTTCGACGGACACGGCTACACCATCTCGAACCTCACGATCGACAGGCCCCAGACCGACCAGGTCGGGTTGTTCGGGGTTACGAATTCCGCCGGCATCACTCGCGTCGGCCTCGTCGGTGGCACTATCACGGGTGCAAGCGAAGTCGGCAGTCTGATCGGGCACGACGAAGGCAGCGCCGTCTCCGCTTCGTACAGCACGGCGAACGTGTCCGGCGCTGACTCCGTCGGCGGACTCGTGGGTTATACGTCCAGCGCGACCTACGGAAGCCTTTACGCAACCGGCACTGTCACCTCGCTGCATTCTGCCGGCGGTCTTATCGGCTATGCTGGCGGCACGACCATCGTCAATTCTTACGCCAGTGGTGCCGTTTCCGGCAGCAAGGCGGTCGGCGGGTTCGCGGGAACGCTGAAAAACAGCGACGACGGCAGCCATGCCGGCTCGGTGATACAGTCCTATGCAACGGGCGCGGTCTCGAGCAGCGACGATATGCAATCCGGAGATACCGTCGGCGGTTTTGTCGGCAGCCTGCAAGATGCCTCCATCACCGACTCCTATTCCACGGGTGCCGTAACCCTGACGGCCATCTCGCCTGATGGGAACGACAGCCTCGTCGGTGGCTTCGTCGGCGACAATTTCTATGGCTCCATCACGAGGGCTTATTCGACCGGCGCTGTCGATGCCGCGGCTTGCGCACCCGCAGCCTGCTTCGCAGGCGGATTTGCCGGTCGCAGCGACACCGGCTCCATCTCCTCCGGCTATTGGGACGTCGGCACGTCGGGCATGACCACCGGCATCGGCAGCGATCCTCAATCAACGGCGGCCACCCCATTCGCCACGGCGAATGCTTTCGCCGAAAGCACATATACGGGCTTCGATTTCAACAACACCTGGTATCTTATTTCCGGCGAAACCCGTCCGTTCCTGAGATCAGAGTGGTCCACGACCGTCGTCAACGCGCACCAGCTTCAGTTGATGACGTTGAATCTCGACGCAGCCTACACGCTCGGAGCAAACATCGACCTGTCCGCGACGCAGCAGGCGTCCCAGATGTGGAACACCGCGACCGGATTCTCTCCGATCGGTGATGCTTCGAACGCGTTCACCGGCTCTCTCGACGGAACCGGTCACACCGTTTCAAACCTGTTCATAGACCGCTCCTCCTTTGCGGATGCATATGCGGGCTTGTTCGGAAACGCCGCGGGTAGCTCCGTTATCCGGAATGTCGGCCTCGTCGGCGGGTCCGTGACCGGCTCGAACTGGGCCGCCGGCAGCCTCGTGGGAAACAATGACGGCCTGTTGGAGAACGTCTTCTCGACCACGGCGGTGACGGGCAACAACTCGATCGGCGGACTCGTTGGATTTAACGCGGGTTCGATATCGACGGCCTATGCGACAGGAACAGTGACCTCGTCCGGTAGCGACCCGTTGTTCGCAGGCGGCCTCGTCGGGAACAATAGCGGCACGATCGAGAATGCTTACGCCACCGGGGATGTCGCGGCCGGCGATGTGGTCGGGGGTCTCGTAGGTTACAGTACTGGAAGCATTGACAAGACCTATGCCATCGGTAGCGTATCGGGAACAGAGACGGTCATTGGAGCACTCGTTGGATCGAACGACGGTACGATAACGGCGTCCTACTGGACCATGAGCCTCACCCCGGGCGTCTTCAACGGCACGGGCACCGTCACAGACTCCAGCGACCTCACGCCTGCCGAATTCCAGGACACCGCCTCTTTCGTCGCCACCGCTTCGAGCGCGGGTTGGGATTTCGAAACGACCTGGGCGCCCCCGAGCAGCGGTTACTACGCCGCGCTTTACGCGCTGACGCCCGTTGTCTGGGCACAGACGGTCACCACCAATTCGACCTACGGCGACACCACCGCGGCCACGACGTCCGTCATCTCGGTCGGAGGGCCCGCCCGATATGTCTTTGGACCGGCCGGCGACACCATTGCCCTGGCTGGCGGCACGATCGCTGTCAATGCAACCACACCGGCGGGTACAAGCACCGTCAGCATGGTTGCGCAAAATGTTAACGCGAGCAGTGCGTCGGGCCAGAGCTACCGTGTCTTCTACTACGGAGACAACATCGCCACTGTTGCCAAGGCCTCGCTCTCGGCGGTCCTCACCGGCGTGACCAAGACGTATAACGGCAACACCACCGCCAGCCTCGCCTCCAACAACTTCACCCTTACGGGTGTGGTGGGATCGGACGATGTGCTGATCTCGCCTGCGACAGGCACCTATGCCACCGCCAATGCCGGCTCCGGCATTAACGTCTCCGTCTCCGGCCTTACCCTGACGGGGACGGCCGCCAGCAACTACGTGCTCACCACCACCTCGCTCTCTGAAAACGTCGGCACCATCACCCAGGCGTCGCTCTCCGCCGTTCTCGCCGGCACGGTGACCAAGACCTACAACGGCAACACCACCGCCAGCTTCGCCTCCAACAACTTCACCCTCACCGG